>CAWZZK010000179.1:0-9594 GCA_963966455.1 Kaistia sp. | reverse complement strand
CCGCTGTATCGATCGTTCGAAACCCAGGAAGAACTCGACTGGGAATACAAGCCCGAGATCCGCATCGAGGACCCCAAGGCCTTCGAGAAGATCATCGCCGGCCGCATTGCCACGGCGAAGGCGGCGCTCGCGGTCCTGGAGCGGACAGCGGACGTCTATTACGGCCCGACACGGATGGAGAAGCTCGACATCTATCCGGCGGCTGAACCGAACGCGCCCATCGTGGTGTTCATCCATGGCGGCTACTGGTTCGACGGCCGCCTGAAGAAGGAGAACTATGTCTGGGTCGCCAAGGGCTTCGTCGCACGCGGCGTGACCACCGTCGTCATCGACTACGATGTCTGCCCCAAGGTCACGATCGACGAGATCGTGCGCCAGTGCCGCGCGGCGGTCGCCTGGGTCTACAAGAACGCCGAGACCTTCGGCGGCGACCGCGAGCGGCTCTACGTGACGGGCAATTCGGCCGGCGGCCACCTCACCGCGATGATGGCGATCACCGACTGGGCGGGCGATTACCTGCTCCCGGCCGACGTCATCAAGGGTTGCTGCCCGATCAGCGGCCTCTACGATCTGGCGCCGTTTCCCTACACCTGGCTGCAGCCGAAGATCCAGCTGACAGGCCAGCAGATTCGCCGCAACAGCCCGATTCTGAACGTGCCGGAGGGCGGCGTTCCGCTGCTGATCAGCTGGGGCGGCAATGAAAGCGCGGAATTCCACCGCCAGTCCGAGGATTTCGGCGCCGCATGGCGTTCGTGCGGAAACAGCGCCATTCTGCATGCGCAGCCCGGTTGCGACCACTTCACGGCGATCGAGGGCTTCGTCGATCCGGACAGCGCCTTTCTCGGCATGGTGATGGATCACATGCGCGCCTGCTGGTCATAGAGCGGCGCGCGACCCGTTCTCCATCCGGAGCGGCGGGCAACCGGCGGAACGGGAACGCGACAGGGAGCGGGGAATGGTCACGCGCGCGGACGTCGCCAGAAGGGCAGGGACGTCGACCGCCGTCGTCAGCTACGTCGTCAATGACGGGCCGCGGCCGGTGGCGGCCGAAACGCGCCAGCGCGTGCTCGATGCGATCGCCGAGCTCGGCTACCGCCCGAACCGAGTGGCGCAGGCGCTGCGCGGCCAGCGCTCGCGTGTTCTCGGCCTCATCGTCCCCGACATTTCCAACCCGTTCTATGCGGAGCTGGCGCGCGTCATCGAGAACTCGGCCGACCTTCTCGGCTATACGCTCGTTCTCGGCAACAGCGAACAGGATGCGCAGCGCGAGTTGCGCTATGTCCGCACCTTTCTCGACCGCCAGGTCGACGGCCTCTTCCTGATCAGCGGCTCGAGTTCGGAAGAGCTGATGACGCTCTCTTCAGAGGTCGCCATTCCCTTCGTTCTGCTCGACCGGCGCATCAACTACGCGCCCAACGCCTATCTGATCGCGACCGACGGTGTTGCCGGCGCGATGACGGCGACGCGCCACCTTCTCGATCTCGGCCACCGGCGCATCGCGGCGCTTTGCGGGCCTGCGAAGATGCCGAGCGAGCGCGCCAAGGGCTATCTCCAGGCGATGCACGAGGCGGGGCTGGAGCCGAAGCTCTATCACGCAGCCGACTTCGATCGTGCCTCGACCTATGAGTTGGCCAAGGTGATCCTCGCGGACGAGGATCGCCCGACCGGACTCTTCGCGACCTTCGATCTCGCCGGCATCAGCGTCATCCGCGCCGCTACCGATTGCGGCATGCAGATCCCGCGCGACATGGCCGTCATCGGCTACGACAATATCCAGGAAGGCCTCTATTCGACGCCGCGCCTCACCACCATGAGCCAGCCGACCGAGGAACTCGGCACGCTGGCGACGCGGCATCTCATCGGTCTCGTCGAGGGCGAGATCACGCGCACCTTCGGGATGCGCCTGCTGACGCCGCAACTCGTGATACGCGAGAGCTGCGGCATCAAGGAATTCGTCAAACGCGCTTAGGAGTTCGGCAAACGCTCCTAGGACATCCGGCGCGAGCACCGGGCCCGCTCGATCCTCCTGCGCCGACCCCACGCCGATTTGTCCCGGCCGATCCTCGACACCGCCATTTTCGCTCTCCATCTGACCCTCGCGCCCCGCGTGGGGCGATGAACGGGAGACGACCTGATGAGCATGAGCAACGAGGACCGCGCCGCGATCGATCAGCTGTTCGGTCGGCTCGCGGATACCGAGCGGCGCTCGCCGCCGCGCGATGCCGAGGCCGAAGCCTTCATTCGTGACCATGTCGGCCGCCAGCCCGGCGCGCCCTATTTCATGGCGCAGACCATCGTCATGCAGGACTACGCGCTGAAGGAAGCCGAGCGGCGTATCGCCGATCTCGAAGGCAAGCTCTCCTCGCGCGACCAGCCGGGCAGCCTCTATCCGTCCGGCTTCGGTGCGGGCAGCCAGGCGGCGCCGCAGCCGGCCGGGCAGGGTGGTCCCTGGGGCCAGCAGCCCGCGGCTGCGCCGCCGGCCGGTCCCTGGTCGCAGAACGCGGCGCAGCAGGGCTCGCGCTTCGGCGGCGGCGGCTTCCTCGCCGGTGCCGCGCAGACGGCGATGGGCGTCGCCGGCGGCGTGCTGCTCGGCAATGCCATCGGCTCGATGTTCGGCGGCGGCTTTGGCGGTTTTGGCGGCGGCGAGCGCGTCGTCGAGGAGAACACCACCGTCAACGAGGACGTCACCGTCAATGACGACAGCCAGCAGGTCGCCGACGCCGATACGGCCCCGGCCGATGACGGCGGCGGCTTCTTCGACAGCTTCTTCGGCGGCGGCGACGATAGCGTCTGACAGCCGGCGGTTCAGGCCGTTCGCGCGAAAGCCTCGGTCAGCAGCGAGCGGAACAGCGCCCGGTCGGCGCCGAAGGCCACATGGCAGTTCGGCGCCTTCCGCTTGAATGCCTCGGTGCGCACCTGCGTGTCGATGACGGTCCGTCCGACGGTCAGCGTGCCGGCGGTCTCGACATCGACATGCAGGAACTGCGTCGTGATCACCTCCGGCCGGATCAGCGAGGCGACGGCGAGCGCGTCGTGGATCGGCGCGTGACCGCCGCCCGGCAGCGGCTGCACAGCGTCATAGGCCGCGATGCGGTGCTCGACGAAGAGCGAAGCCGCATGGCCGGCCGGCGTGGCGAGCGCCTCGAAAGCGGCGCTGTCGGCATGGGCGAGCGATGCCTGGTAGGTGGCGTCGAGCGGCACCAGCGTCACCTTCCGGAACCCGGCCTGGAACACCATCGCCGCCGCTTCCGGATCGGCCCAGATGTTGAACTCCGCGGCGGCGGTGACATTGCCCCAGCCATGCGAGCCGCCCATGATGACCAGTTCCGGTACGCGGTCGGCGAAGCCGGGGTCGAGCGCGAGCGCCGCGGCGATATTGCTGAGCGGCCCGACCGGAACGAGCGCGATCTCGTCGGTCGCGGCGCGATAGGTCTCGATGAGGTACTCCACCGCTCCGGTCGACCGGGCCTTCAGCGAGGTCTCGGGCAGCGGCAGGTGCGGCCCATGGATGCGGCTGCTCTGGTCGCCTTCCCTGCGCGGCGTCGGGAACGTCTTGCGCACCAGCGGCCGCGTCATGCCCTGATGAACCGCGATGTCCGGCCGGCCGATATGCTCGATCACGCGCAGCGTGTTGTCGGTGCAGTTCTCGACCGCCGTATTGCCGTTCACCGTCGTGCAGCCGACGAGATCGAGCGCGGGATGCAGCGCTGCGAGCATGATCGCGATGGCGTCGTCCGTTCCGGTATCGACGTCGAGAATGAGCTTCCTGGGCATGGGGGAGGGCGGTCCTTGGGGAGAGGGGCGCGCGGCGCCGATGCGAGGCGCAAAGTCTCGCGAGGCGGCAGGTGACCGTCAAGCCGCATGCGGGCGCCGCATGCCGTTTTACCTAAGCCTCGCCGGCCGGGCTCGGCCGAGCGCCAAAGCGGAATCCAGGTGATCGACCATAGGCCGCGCCGGCTCCGTTGAAAGGTTGGCCCTTGACATCGCGATCGTTCCCATTAAATGAGTGAGTACTTACTTATTGAATGGACTCAATGGCCCGCCCCCTCAGTGAAACCAGACGCGCCGCAATCCTTGGGGCGGCGGTGGAACTGATCGCCGCGCAGGGGACTGGCGCGCCGACGGCGCAGATAGCCAAGGCGGCTAAGGTTTCCGAAGGGTCGCTGTTCACCTATTTCGCGAGCAAGGAAGAGCTGTTCAACAAGCTCTATCTCGAGATCGAGGCCGACCTCGCCGCGGCGCTGCTGGACGGCTATCCCGCCGATGCCGACCCTCGAGAGCGGACGCGGCATCTTTGGGACCAACTCATCGCCTGGGGCAACGCTCATCCAGCGAAGCGCCGCGCCATCCGGATTCTCAAGGTGTCTGATCGGGTCGCCGAAACGAGCCGGAACCACGCCGAGGGACTCTTCGGCGAAGTTCGGCGCCGTCTCGAGAACGACCTCGCCGGTCATGTCGCGGACGGGAGTTCGATGCGCTATCTCGCCGCGATGCTCGACTCCATTGCCGAGACCACGCTCGATTTCATCGCGCGGGATCCCGGCGGATATGAACGCTACCGCGAAGCCGGCTTCGAACTGTTCTGGAAAGGCGTCGCTCGCTAGGCCGACCTCCCATGGACGCAAGTTCGCGCAAAATAATGAGTGCGTACATGCTCATTCAAATCCTTCAACAGGCGAAAGGACTAATCTGATGACGAAAATCTGGATCGTGACAGGCGGCGCTCATGGCCTGGGCCGCTCGATCGTCGAGGCGGCGCTGAAGGCCGGCGACAAGGTGGTTGCGACCGCGCGCACGCTCGACGACTTCGCGCCGCTCAAGGAGACCTACGGCGACGCGATCGCGCCTTTCCGGCTCGACGTTACCAAATCAGATGAGGCGCAGGCCGCTGTCGATTTCGCCGTTTCGACATTTGGCCGGCTGGATGTTGTCGCCAACAATGCCGGCTACGGAAAGGTACTGCCGTTCGAACAGACCGACTCCGCTGCATTCGACGCGCAGATCGCCACCAATTTCTTCGGCGTGGTCAATCTAGTGCGGGCGGCCCTGCCGGTCATGCGCGGGCAGCGCTCCGGTCACATCATCAACATATCGTCGGTCGGAGGCCGTGTCGGTACCCCCGGCCTCAGCGCGTATCAGTCGGCCAAATGGGCCGTGGGAGGATTCACCGAGGCACTCGCCAAGGAGATCGCGCCGTTCGGGGTGAAGATGATCGCGCTGGAGCCAGGCGGTATGCGCACGAATTGGGCCTATGTCGCCCGCGGAAACGCGCCCGAGATCATGCCGGACTATCAACCGAGCGTGGGAGCCATGCTGGGGCTTATCGCCGAGTATGCCGGGAAGGAAGTCGGAGATCCTGAGAAGGTCGCGCGCCTCGTCGTCGACCTCTCCCGCCGCGACCACCTGCCTGCACATCTCCTGCTCGGCAGCGACGCGCTCCATGTGTTCGGCCAGGTCGACGCCAAGCGGCAGGCCGAGGCCAGGGATTGGGAGGCGGTCAGCCGATCGACCGATTTCGACGGCATCGGCTTCGATATCGCGGTCGACGCCATCTAGCCTGAATTGGCCGAAGCCGGCGGGACAGGATCATCGTCCGTCCCGTCGGGGCGTTCCCTTGCAGCATCCATCCGCGCACGCGTCTCCAGGAACGCGGCCGTCAGCCCTGCCAGAACCTCCGAGCGGATCTCGCCATTGGCGCCGCGGACCGGATCCTCGATATGGATCAGCCTGAGATCCTCCATGAAGGCCTCCCACATCGGCGGCCCGCCCTTTTCGAGCAGTTCGGCGCGGATGCTCAAATCCTCGCTGACCGGCAGGTGCCGCCTTCCCCAGGCGCCGAGCGCCGCGATCACAGGCACGAGTTCGATCGCGACCTCGGTGAGGCTGTAGATCGCCTTCTGGCTGTGGCTCGGATCGTCCTGCCGGTCGATGAGACCGAGCGCCACGAGGCGCTTCAGCCGCGCCGCGAGGATGTTGGAGGCGATGCCCTCGTCGGACCGGTTGAGCAGATCACGGAAATGGCGGCGGTTGCCGAACATCATGTCGCGGATGATGACGAGGCTCCAGCGATCGCCCAGCACTTCCATGGCGAGATTGATCGGGCATCCCGAGCGGCGCTCGATTTTCATGAACCTTCTCCGCAGAAACCAGTTGCAAAATAGGATCAGTCGTGTGACAAGACAACCAGTTGCAACATGCAATTGGTTGATGGGGAGGAGACGGGCATGGGCAAGGTTCGCGTAGGCGCATTCTCACTGTCGATCGACGGCTATGGCGCCGGGCCGGAGCAGAGCCTCGAGGATCCGCTCGGCAAGGGCGGCCGCGATCTGCATCGCTGGTTCTTCGACACCCCGTTCTTCCGCGCCATGATCGGCAAGGAGGGCGGGACTCCGGGCATCGATGCCGACTATGCCGACCGCTCGATGTCCGGCTTCGGCGCCTTCATCCTCGGCCGCAACATGTTCGGCCCGATCCGCGGCGAATGGCCGGACGAAGACTGGAAGGGCTGGTGGGGGACCAATCCGCCTTATCACGCGCCGACCTTCATCCTGACCCATCATGCGCGCGTGCCGATCGTCATGGAGGGCGGCACGACCTTCCATTTCGTCACCGGCGGCATCCACGAGGCGCTGGAGCGCGCGAGAGAAGCCGCTGGCGATCTCGACGTGAAGATTGGCGGCGGGGTCAGCACCGTGCGCCAATATCTCGAGGCGGGGCTCATCGACGAACTGCATTATGCCGTCTCGCCGGTCCTGCTCGGCCGCGGCGAGGCGATGTTCGCCGGCATCGATCTGCCCGGCCTCGGCTATCGTGTCGTGAAGCACGACACGACGCCGCTTGCGATGCATGTCGTGCTGGCGCGATAGGGCGGCGCCCCCGCCGTCAGCGATAGACGAGTACCGGAATGCCGGAATGGGTCAGCACCTTCTGCGTCTGGCTGCCGAGCAGCACGGCGTCGAGGCCGCGCCGGCCATGCGAGGCCATGGCGATCAGGTCGACGCCGCGATCCATCGCGGTCTCGATGATGGCGCGATAGGGCTCGTCGGCGACGACGCGCAGCGTCTCGCAGGCGACCGACGCCTCCCGAGCCTTGCCGGCGGCATGACCGAGAATGTTGTCGGCCCATTCGACGGAATGCGCCTCATAGCTCTTTTGCGTCTCGCCGAGCTGGTCCGGGTCGAGCGAGAAGGTGTGGAACGGCTCCACCACGTAGAGAACCGTGAGCCGCGAGCCGATCCCGCTCGCCAGCGCGATCGCATTGTCGAGGGCGATCGTCGCCAGCGGCGAGCCGTCGGTTGGCACCAGGATATGCTTGAACATCAGCTTCCTCCCGTGATTGCACGGGAGGAGCATGCACCGGGTTGCTTCGGCGGCTCTTGACCCGCATCAAGCGCCGTGCCGATTGCGCTCAGAGCTTCCTTTGCTCGACGCCGGTGAAGCGCAGGGCGCGGCCGTCCTCGGCGGCGAGCGCGTGCATCTCCATCTCCAGCTGGTCGCGGTCGTCGACGCCGCGCAGCAGCCGCCCGGCGAGCGGATCGAAGCGGCCGGCGGCGATCTCCGCGATCAGCGTCGCGGCACGGCTCGGCGGAACATTAATGCCCTCGTCGAAAAGCTGCTGGATGCCGGGAAGCCAGGCCTGACCCTCGGGCGTGTTCAGCTGCAATTCGGTCATCGAGGTCCGCACGAGGCCGGGATCGACCGCGAAGGCGCGCACGCCGCCTTCGATGGTCGTGTCGTTCAGGCACTCGGTGAAGCGCATGATCGCCGCCTTGCTCGACGCATAGCCGGAGCCGTGCGGGAAGCTGTTGCCGGTGCCGCCGCCGACGAGATTGACGATGCGGCCGCGGCCGCGCTTCAGCATCGCCGGCGCCACGACGCGGCAGGTGTGGAACGTGCCGCGCAGATTGATCTCGACATCGGACCACCACGTCTCCGGGTCGCAGTCCCAGATCGGGCCGAAGGCGCGGAACGAGCCGTGATTGTTGACGAGCATATCGACCGGCCCGAGTTCCTCGGCGATCCGCACGAGCACGGTCTCGACCGCGACGCGGTCGACGAGATCGACCGGAAGGGCGAGCGCCGCGCCGCCCTTGGCCGCGATCAGCGCCGCCGTCTCCTCGATCTCGCGCGCCGTCCGGGCGAGAAGCCCGACCCTGGCGCCGGCGGCGGCCTGATGGAGGGCGATCTCGCGGCCGATGCCGCGGCCCGCGCCGGTGACGACGGCGACGGTGTTGTCGAGCGATGCCATGGAATGATCCTCTGCGTTGCGCCGGGGGATGACGCTAAATCGATTCAATCATCCCTTCCCGCCGCGTCCAGTGCAAGAGGTGATCCGCGCCCCCGACTGGGCCCGAGTGTTTCGGGATCGACAGGCGTGCGCCTGGGCTGGAAGATCGCCGCCGTCGCGATCATTCGATCCGAGGGGGAAACCATGCTGCCGATCACCGGCGCCATCGCCGTCTATTCAGCGCTCCTGCTGCTTGCGCTCAGCTTCTATGTCAGCCTCGGCCGGATGAAGACCGGCGTCACCGTCGGCTTCGGCGAGAGCGAGGATCTGCTGCGCCGTATCCGCGCGCAGGGCAATTTCGTCGAATACGCGCCGATGGTGCTGATCCTGATCGGCATCGCCGAATATCGCGGCGCGGGCGCGACGGGGCTCTGGATCGTCGCGCTGCTGCTCGCCGGCGGCCGAACGCTTCACGCCGCCGGGATGCTGACCGGACTGCTGCCGCTCCGCGGCGCCGGGATGCTGGCCACCTATGCGGCGCTGATCGGCGGCGTTTGCCTGGTGGTGTTCAACTGAGCCTCAGCCATGCGCCACCATCACATGGCGCACCACGGTGTAGTCCTCCAGCGCATAGGCCGAGAGGTCCTTGCCGTAGCCGGAATGCTTGAGGCCGCCATGCGGCATCTCGCTGGTGAGCATGAAATGCGTGTTCACCCAGGTACAGCCATAGCGCAGTTCGGCGGCGACCTTCATGGCGCGGCCGACATCCCTGGTCCAGACGGACGAGGCGAGGCCGTAGTCGCTGTCGTTCGCCCAGGCGATCGCCTCGTCGGTATCGGTGAAGCGGGTCACCGAGACGACGGGGCCGAAGACTTCGCGCCGCACGATCTCGTCGCTCTGCAGCGCGCCGGCGATCACGGTCGGCTCGAAATAGAAGCCGCCGCCGCCGACCACATTGCCACCGGTCGCGATCTCGATGTGCTTCTCGGCCTTGGCGCGGTCGACGAAGCCGGCGACGCGGTCACGCTGGCGCGCCGAGATCAGCGGCCCGAGTTCGTTCTTCGTGTCGTCGGCGTCGTTGAAGACCAGCGAGGAGGCAGCCGAGGCGAGGTCGGCGACGAGCCGGTCATGGATCTTCGGCGCGGCATAGATGCGGCAGGCGGCGGTGCAGTCCTGCCCGGCATTGTAATAGCCGAAGGCGCGCAGCCCGTTCACGACGGCGTCGATATCGGCATCGTCGAAGACGATGACCGGCGCCTTGCCGCCGAGTTCGAGATGAGTACGCTTCACGGTGCCGGCGGCGGCCTGGATGACCTTCTGCCCTGTCGTGATCGCGCCGGTCACCGAGACCATGTCGATGCCCGGAT
>CAWZZK010000178.1:0-4328 GCA_963966455.1 Kaistia sp. | reverse complement strand
ATCGGGATGACGCCCGAGGTGATGCCCTTGGCCGTGCAGACCATGTCCGGCATCACGTCGAAATAATCGACGCCGAACGGCGTGCCGAGGCGGCCGAAGCCGGTGATGACCTCGTCGAAGATCAGGAGGATGTCGTGCTTGTCGCAAATCTCGCGCAGGCGCTTGAGGTACCCCTTCGGCGGGATCAGCACGCCGGTCGAGCCGGCGACGGGCTCGACGATCAGCGCCGCGATGTTCGAGGCGTCATGCAGCGCGATGACCTTCTCGAGGTCGTCGGCGAACTCGGCGCCATATTCGGGTTCGCCGCGCGAGAAGGCGTTGCGGGAGAGGTCATGCGTGTGGCGGATGTGGTCGACGCCGGTGAGCAGCGTGCCGAAGGTCTTGCGGTTGCCCGAGATGCCGCCGACCGAGATGCCGCCGAACCCGACGCCGTGATAGCCGCGCTCGCGCCCCAAGAGGCGGAACTTCGTGCCCTTGCCGCGCGCCCGATGATAGGCGAGCGCGATCTTCAGCGCCGTGTCGACCGATTCCGAGCCGGAATTGGTGAAGAACACATGATCGAGCGGCGACGGCATCATGTTGGCGAGGCGCGAGGCAAGCTCGAACGCCTTCGGATGACCCATCTGGAAGGCAGGCGCATAGTCGAGTTCGGCGACCTGGCTCGACACCGCCTCGACGATCTTCTCGCGGGCATGGCCGGCATTGACGCACCAGAGGCCGGCGGTGCCGTCGAGAATCTCGCGGCCGTCGGCGTCGGTGTAATACATGCCCTTGGCGCCGACGAGCAGGCGCGGCGCCTGCTTGAACTGCCGGTTGGCCGTGAACGGCATCCAGAAGGCTTCGAGATTGTTCGGACGAAGCGGGGCGGTCATGATGGAAGGTCTCCGGAGCGGCGGTCCCCAAGGGCGAGACCGGTCATTTTCCTGAACGTATTCCCGCCTCCAAGGGTGGTCAATTCGTTGCAGGCGTTAAGACTGTTCTATATCCTGAACACATGAACGCCTCGCATTTCGAGATCGATGTCGGCGCGCGGCTTCGGGCGCTGCGCCTCCGCGAAGGGCTGTCGCAGCGCGCGCTGGCCAAGCGCGCCGGCGTCTCCAACGCCACGGTCTCGATGGTCGAGGCGAACCGCATCAGCCCGTCGGTCTCCGGCCTCCGCCAGATCCTCACCGGCATCCCGATCGGCCTCGCCGAGTTCTTCGCCGATCCCGAGATCGAGCGCGAGCAGGTCGTGTTCCGTGCCGAGGAGTTGAAGGAGATCGCCGGCGGCCCGATCTCGTTCCGCCAGGTCGGCGCCAATCTCGAGGGACGCTCGCTGCAGATGATCCACGAGCGCTACAGGCCCGGCGCCGAGAGCGGCAAGGCGATGCTCTCGCATCAGGGCGAGGAAGCCGGTCTCGTCATCCGCGGCCGCATGCTGCTCGAAGTCGCCGGCGCCCGCTACGAACTCGGCCCGGGCGACGCCTATTTCTTCGACAGCCGCAAGCCGCATGCCTTCCGCAATATCGGCGAGGGCGAACTCGAACTCGTCTCGGCCTGCACGCCGCCGAGTTTTTGAGGAGCTTGGCGCAGGGACCGCCCCTGAGGCGCTGCCGCTAGATCTGCCGGGCGATCGCGCTCTTGTCGATGATCGACCAGACCTTGCTGATGAGACCGCCCTCAACTTCGTAAAAGACGTTCTCGTCGAATTCGACACGCCGTCCATTGACGGGAAGCCCGAACAGTTCGCCACTCGGCCTGCAATCGAAATGCAGGCGGCTCGCGATCATCGGTGGCTCGCACACCAGGAGCGCGATATCGAAATGGAGGTCGGGTATCGCGCGGTAGTCATCCTCGAGCATCGCACGATAGCCCGACAGGCCCAACGCCCTGCCATTATGGATCGCGTCGACGCTGACGAACCGCCCGAGATTGTCCCAGTCCTGGCGGTTCAGACAGTCGATGTAGCCACGATAGAAAGCGCTGAGAGCGTCAGGGCTCATGGCTTCGTCCGCCGAGATGGCGAGCGCTCCCCTTACGCCGCGACCTGCTTCAGCGCGACGCAGATGTCGTCGACCACCGCCTCGACGACGCGCTCGTCGTCGCCTTCCGCCATGACTCGGATCAGCGGCTCGGTGCCGGAGGGGCGGATGACGAGACGGCCGGAGCCGTTGAGGCGCGCTTCGCCTTCGGCGATCGCCGCCTTGACGCTGGCCGTGTCGAGCGGCTTGCCGCCGCCGAAGCGGACATTCTTCAGGATCTGCGGAACGGGATCGAAGCGGCGGCAGACTTCGCTGACGGGCTTGCCCGTCTGGCGCACCACCGCCAGGATCTGCAGCGCCGAGACGAGGCCGTCGCCGGTCGTCGAGAAATCCGAAAGGATGAGATGGCCCGACTGCTCGCCGCCGACAGTGAAGCCGCCCGAGCGAATGCGCTCGACGACATAGCGGTCGCCGACCTTGGTGCGATCGAGCGAGAGCCCGAGGCCGCCGAGATAGCGCTCGAGGCCGAGATTGGACATGATCGTCGCGACGATGCCGGGCTTCGACAGCCGCCCCGCCTCCGCCCAGGACGCGGCGACTACGGCCATCAGCTGGTCGCCGTCGACCACCTCGCCGCGCTCGTCGATGATGATGACGCGGTCGGCGTCGCCATCGAGCGCGATGCCGATATCGGCACGCACCTCATGCACCTTGGCGCGCAGCGCCGCCGGTGCCGTCGAGCCGACATCGCGGTTGATATTGTAGCCGTCGGGATCGGTGCCGATGGCGATCACCTCGGCGCCGAGTTCCCAGAGCGCCTCGGGCGCCACGCGGTAGGCGGCGCCATTGGCGCAGTCGATGACGATGCGGAGGCCCGTCAGGTCATAGGCCTTCGGCATGGTCCGCTTGGCGAATTCGATATAGCGGTCGCGCATGCCGTCGATGCGCTTGGCGCGGCCGAGATCATTGGGGCCGGCCAGCCGGTCGGAGAGGTCTTCCTCGATCAGCGCCTCGATCCGCGCCTCGGCCTCGTCGGAGAGCTTGTAGCCGTCCGGCCCGAACAGCTTGATGCCGTTGTCCTCGAAGGGATTGTGCGAGGCGGAGATCATGACGCCGAGATCGGCGCGCATCGAGCGCGTCAGCATGGCGACGGCCGGCGTCGGCATCGGGCCGAGCAGGAAGACGTCCATGCCGGCGGCGGTGAAGCCTGCCGTCAGCGCCGGCTCGATCATGTAGCCGGAGAGCCGCGTATCCTTGCCGATGACGACCCGGTGCCGATGCTTGCCGTTGCGGAAGGCGATGCCGGTCGCGATACCGACCTGGAGCGCCATCTGCGGCGTGATCGGGAAGGTGTTCGCCTTGCCGCGGATGCCGTCGGTTCCGAAGAGTTTCCTGGCCATCACAATGATCCGTCTTGTCGCGCGCGGATGTCTTTCAATGCCGTCTGTACCCGCCGACCGTTCTCGGCCGGGCTCGGCCACTCGTCAACCAAACGTTGCTGACGCCGAGTGGCCAGTAGATCGCGGATGAATGCGTATCCGATCCACAGCGAATAAGCTCCAAGCGCGAAGGCGAGAATGTAACGAGACAAAGGTCTGCCCCAGGACGTTCATAGTCCGTAACCTACGCCAAGAGGGTTCAAAATTCATGAGCGACCGCAACAATCGGCAGAAGCCGGCCTCGCAATGAAAAAGGGCGGCCCGAAGGCCGCCCCTGAATTCTTGCGAAAGACCTTGGCTCAGGCCTGCGGCTGCGGCTCGAGGCCGCCGCTGTCCTTCGGGCGCGGTCCGCGCGTCGTCGGAACGACCGAGGGCCGCGAGGGCGGAACGTCGTCGCCCGTGTCGCGCACCGGCGGCTTGCCGGCGAGCAGACCGCGGATTTCCTCGCCGGTCAGCGACTCGAACTCGAGCAGGCCCTGCGCCAGCGTCTCGAGATCGGCATGCTTCTCGGAAAGGATGCGGCGGGCGTCGTCGAGGCCGGTCTCGACCAGGCGGCGCACTTCGGCGTCGATCTTGCGCGCCGTCTCCTCGGAGACGTTCTGGGTGCGCGAGACCGAGTGGCCGAGGAACACCTCTTCCTGGTTCTCGCCATAGGCGACGGTGCCGAGCTCGTCCGAGAAGCCCCAGCGGGTCACCATCGCGCGGGCGAGACGGGTCGCCTGCTCGATGTCCGACGCGGCACCGGAGGTCACCTTGTCCTTGCCGAAGGTGATCTCCTCGGCGATGCGGCCGCCCATCATGATGGCGAGGCGCGAGGTCATCTGCTCGAAGCTCATCGAGAGCTTGTCGCGCTCGGGAAGCTGCATGACCATGCCGAGGGCGCGGCCGCGCGGGATGATCGTCGCCTTGTGCACCGGATCGGTGGCCG
>CAWZZK010000177.1:0-4970 GCA_963966455.1 Kaistia sp. | reverse complement strand
CGTCTAGCGCGCGGACGACCCTTCCGGCGGCTATCGGAATTGCTGCGCCCGTCTCGACATGCTGCACTGCACTATGGCATTGTCCCTGCGCGGGGGCCGCCGGGGCGTGGCTGCCGGCCATCGATTTCGACAGGACGAAGGGGGCGACGCTTGAGCCAGCTGGATCAGAGCGACTCGGGCATTCTCGACGCGAGCAAGAGCGGCGGCGTCCATGGCGGAGCCTATTTCTCGCTCAAGCACCGGATATTCCGCGGCGTCTGGAACATCGTTTGGCTGCTGCTCGCCTCGTGGACGCCGCCGCCGCTGCACCCCTGGCGCCGCTTCCTGCTACGCCTGTTCGGCGCCAAGATCGGCAAGCACACGCGCATCTATGGCAGCGCGCGCATCTGGTATCCGCCCAATCTCGAAATGGGCGACTATTCTGTGCTCGGCTGGAAGGTCAACTGCTACAGCCAGGGCAAGGTCATCCTCGAAGACTACGCGAATGTCGCCCAGTATGTGCATCTGGTGACCGGCTCGCATGACATCGACGATCCGAGCTTCCAGCTCTTCACCAAGCCGATCCGCGTCTGCCGCCATGCCTGGCTCGCGTCGGACTGCTTCGTCGGTCCGGGCGTGACGGTCGGCGAGGGCGCGGTCCTCGGCGGACGCGGCGTCGCCTTCAAGGATCTCGAGCCCTGGACGGTCTATGTCGGCAACCCAGCGAAGCCGATCCGCAAGCGCAAGCCCTTCGATCATTCGCCGCGCGGCTGACGCCCACAATCACATCGGACATCATGACAGAGAAGATCCTGCTGACTGGCGGCTCCGGCTTCATCGGGGCCAATGTGGTGGACCGGGCGCTGGCCAGGGGCTTCACCGTCCGCAATCTCGATTTCCGGCCGCCGCGAAAGGCGGAGCATCGGGCGCTCTGGCAGGAGATGGATGTTCGCGATCGCGCCAAACTGGTCGACGCGATCGTCTCCTTCGCACCCGACCGCGTTCTGCATCTCGCCAGCGACATCGACGTCAATATCCGCACGCTCGGCGAATTCCAGACGACCATCGGCGGCACGTCGAATGTCCTCGAAGCCGTGAAGCGGCTGCCGGACCTGAAGCGCTTCATCCATACCTCGACGCAGTTCGTCGTGCGTCCGGGCGTCGAGCCGAAAGACGAGCGCTTTCTCGATCCCTACACCGTCTATGGCGAGGCCAAGGCGGAAACGGAGAAGCTGGTCTGGGCGGCCGATCTCCAGGTGCCATGGTTCATCCTGCGGCCCACCATCATCTGGGGTCCGCATCATCCGAGCTTCGCGCAGCAGATCTTCCGTCACATGAAGAGCCGGCGCTACCTGCATCCCGTCGGACGCGCGCCGATCAACCGCGCCTTCGGCTATGTCGGCAATGTCGCGGATCAGATGTTCGCCTTCGCCATGCTGGATGCCGGCGCCACCAACCGGCATGTCTTCTATCTCGGCGACGACAGCATCGATTACGACCTCTGGGCCGATGCCTTCTCGGTCGGCCTCACCGGCAAGCCGGCGCGGCGCATTCCCGTCTCGCTGCTCAAGCTGATGGGGACGGTTGGCGACGGCGTGAAGGCGCTCGGCCTGCGCTCGCCAATCGATTCGGGCCGCGCCTTCCGCATGAGCACGGCGAGCCGCATCGACCTCAAGCCGACACATGACGTGGTCGGCCCGCCGCAGACTTCCTTCGACGCCGGCGTCAAGGAAACGCTCGCCTGGCTGAAGAGCCTCGAATAGGCCGCTTTCGGCCCCGCCAACGACCACTCGAACTGAGGAAGGCGCTCTTGGCCAGAAAACTGCGGCTCGGTCTGATCTCGTCATGGGTCTCGCGCTCCGGCAGCGGCGTCTACGAGGCCGTGGTGCGCCAGGCGCTGGCGATGCGCGGCACCGGCGAGGTCGAGCCCGCCGTCTTCGGTCTCGAGGACGCGCATTCGGCCGCGGACGCGGGTCGTCTCGACGGCATCCCTCTGACGACGCGCGCCATCAAGGGGCCGCGCTTCTTCGGCTTTGCCCCCGGCCTCGTCGAAGCGATGCAGGCGGCCGATCTCGACGTGCTGCATCTGCACGGCATCTGGATGTATCCCTCGCGCGCGGCGGAGCGATGGTCGCGGGCGACCGGCAAGCCGGTGGTGATCTCGCCCCATGGCATGCTCGACCCATGGATCCTCTCCCGCGGCCGCTGGAAGAAGGCGCTCGCCCGCAGCCTCTATGAACGGCAGAGCTGGAAGCGCGCAGCGCTCTTCCATGCGCTGACCGAGACCGAGGCGGCGGATATCCGCAGGGCCGCGCCCGGCGCATCGGTCAAGGTGATCGCCAATGGCGTCACCGCTCCGGCCGGAACGGCCCCTGATCGCCGCACGACCTTCGTGTTCCTGAGCCGCATTCACCCGAAGAAGAATGCCGTCGCGCTGGTCAAGGCCTGGGCGAGCCTCGGCACGGAGGCCCGGGCGCGTGGCTATGGTCTCGCCATCGCCGGCTTCGGTGATGCCGAACATGTCGCCGAGCTCGAAGCGGCCATCGCCGCGGCCGGCGAGCCATCGATCCGCTTCCTCGGCCCGGTCTTCGGAGTCGAGAAGGACCGGCTGCTTCTTTCCGCGCGTTACGTCGCCCTGCCCTCGTTCAGCGAGGGCTTACCGATGGCCATCCTCGAAGCCTGGGCCGCCGGCGCCGGCACGATCATGTCCAACGAGTGCAACCTGCCGATCGGCTTCGAGCGCGGCGCGGCGATCGCAGCGGGGCACGACGTCGAGACCATCGCAGCCGCGCTTCGAACCGCCTTCGAGGAAGACGACGCCGCCTGGTCGAGGCGATCGGCTGCCGCGACGGCGCTCGCGGCGGAGCGCTTCTCGCCGGATGCCATCACGCAAGAGTGGATGTCGACCTATCGCGGCCTGGTCGGCGCGCGCGGATAGCCGCCTGAGAAGTGCTGCGGGCGGCGCACCGGCATGACGGGCCGCCCGACCGCTGCGCGAAGACCGCCTCCCTGCTGCTGCGGCGGAATCGGCCCGCGGCCGCCTGCCATCAGCACCTGCCGGAGCTGCTGATTGATCTGCGGCGCGTCCTTGCGTTTCGGCAGATAGATCAGCGCCGCGATCCCGACGATGTTGCCCACCCAGAGCGGCTTCAGGCTGTTGCGCAGCGGATAGGCGAAAATCTGGATCGTCGCCAGCAGGATGAGAAGTCCAACGGCGAGGCCGAGATACTTGTTGCGCTCCATCACGCGTCGATAGACCCAGAAGGATCCGAGATAGACGCCGATGAGCAGGACGACATAGCCCGCGCCGAAGAAATACGCCTCCGTGATGCCCGAGAACGGCGCGTAGACGGAGAGGCGCACCTGATAAAGGCGATTGATATCCGAGAAGCGATCGATGAAGGACGGCAGCGGCGAGAAGCTGAGCACCTTGTAGATCTGCGGATATTCGGCATTGCGCGCGAAACCTTCCGCGACGACGAAAACGCCTTCCGTCAGGTTCAGAAGGAGCCGGGTCGCGAGATCATAGAGGCCCGTCGACGTCACCTGGTCATAGGCGTCGAACAGGCTGCTGAGACCATGATGCGCCGTCGAGCCGCGGCCGAGCAGCGCTGTCGCATGGGCGAAGACCGCATAGCAAAGCGTCAGGATCTTGATGATGCGGAAGGGGCGCGTCGCGACCATCGAGAGGACGACGAGCATGGCGACGGGCGGCAGGATCGAGACGCGCTGATGCGAGGCGACGAAATAGAGCGAGATCATCACCCACATCACGGTGAACACGACCGACGGAATCGGGCGCTGCATCGCGATGTTGATGGCCGACAGCACGCCCGCGATGATGCCGAGGAACGGAATCAGGTTGGCGATGATGCCCAGAGACGGGACATTGATCACGTCCGGTTTCGTCATCGAGAGGTAGCGATAGTTGGACCAGATCGTGTCCCAATCGGCCACCATAGCGAAGATGATCAGGATGAGCGCCGCGAACGAGCCGACCCCGATGTTGATCGTGGGCATCACCTTGGCGAAACGGGTGATGTCGACATGGATCGTGCCGACACGCTGGGCGCCGTTCTTGAACATCCCTTTCCAGAATGATGCAGCCATGAGGATGGACGCTGCGAAATAGAGCATCATCGTCTGGAAATAGTAGGTATAGACGCCGCCGCGGCTGTACGACTCCATGAAAGCGTTGAACGCTAGGTCGTTATAGACGAGCGTCAGCGAGATCTGCGCGACCAGGAAATAGATCAGCGCCAGCCCGGGGAGAGGCGCAAAGCCGAAGCGCCGCAGCGCAATGATGATGAGCACGACCTCGACGGCGACCGCCCCGATGAGCAGCAAAGCGTCCAACGCACCCTCCTCCTGTTCAGCCGGATGCGCTCCGGCAGCCGGCGCGCCGTGAGCCCCGAAGGCTCGCGGCGCTTGGCATTCACTACTCCGCGGCGGCTTCGAGGACGCAGGCCTCGCGGCTGTCGGCGCGGCCGACGCCTTCATAGCCGAAGCCGTGCCGCGCCACTTCCTCGCGGCTGTAGACATTGCGGAGGTCGACCAGCACCGGCACCCGCATCGCCGCCTTCAGCCGCGCGAAGTCCAGCGCCCGGAACTGGTCCCATTCCGTCACCAGCACGATCGCATCCGCGCCCTCGGCCGCCTCGTAGGGGCTCTCCGCATAGAAGACCCTGTCGTCGAGCAGCGGCTTCGCAGCCTCCATGCCGACCGGGTCATGCGCCACGATCTTCGCGCCCGCATCCTGCAGCGCCTGGATGATCGACAGCGACGGCGCCTCGCGCATGTCGTCCGTCCGCGGCTTGAAGGTCAGGCCCAGCACCGCGATCACCTTGCCGCGCACGTCGCCGCCGCAGGCCGCGACGACCTTGCGCGCCATCGCCCGCTTGCGCTGGTCGTTGATCGCCACCGTCGTCTCGATCAGACGCACCGCGCTGCCCGCGTCCTGCGCCGTCTTCACCAGCGCCAGCGTGTCCTTC
>CAWZZK010000176.1:0-11912 GCA_963966455.1 Kaistia sp. | reverse complement strand
GCGGCGAAGCGGTCGAAGGCTTCGGAGAACTGGTAGCCGTTGCGCACATGCGCGACGACATAGCGGCCGAGCTGGAACTCGCGCTTGCCGGCCGAGCATTTGAGGTCGTTTTCGAGCCAGTCGTCGAAACTGACAGGGTGGGAATTCTCGGAACCGTGCGGAAACGGGCAACCGGACACGCCGGCCGACTCCGATCCGGCCGGCGGACGATGCGACACGACTGACATGACGCCCCCAAGCGACGACTACGCATACGCAACACAACCAATGCGATGCAATAAGCGCGCAAGATTAACGATTTGTCAACCATAACATCCCCACCTGACGAGGCGGCGACAGACGGCTGGGTACGGAAAATGCAAGCAAAACAGGTGCTTGGATCGACGACTCAAAGTCGCGCGGCAGCTGAGCTTTTCATGTTGATACCCGCTTTGGTGGTGCCGTTACTGTCCTTCGGGCAGACTGACTGCGCATGCGTGCAAGTAGCGCAAAGCAGAGATCTCAGGGTAGCGGTGCCAGCTGATGACACCGCCGCTGCAGCGGGGAACGGTCGGATGGATAAAATTCGATCGAGTTTCATTAAGTCCGCATAAAAGTCCATGCACTAGCATCGCGCCGTCGAATGAGTTGGACGATCGGAATGTCGAATCCCATCGCCGGGCGGATCACGCTGAATCTGGTCGCCGGCATCGTCATTACGGTGGTGACGGTCATCGCAGGCATCGCCTGGATGGCGCATCGCCAGAACGATCAGGCAGCCGAAGGCACCCGGACCATGGTCATGGGCGGCATCGACGCGATGCACACCCGTGTCCAGGGTCTCGCCAACGATTATTCCTGGTGGGAAGAGGCCTACGACGCCTATCAGCGCGGCGACGGCGCCTGGATCGAGGCCAATATCGGTACCGGCATCGTCGACACGCAGATCGCGGATTTCCTCGCGATCATCTCGCCCGATGGCAAGATCGCCTATGACTGGTGGACGCCGGAATCGGCACCGCGGCCGCTGGACGTCCTCAACCAGGCGACGATCGAGCGGATCCAGGACATGATCCGCACCGCGCCGGTCGAGAACAACGCCGCCCGCTCCGGCTATCTCGTCACCAAGGCGGGCACGCTGCTCTTCGCCGTTTCTCGCGTCGCGCCCGTCTCAAAGGCCGAGAGCGCAGACCCCTCGAAGCTACCTTTGCTGGCGATGGGCTTCTATATCGACGGCGAGCGCCTTGCCGATCTCGGCCGGACCTTCCTCATCAACGACCTGCATCTCGACTACACGAGCGTCGATCAGGATTCGACCTTCCCGCCGATGATCGACATCTTCGGCAACACGATCGGCCATCTCGTCTGGACGCCGCCCGCGCCGGGCACCGCCGTGCTGCGCAATGTCTTGCCGCCCGTCGGCGTCGTGCTGGGACTGTTCTGCCTGATCGCCATGGGAACGGCGATCCGCGCGCGTCGCCTCGCGCTGTTGCAGGCGCAGAGCGAGCAGCAGGCCGTGGTCGCCGCCCGCACCGACAGCCTCACCGGCCTCACCAATCGCTTCGGCTTCAGCGAGATCAGCGAGAGCCCCGCCTTCGCCGAAGCGTGCCGGCGCGGCGAGGCGGCGATCGTCTATCTCGACGTCAACGGCTTCAAGGCGGTCAACGACTCGATCGGCCACCAGGGCGGCGACGAACTCGTCCGCCGCCTCGCCGAGCGGCTGTCGATGATCATGCCGCCCGACGCCTCCTTCGCGCGCGTCGGCGGCGACGAATTCGCGCTGGCACTGGTCGGCCGCGCGGCGCCGCAGGCGGTCGCCGGCGTCGCCTCGGCCATGGTGCACTCGCTCGACCAGTCCTTTACGGTCGGCGGCTTCCAGTTCCAGGTGACGGCCGCCGTCGGCTATGCCGTCGCCGAGGGCGAGGAGATGACGCCGGCCGAACTGCTGCGCCGGGCCGATCTCGCAATGTATCAGGCCAAGAACTCGGCCGAGCGCGATGCCGTGCCCTATCATTCCGGGCTCGAGACCGGCGCGCTGCACAAGAAGCGTCTCGGCTTCGCGCTCCGGAGTGCGATCGAGGAGCAGCAGCTTTCCGTCGTCTACCAGCCGATCGTCCGCGCGAGCGACCTCGCCGTCGTCTCGCTCGAAGCCCTGGTGCGTTGGGATTCGAAGGAATTCGGGCGCGTCTCGCCGGCGGATTTCATTCCCGTCGCCGAAGAGACGGGCTTCATCCACGACATCGGCCGCTTCGTGTTCCAGCGCGCCTGCGAGGATCTCGGTGCCTGGCCGGGCCTCAAGGTCTCGGTCAATGTCTCGCCGGTGCAGCTTCGCGACCCCAACTTCGCCAACGATCTCGCCGCGATCGCGCGCCGCAACGGCGTCGTGCCGAACCGCTTCAAGCTGGAATTGACGGAAGGGCTGCTCGTCCGCAATCCGACCATCGCCAAGCGCAAGCTGGCACGGCTCAAATCCATGGGCTTTGGCCTCTCGCTCGACGATTTCGGCACCGGCTTCTCCTCGATCGGCTATCTGCGCCAGTTCCCGTTCGACTGGCTCAAGATCGACAAGTCCTTCGTGTCGGAGCTTGGAACGAACCCGACGGCCAACGCTCTGATCCAGTCGATGATCGCGCTCGGCGACGCGATGGACATCGCCGTCGTGGCCGAAGGCATCGAGACGCCGGAACAGCTGAAGCTGCTCCGCCTGCTGCAATGCGAATTCGTGCAGGGCTATCATCTGGCCAAGCCCATGAGCGCTTCCGACGTCACGGCGCTGCTCGCAAGGCTCGGCGAAGGGCGGCGGATGTTTGCCGGCGGCAGCGACTCGGGCTATGCGGCCGAGAGGACGAACTGATCCTCGCACCGCGCGGACCCGGCTTCCGCGCGCAGGAAACGGTCGAGCGCCATGACGGAACTTCCCGCGAGCGGCGGCGTCGCGCTGTCCGCAGCCGAGGCCCGCAATCTCTTTCTCGGCGCGCAGGGCTTCTCCGCCCGCCGTTCGGCGTCGCAATCGGCCTGGCCGAAGGCGGAGGCGGCGGCCCGGCGCATGGGCCTGCTGCAGATCGATTCGGTCAACATCCTCGTCCGCTCCCACTATCTGCCTCTCTTCAGCCGGGTCGGCGCCTATTCGCGCACGGCGCTCGATGCCCGCGCCTTCGAAGCCGGCCGGCGGCGCAGCTTCTTCGAATATTGGGCGCATGAAGCCTCGCTGCTGCCGCTCGACCTGCAGCCGCTGATGCGCTGGCGGATGCGCCGCGCGGCGGAGGGCGTCGGCATCTATGGCGGCGTGCATCGCTTCGCGGTGGAGAATGCCGGCTATGTCGAGGCCGTCCTCGCGGAACTCGACCGTCGCGGGCCGCTCGCCGCCTCCGAGCTCGAGGACCCGGGCGAGCGCAGCGGTCCGTGGTGGGGCTGGCACAAGGGCAAGACCGCGCTCGAATATCTCTTCTGGACCGGGCAGGTGACGACCGCCTATCGGCGCGGCTTCGAGCGGGTCTATGACCGCCCGGAGCGTGTCCTGCCGGCGGACATCCTCGCTCTGCCCGATCCTGGCGAGGCGGAGGCGATCCGGAGGCTGCTCGCCCAATCGGCCCGCGCGCTCGGCGTCGCGACGGAGATCGACCTCCGCGACTATTTCCGCCTGCCCGTGGCCGAGACCAAGGTGGCGCTCGCGAACCTTGTGGAAGATGGAACGCTGCTGCCGGCCAGCGTCGAGGGCTGGCGCCAGCCGGCCTTCCTCGACGCTGCCTTCGAAGCGGCGAAGCCGGTCAACGCCACGGCGCTGCTCTCACCCTTCGACCCATTGGTCTGGCACCGGCCGCGAACGGAGCGGATCTTCGACTTCCACTACCGGCTCGAATTCTACACGCCCGGCCCGAAGCGGGTATTCGGCTATTTCGTGATGCCGTTCCTCTATCGCGGCCGTCTCGTCGGCCGTGTCGATCTCAAGGCCGATCGCGCCGCCTCGGTGCTGCGCGTGCCCGGCGTCTTCCTCGAGGCGCGGGTCCGAAATCCCGAACCCGTGCTGGCGGCGCTCGCAGATGAACTGCGCCATCTCGCCGGCTGGCTGGACCTCGAAGGCATAGCGGTTACAGGCGCCGATCCGGTGGCAAGGTTACTCGCCGCTCGACTTTCCACATGATCGTCGTGAATCCGGGTAGTCGGCTTCACATGTCCTTAAAGTTAGAATGGTTTTGATGAGGCGTCTGCGGAAAGCTTGGCGGCCATGAAATTCTTCCGGCGACCCACGGCACGGTTCGCAGTTCAGGTGGCGCTTCCCGCCCTGCTGATCGTCGCTGCCGCCATCTTCGCCGGCCAGTTGATCCTCTCCGACATGGCCCGCGAGGTCGATCGCAGCGAGACGCGCAGCATCGAGCGCTCCGTCAACGCCGCGCTCAATTCCTTCCTGCAGCGCCTGCAGGACACGCATGGCGACTACGCGGTCTGGGACGACGCCGTCGCCAAGCTCTACGGCAAGATCGATCCGGATTTCGTATCGACCAACCTCCAGGATTCGACGCGCCAGGCGATCCTCTTCGATACAGTCTATCTGCTCGACGAGAACGACCGGACCGTCTTCGGCTACAGCCGCGGCCAGCCGGCGCTGCGCAATGCCGGTTCGGAATTCGGGACCGCGCTCGACGCGATGGTGCTCAAGGTCCGCGGCCGGTCCTCGCCCTATGACTCGGTCACCGGCTTCGTCGAGGACCAATCGGGCGACATCTATGCCCTGGCGGTGGGTTCGGTGCTGCCGTCCTCGACCAAGATGGCCGCGCCGCTCGGCAAGCCGCGGCTCCTGGTGCTCGGCCGCGCGCTGGACAGCGCGGCGCTCGCCCGCATTTCGCGCGAGTTCGTCCTCGAAGGCCTCATCCTGTCGCGCCATCCGGGCGCAACCGCGGCCAATGGACTGAAGATCACCGATCCGGCCGGACATCAGATCGGACTGCTCAGCTGGGCATCGCCGCGCGAGGGCTATGCCGCCTTCCGACGTGTCCTGCCCACGGCCTATCTCGCCGTCGGCCTCGTTTGCCTCACCATGCTGTTCCTGATGGCGATCGGCTATTTCAACCTCGTGGAGCTGCGCAAGCGCGAGCAGCAGGCCGTCTATGCCGCCAATCACGATGCGCTGACCGGGCTCCCCAACCGGTCGGCCCTCGGCCGTGCCCTCGGGACGGCGGTCGAGACTCGGCGCCGCGAGGGGACGTCGGTCGGCCTCGTCTATCTCGATCTCGACGGCTTCAAGGAGGTCAACGATACCTATGGCCACGAGTCGGGCGACTATCTGCTGCGCCACGTCGCCAAGGGCTTCGCTGACATCTGTGAGGGCGTGGGATTCCTCGCGCGCGTCGGCGGCGACGAGTTCGCCATCGTGCTGGACAAGCCCGAAACGGTGAAGCGTGCGGCCGAGATCAGCGACCGACTCGTCCGCTTCCTCGACGATCCGGTCGCGCTCAGCGGCCGCTTCGTACAGATCGGCACCAGCATCGGCGTCGCGCTCGCCGACGACGAGGCGATCGGCGCCGAGGAACTGCTGCGCCGCGCCGATGTCGCGATGTATCTCGCCAAGGAATTCGGCCGCAACCGCGTCGCTTTCTACGACCCCTCGATCGATGCCGCGCGGGCCGAGCGCATGCGCCTCGCCGACCAGCTGCGCGAGGCGCTGAAGGAAGAACGGCTCGCGGTGGTCTACCAGCCGATCTTCGACGCCGCGACCATGCAGCCGAGCGGGGTCGAGGCACTGGTGCGCTGGCTGCATCCCGAGATCGGCCTCGTACCGCCCGACATCTTCGTGCCGATCGCCGAGGAGAGCGGGCTCATCGATCAGATCGGCTCCTTCGTGATGAAGCGGGCCTGCCGCGATGCCCTCGACTGGCCGGGCGTGCGACTCTCGGTGAACGTGTCGCCGGTCCAGTTTCGCAATCCGGCCTTCGATTCGATCCTCGCCGCGCAGCTCTCCGAGATCGGCTTCCCGCCCGAGCGGCTGGAAATCGAGATGACAGAGACGCATCTCGTCGCCAATCCCGAGCGCGCGCAGTCGATCATCGCCAGCCTGCGGGCGCGGGGCGTCGCGGTCTCGCTGGACGATTTCGGAACCGGATATTCGTCCATCGGCTATCTGCGGCGCTTCAGCTTCGACAAGCTGAAGCTCGACCGCTCGCTGGTCATCGGCATCACGACCGATCAGCGGGCACGCGAGCTCTGCGAAGCGACGATCGCCATCGCCCGCGCCCTCGACCTCAAGGTGACGGCCGAGGGCGTCGAGACGGAGCGCGAGGCGGCCGTGCTGCGGCAGGCCGGCTGCGACTACCTGCAGGGCTATGCCTTCGCGCGGCCGATGTCCGCGGAGGCCGCCGGCAGTTTCCTGCATTCGACGGTCCCGCAGGCCATTGCGCTGCCCTGGAGCCGGTGAGGCGGTTCAGGCGAGGCCGGCCACCGCGGCAGCCACGGCCTTTCCGAGCGCCTGATGCGCGTCGGGGTCGAGATGCAACCCGTCATAGGCGCTCGAGCGCATGACGGTCCCGGCGTCGAGGAAGGCGACGCCATGCGCTTCCGCGACCGCGCGATAGAGCGGCGCCAGTTCCAGGGACTTCTCGTAGCCGCCGACGAACATGCGCCCGATATCGGGCCGCTCGCCGGTGTGGTTCAGCATCGGCGCCGGGGCGATCAGCAGGATCTTCGGCACGCCGCCATCGCGGCCGGCTTCCGCCTGTTTGACCAGCTTCACGAGTTCGCCCGCGCCGGCGGCGATATCGGAGGCGGGTACAGCGAATCGGGCCTTGAGATCGTTGGAGCCGAGCATGATCGCCACCGCGTCGAGCGGGCGATGGCTGCGCAGGCACGGCATCAGATAGGTCTTGCCGTTCATATAGGCGCCTTCGACGGGGTCGTCATGCACGGTCGTGCGGCCGGGAAGGCCTTCCTCGATCACGCGCCAGCCGCTTCCGAGCTCGGCCGCCATCACACCGGGCCAGCGCTCCTCATAGGCATAGCGGTCGTCGGGCCGGGCGATCGTGGCCGCGCCCCAGGTGTTGGAGTCGCCATAGGCGAGCACCGTCTTCATCATGCGTCCTCCACTCGCGCGGCCCTTCTGCGGCGCCGCGGCGGGCGCGATGATGGCGCGACATGGGATCGCCCGCCAGTCCGTTCGGGCCCTTGCGGTGATGGCCGGACGGGCCGCGCCGCTCTATCCTCATGGCGCGGCCACGCCGCTCCCCGAATGCAAGCCTCAGGAAGCCAAGATGCGCAAGCGCGCCGAGACCGACGCCCCCATTCTCGATGTGATCGCCGAGCGCTGGAGCCCGCGCGCCTTCGATCCCGAGCGGACCATGACCGAGGCGGATCTGAAGCCGCTGTTCGAAGCGGCGCGCTGGGCGCCTTCCTCGAACAATTCGCAGCCCTGGCGCTTCGTCTATGCCTTTCGCGGCGAGCCGGCCTTCGACGCCCTCCTGGATGCGGCCGTGCCCGGCAACCAGGCCTGGGTGAAGCGCGCCTCGGTGCTCGCCTATTCGGTCGCCAAGCTCCATTCCGACAGCGGCCGGGCGCTTTGGCACAATCGCCACGATACTGGCATGGCGCTTGGCTATCTCCTGCTGCAGGCGACCGCGAACGGCTTCGCCGTTCACCCGTTCGGCGGCTTCGACAGCGACAAGGTCATGGCCGCGGCCGGGATCACCGGCGATTTCGAGCCGGTTGCCGGCCTCGCCATCGGCTATGCGGGCGACCCGGCGCTGCTCGGGGAGGGCGAGGCGCGCGAGCGCGAGCCGCGGACCCGCCGCGCCGTCGCCGACTTCGCCTTCCATGGCCGCTGGCCCGGCGCCTGAACAGCTCCGAACATCGCTTCCCGTATTGTTAGCTCAATTACGGGATCGTAAGATCGCCAATGGTGCGGCGCGTGCGTGCGCCGCAACATAGCCTCCGTCTCTGGTAGAATTAGCTTGCAATGTCAGCGAGATAGCGCACATTTCTCCGCTGCAGGCGAAAGCGGCCGAGGCGCGCTTGACAAAGCGTCGCATGCTCTCGCTAATGATACCGGAATTGAGGCGGATGAACGCGCTCCGCATGCCGAGTGGGAGGAGATGGCTTGAGCCATTCCGCCTGGCATGCCGGGTGGGATCCGGGCATAGCGGGAGGATCTGATGACAAAGATGATGCAACTGGGTTCGGGCGTGCGTGCGGGCGGCCGCTTCGCGGCGGCTCTCGTCGGCGCGGCGATGATGGCGAGCGCCGCCTTCGTCGGCGCCGCGTCGGCGGCCGAGCTGACGGTCTGGTGCTGGGACCCGAATTTCAATATCCCGGCCATGAAGGACGCGACGGAGCGCTACACGAAGGCGCATCCCGACACGACCTTCGCGATCGCCAACATCACGCAGGACGAGATCAACCAGAAGCTTCAGACACAGTTCCTGGCCGGCGTCACCGACGGTCTGCCGGATATCGTCCTGATCCAGGACGACAACATCCAGCGCTTCCTGCAGTCGTTCCCGGGCTCCTTCGTGCCGCTGTCGGACTCGATCGATATGTCGAAGTTCGCGCAGTACAAGGTCGCCGCCGCGACCCATGACGGCAAGTCCTACTCGCTGCCCTTCGATTCCGGCGTCGCGGGCCTCTTCTACCGCACCGACTATCTGGAGCAGGCCGGCTACAAGCCGGAGGACATGCAGAACATCTCCTGGGCCAAGCTCATCGAGATCGGCAAGGACGTCCTCGCCAAGACCGGCAAGCCGCTGGTCAGCATGGACTATAACGGTGACGACCTCATCGTGCTGATGATGCAGTCGACCGGCCAGTGGTACCTGAAGGATGGCAAGGAGCCGAACATCATCGGCAACCCGGCCCTCAAGGCCGCGCTGCAGACCTTCCAGACCATGGCCAAGGAAGGCATCATCAAGTCCGTTTCGGGCTGGACCGACTACACCGGCTCCTTCACCTCGGGCAATGTCGCCGCGGTGCCGCAGGGCGTGTGGATCACCGGCACGATCAAGTCGGTGCCGGAGCAGTCGGGCAAGTGGCGCGTTGCGCCGATGCCGATCCTCGAGGGCGTCGAAGGGGCGACCCACTTCACCAACAATGGCGGCTCGAGCTGGTACGTCTTGTCCTCGTCCAAGAACCAGGACGCGGCCGTCGACTTCCTCAAGACCGTCTGGGGCGGCGACGTCGACTTCTACCAGGGCATCCTGATCAACCAGGGCGCCGTCGGTTCGCTGCTGGCCGCCCGCGAAGGCGCCGCCTACAAGGAGAGCGATCCGTTCTTCAACGGCGAGCCGGTCTGGCAGAACTTCTCCGACTGGCTGGCGAAGGTCCCGACCGTCGACTACGGCACCTTCACGCCGGAGGCCCGCATGGCGGTCCGCGCGCAGATCCCGAACATCGCCAATGGCGGCGACATCGACGAGGCTCTGAAGGCGATCGACGCGCAGCTGCGCCAGCAGATGCAGTAATCGCGAAGTCCTTTCATGGGGGCGGGCTCTCGGGCCCGCCCCGATCCGTCAGTCTCTTCCCGGCGCGGCTCGTGGGCCACGTCGTGGTCTTGCGGCATTCATGATCGGAAGGACGCATGGCGCAGACGCGTTTGGACCGCAGCGAGCAGATCAACGGCTGGGCATTCGTCATGCCTGCTCTCGTCCTGCTCGGCCTCTTCATGATCTACCCCATCATCTGGTCGCTCTGGATGAGCTTCCAGGTCGGACGCGGCGCCAATTTCTCCTTCGGTGGCCTCGCCAATATCCAGCGGCTCGCGAATGACGCCCTGCTGATCAAGGCGCTCACCAACACCACCATCTTCTTCTTCATTCAGGTTCCGATCATGATCGTTCTGGCGCTGCTGCTCGCAGTCTGCCTCAACGATCCGACGCTGAAGTTCCGCGGTCTGTTCAGGACGGCGCTGTTCCTGCCCTGCGTGACCTCGCTGATCGCCTATTCCAGCCTGTTCAAGTCGATGTTCTCGACCGACGGCATCATCAACCAGGCGCTGCTTACGCTGCATGTGATCGGCTCGCCGATCCCCTGGCTGACGGACCCGTTCTGGTCGCGGGTCGTCATCATCACCGCCATCACATGGCGCTGGACCGGCTACAACATGATCTTCTACCTGGCCGCGCTGCAGAACGTCGACAAGTCGATCTACGAGGCCGCCCGCATCGACGGCATTCCGGCCTGGGCGCGCTTCACGCGCATCACCATCCCGATGCTGAAGCCGGTCATCCTGTTCACGACGATCCTCTCGACCATCGGCACGCTGCAGCTCTTCGACGAGGTCAACAACATCACGCAGGGCGGCCCGGGCAACGCCACGCTGACGCTGTCGATGTATATCTACAACCTGACCTTCCGCATGATGCCGAGCTTCGGCTATTCGGCCACCGTCTCCTGGGTCATCGTCGTCATCGTCGCGGTCCTGAGCTGCATCCAGTTCATGATCGCCCGCGACCGGCGGAGGGCGACATGAGCCTCGCTCTCCTGCGCCGCGGCGGCGTCTACGTCTTCCTCTCGGTCGCCACCTTCCTGTCGGTGTTCCCGTTCTACTGGATGGCGGTCGGCTCGACGAACCAGTCGCCCGACATCGTCCGCGGCAAGCTCGGCTTCGGCAGCAATCTGCTGGTCAATTTCCAGCATCTGATGACCCAGGTCGACCTGCCGCGCGTCTTCGGCAACTCGTTCCTTATCGCCGTCGTCTCGACGGTGCTGACGCTCGTCATTTCGTCCTTCGCCGGCTACGGCTTCGAGATGTTCCGCTCGCGGATCCGCGAGCGCATCTTCCAGCTTCTGCTCCTGCTCCTGTCGATCCCCTTCGCGGCGCTGATGGTGCCGCTCTTCGTGATGATCTCGCGGGCGCAGCTCAACAACACCTTCACGGCGGTCATCCTGCCGGGAATCGCGTCGATCTTCATCGTCTTCTATTTCCGCCAGGCGACGAAGGCCTTCCCGCGTGAACTCCGCGACGCGGCGCGCGTCGACGGGCTGAAGGAATGGCAGATCTTCCTCTTCGTCTACATGCCGACTATGCGCTCCACCTATGCGGCGGCGACGATCATCATCTTCATGAATGCCTGGAACAACTATCTCTGGCCGCTGATCGTGCTGCAGACGCCGGAGAACAAGACGATCACGCTGGTGATCTCGACGCTCACCGCGGCCTATACGCCCGACTACGGCGTCATCCTGCTCGCCACCGTGCTCGCCACGGCTCCGACGCTCGTCATCTTCTTCGTCCTGCAGCGGCAGTTCGTGCAGGGAATGCTGGGAGCGGTCAAATGAGGAACCCATCATGACCAGCCTCAGCCTCAAGGGCGTCCGCAAGTCCTACGGCAATCTGCCCGTCATCAAGGGCGTCGACCTCACGGTCGAGTCGCGCGAATTCGTCGTCTTCGTCGGCCCGTCCGGCTGCGGCAAGTCCACGCTGCTGCGCATGATCGCCGGCCTCGAATCCATCACCGCCGGCGATCTCGAGATCGGCGGCAAGCGGATGAACGACGTCGATCCGTCGAAGCGCGGCATCGCCATGGTCTTCCAGTCCTATGCGCTCTATCCGCATATGACCGTTCGCGAGAATATGGGCTTCGCGCTCCGCTTCGCCGGCAAGCCGAAGGACGAGATCGCCCGCCAGGTCAACGAGGCGGCGCGCATCCTCGAACTCGGTCCGCTGCTCGACCGCCTGCCGGCGCAGCTCTCCGGCGGCCAGCGCCAGCGCGTCGCCATCGGCCGCGCCATCGTCCGCCATCCGGACGTGTTCCTGTTCGACGAGCCGCTGTCGAACCTCGACGCCGAACTGCGCGTCCATATGCGCATCGAATTGGCGCGGCTGCATCGCGAATTGCAGGCGACGATCATCTATGTGACGCATGACCAGGTCGAGGCCATGACGCTGGCCGACAAGATCGTCGTGCTGCGCGAAGGCGAGGTCTCGCAGGTCGGCACGCCGCTGCATCTCTACGACG
>CAWZZK010000175.1:0-15817 GCA_963966455.1 Kaistia sp. | reverse complement strand
GAAGGACACGCTGGCGCTGGTGAAGACGGCGCAGGACGCGGGCAGCGCGGTGCGTCTGATCGAGACGACGGTGGCGATCAACGACCAGCGCAAGCGGGCGATGGCGCGCAAGGTCGTCGCGGCCTGCGGCGGCGACGTGCGGGGCAAGGTGATCGCGGTGCTGGGCCTGACCTTCAAGCCGCGGACGGACGACATGCGCGAGGCGCCGTCGCTGTCGATCATCCAGGCGCTGCAGGATGCCGGCGCGAAGATCGTGGCGCATGACCCGGTCGGCATGGAGGCGGCGAAGCCGCTGCTCGACGACAAGGTCTCTTATGCCGAGAGCCCCTACGAGGCGGCCGAGGGCGCGGATGCGATCGTGCTGGTGACGGAATGGGACCAGTTCCGGGCGCTGGACTTCGCGCGGCTGAAGGCGGCGATGCGGGTTCCGGTGCTGGTCGACCTCCGCAATGTCTACAGCCGCGAGGAAGTGGCGCGGCACGGCTTCGGCTATGAAGGCGTCGGCCGCGCCGACAGCCGCGAGGCCAGCGTCCTCGAAGCCGCCGCCGAGTAGGCGATCACGATGCGCCGAGGCTCCGATCACAGCGGGCTGGCGGCGCATTCGCTTCGGCCCTATGAAGGGTCGGAGCGGGCGTTGGAGCAGTTCGCCGAATGGCTTCGTCGCAGGCGCACATTTATGTTGCACTGCGATATAAAGCGTTCATAACATTCGGCATCGATACCTTGCCGCACGACTGGGGCAGATTTCTCAACTTCTACTGAACGGCGACAGGATTCATGGTTTCAAAGACGGGGAAGACGGCGCTGATCACCGGCGCGACGGGTCAGGACGGCGCTTACCTCTCGCAGCTGCTGCTCGAGAAGGGCTATGTCGTTCATGGCGTGAAGCGGCGCTCGTCGTCGTTCAACACGGGCCGCGTGGAGCATCTCTACCAGGATCCGCACGAGAAGGATCCGCGCTTCATCCTGCACTATGGCGACATGACGGATTCGACCAATCTGATCCGCATCGTGCAGGAGACGCAGCCGGACGAGATCTACAATCTCGCCGCCCAGAGCCATGTGCAGGTCAGCTTCGAGACGCCGGAATACACGGCGAATGCCGACGCGATCGGCACGCTGCGCCTTCTGGAGGCCATTCGCCTGCTGAAGCTCACCGACAAGACCCGCTTCTACCAGGCGTCGACCTCGGAGCTCTACGGCAAGGTGCAGGAGATCCCGCAGAGCGAGAAGACCCCGTTCTACCCGCGCTCGCCCTATGCCGCCGCCAAGCTCTATGGCTACTGGATCGTGGTCAACTACCGCGAGGCCTATGGCATGCATGCCTCGAACGGCATCCTGTTCAACCATGAGAGCCCGCTGCGCGGCGAGACCTTCGTCACCCGCAAGATCACCCGCGCGGTGGCGGCGATCCATCACGGCAAGCAGGACCGCCTCTATCTCGGCAATCTCGATGCCAAGCGCGACTGGGGCCATGCCCGTGAATATGTCCGCGGCATGTGGCTGATGCTGCAGCAGGACGAGGCCGACGACTATGTGCTGGCGACCGGCGAGACGCACACCGTGCGTTCCTTCGTCGAGAAGGCCTTCGCGCATGTCGACATCGCCCTCGAATGGCAGGGCGAAGGCGTCGAGGAGAAGGGCATCGACAAGAAGACCGGCCGCGTGCTGGTCGCGATCGATCCGCGCTATTTCCGCCCGACCGAGGTCGAGCTCCTGATCGGCGATCCGGCCAAGGCCAAGGCCAAGCTCGGCTGGACGCACGAGACGGGCCTCGACGGGCTCGTCGCCGAGATGGTCGCCGAAGACCTCAAGGTGATGGCGCACGCCCCGGTCATGCACAACGCCTGATCGCGGGCGACAGCTGAGATCGAGCCCGGGAAGCTCATGACCCACAAGGTCCTCGTCTACGGCATGAACTACGCCCCCGAAATGGCGGGCGTAGGCCGCTATACCGGCGAGATCGCCGAGCATCTCGCGGCGGAGGGCAAGTCGGTCGTCGTCGTGACGACGCCGGCTCACTATCCCGGCTGGCGCGTCCAGGCGCCTTATCGCAACGGCTATTCGACCGAGACGCTGAACGGCGTCACGGTCGTGCGCTGCCCGCTTCTTCTGCGCGAGCGGATGGAGGGCATCTGGCGGCTGATCGCGCCGATCAGCTTCGCCGCGACCTCGCTGCCGACGGTGCTGTGGCAGTTCATCCGCCACCGCCCCGATACGCTGCTCTGCATCGAGCCGACGCTGATCGCCGCCCCGGCGGCGCTGCTGGCGGCCAAGCTCACCGGCGCCCGCTCCATCCTTCATGTCCAGGACCTCGAGGTGGACGCCGCCTTCGCCGTCGGCCATCTCGGCAGCAAGACCTGGCTGAAGCGTCTCGGCTATGCCTTCGAGCGCGCGGTGATGCGTGGCTTCGACCGCGTCGTCACCATTTCCAATCGCATGGCCGAGAAGATCGCCGAGAAGGGCGTTCCGGAGGCCAAGGTCGCCGTCATCCGCAACTGGGTCGATCTCGACCAGATATTCCCGCTCGACGGGCCGAGCCCGTACCGGCAGGAACTCGGCTATGCCGACGATGATTTCGTCGTCCTCTATTCGGGCAATATCGGTGCCAAGCAGGGCCTGCATGTCCTGCTCGACGCCGCCGAGAGCCTGGCCGGCGATCGCTCGATCCGCTTCGTCATCGCGGGCGAGGGGCCGGCCAAGAGCGATCTCATCGCCCGCTATGGCAAGCTCGAGACGGTGCGCTTCCTGCCGTTCCAGCCCTATGAGCGGCTGAACGCCTTCCTCAACATGGCCGACCTGCACGCTCTGCCGCAGGACGCCAACGCCGCCGACCTCGTTCTGCCCTCGAAGCTCGGCGGCATGCTCGCCTCCGGCCGGCCCATCGTGGTGACGGCAGCCTCGGGCACGGAGATCTTCGAATTCCTCGGCCAGGCGGCTTTCGTCACGCCGCCCGGCGATTCGCAGAAGCTGGCCGAGGCCATCCGCGACGTCGCGCGCCTGAAGCTCACGACCGACCGCGCGCTGCAGTCACAGCTCTCGGCGCAGCTTTCGCGGAGCGACGGCCTGAAGCGTTTCACAGAGGCGCTGGAAGCCTGAGACGGCCGCGCGCAGCGCGGCCACGCCCGACATCGCCGGGTCAGTCGTTCTTCGGCTTCGAGCTCGGAGCCGAGCCGTTGATCAGCCGTGCCAGCCAATAAGGCAGCCACAGCGGCAGCCCACGATAGGGGTGGCCGATCGGCAGCTTTTTGCCGAGCCGGCGCGCACGGTTCGCCTCATCGCGAGCGCGCTTCACATCAAGCGGCAGCGGGTAGACGCTCACGATGGGATCGGTCGGCTCCAGCCCACGCTCGGACGTTCGCGACCCGGACGAGCGCCCCGGGCTGCGGCGCCGCGTCGCACGCGTCTGTTCTACCATAAAGGGCCTCCCCGGAAGGGCTGGGCGCCGAGGCGCGGCCCATTCGCTTTGTTGATTCGAGTTTTTGTCCTTGGCGGACCTCCGACTTTGAAGAGATCGAAGGTGAGGCGTTTCGTCAATGACTTTGGTCACAGGTCCCCGGCCGACCGGAGCGCGTCATTACCTTGGCGATAGCTCATATGCAAAGGCATCCGAACAAGTTTCGACTTGCGTCCAGTTTCGGACGGAAACGCTCCGCCAATGCCCGCCTGCGCTCGACTGGACGATTTCTTGCATATGGAGTTTTGCAGCGCAATCGTTCATATTGCGCTGCGGTATAGCCGGTTTGGCGATCTCTTCTCCCATCGGATGCGGGAGTGCGGCCGTGACTGATCTTCGTCCTGTCGATCCATTGGTGAGCCGGTATCCATTGCCGCTCAGCCCCGAACGGGCGCGCCGCGAAGCGGCGCAGGCACGGCGCAACGGGCTGCGGCTTCCCAAGGGTCACCCCTATCGCTGGCTGCCGACCTGGGTGCCGTACGGGCTCGCCAGGACGCTGTCGGGTTCGGCGCGAAGCTCGGCGCCCGAGAACGCTCACTGAACCGAAGTCCCGGCTCCGCGCCAGTATCTCCTCCGCTTCTTGAGGCGGCGGAAAGCGGCGTCGGCGTCGCGGATGGCCGCCTTTTCCGCGCTCGCATCCGGCTTCAGTCCGAGCGAGGCCGAAAGCGGCTTGCCGAGCCAGGCCTTGCCGAGCCGCCAGGCATTGTCGCGGTCGTTGAGGCCGCCGAGTGCGTCCTGAAGCTCGCGCAGCGTGGCAAGCAGTTTCTCCACCCGCTTCGCCGCCTGCGCATCCTGGAAAAGGCCGGAAAGGAATTCGGTCGTGTCGCGCAGCCGCTTGGCGCCGATGCGAAGCTTGTGGCGCCGGGCGGCGCCGAGCCGCCCCGGGCGACGGCTGCTGCGGATCGCCTGCCAGCGCGCGTCGAGCGCCGCCGCGGCGCTGGCAAGGGCAGGGGCTTCGGCAGCGGCGCCGACCGCGCCCCCGCCGATGTCCTCCGCGAAGGCGAGCAGCTCGAGCATTGCCTCCGCGAAGCCGCGCGAGGCGAGGACGGCCCGGGCCTTGAGCAGCGCGGCGTTGCGGGCGCGGGCGATCGCCGCGAGATCGTCCGCCGCTTCCATCTGGTTGACCGGAACGATGGCCTGCAGGATGTCGAGGTCGCGCGCCTTGCCGAGTTCCTTGAAGGCTTCGCGCATGGTGGCGGCCACGGCCGGAGACAGCGCGCCGGGCAGCATGGCGTCGGCGAGGTCGAGCAGCGTCCGCTGCTTGCGCAAGAGCACGCGCAGCCGGTGGATCGCCTCCACGTCGCTGTCGGTCATGACCGTCGCCCGCTCGACCGCGATGGCGCGCACCAGCGGACCGACCAGGCTGCGCATCGCGGCCGTCGTGCTCGCTTGCGGGTCGAGAGCCGGCGCACGGTCCGAGAGCGCTTCTGCCCTGCCGCCTGCGAGGCGATAGCCGCGATCGGACTTGGCCAGTGGCTGCAGATGCAGCGGGACTGCGGTGAGCGCCGCACGGGCGAGCGTGAACAGGGCGTCCTGCGCGCCGGAGACGAGCTCGAACTCGACCTCCGCGATCGGCTCGCTGCGTTCGCCCGCGATGATGCGGCCTTCGTCCGTGCTGACGTCGACGGTGCCCGTTGCGGCCTCGATCCGCCACGCGCAGCGCGTGACGACCATCGTGAAACGCGGCTCCAGCCGGCCGCGCACGCGATGCAGCAGATCGGGCGGCAGGGTCTCGGCCAGCGCCGCCTCGTCCAGCCGGCCGTCGGGGACGACATGCTCATGCTCGTTCCGGTGCAGGAAGCCGGAACCGCCCGGAGGCTTTCCCTTCAAAGTTTGCGTGACCGTCTCGCCGGAGCGGCGCAGGCGGAGCGAGAATCCGGCCTCGTGCAGCAGGCAGTCCGGGGTATCGAAATAGGTCGCCTCCAGCAGCTCCCGGCGGTCGGCGAGGCCCGCGAACATCGGATGCGCGCGAAGGGCCGGCAGGTCCGCGGCATCGATGGCGAATTTGAGCTCTGTTTCGATGCCCTTGTCGGCTTCGTCCGTCATTGCGGGCGGTGATCCTTTTCAGTTGGACAGGGCGCCGCCAAAGGCGAGGCCGCAGGCGCCGCCGGCAGCGAGCGCGGCGAGGCTGTAGACCGCGAGGCGGGCGCCGAAGCGTCGATCGCCGACCGCGGCGCCATAGCCGGCCCGCGCGAGCGCATTGATGCCGACGCAGATGAGGATCGCATAGGCCGCCTCGGCGGTGCCGATCGATCCGCCGGCGAGCCGGGCGGTAGAGAGCGTGAAGGCATCGACATCGGCAAGTCCCGACAGCGCTCCGAGTGGATAGAGACCAGCGGCGCCGAAGCGCTGGCTGACGTAGGCCGCGACGAGGCCGACACCGGCGAGAAGAGCCGCGAATCCGAGAACGGGCAGCAGCTCGAACGGGTTCCCGAGCGCGACCCCGCCTTCGCCGGCCGGTGCCCGCCTGAAGGCGAGGCGGATGGCGGGAGCGGCGAGCACCAGCGCCGCCGGAATGGCGAAGGCGGCGAGCAGCGGTCCCAGCGCCGGCTGGATCATTGTGGCGACGACGAGGACACGAGTGATGGAGACCGCGCCCGCCGCGGCGGCGCCGGCGGCGAGCAGCGTGCCGTCTTCGCCCCCGGCCGATCTCCGGGCGAAGGCGACCGTGACGGCGGTCGACGAGACCATGCCGCCCGTCAGCGCCGCCACCAGTACGCCGCGCGAGGGGCCGAGGATGCGCATGCCGAGATAGCCTGCATAGGAGAGACCGGCGATGAGGATGGTCAGCGTCCAGATCGCGCGCGGATTGAGCGCGCCGAGCGGGTCGAGCGCGCGGTCGGGCAGCAGCGGCAGCACGATGACGGTCATCGCGAGGAGGAGCAGGCTCGACCGCATCTCGGCCCAGGTGATCCGTGCCACCAGCGCATGCAGCCATTCCCGCGCGGCGAGCAGCACGGCGGTGGCGATGCCGCCGGCGGCGGCGATCTCGCGATTTCCGACGACACTGAGGACGCCGAGCATGAAGACGAGCATGGCGGCGACGGTGCCGGTGACGCTGAAATCGCGGTCTGCGAGGCTCTCGTCGCGCTTGAACCAGGCGAAGATCGCGATGAAGCCGACAAAGCCGAAACCGATCAGCGCCGGCGCTTCGACCGCGCGCGCGACCGTTGCCACGATGCCGCCGAGGAGCCCGGCCAGCGCATAGGTGCGCAGGCCCGCCGTCCGGCTGCCCGGCGAGGCTTCGCGCTCCCGCCAGCCGCGTTCGAGGCCCACGACGAGACCGATGCCGAGAGCGAGCGCCAGCCTCAGAGCCAGATCCGAGTCCATGGCTTTCCTCCGATCACGGCGGAACATACCGCAATCGGAGGGCCCTGACCGGATTTCGATCAAGCCATCGGGCGATCGTCAGACGATGGCCGTCTTCTCCGCGATATAGGCGCGCCAGCCGCCGAGGGCCGTGATCTCGCGCGCGCCCTTGACGGCATAGGGCTCGCAGAGGAAGCCGGTCGCCTGCGTCCCGTCGTCGAGCGTCACCTTGCCGACGCCGAGCGGCGCGGGGATGGCGTTGACGAAGGCGCCGAAAGCGGCGGGCGACAGCCCCCAGACCTCGACAGCGAGGCCCTCGCCAAGAAAGCCCGGATCGCGGATGAGGCCCGGCTTCGGTGGCACCGTATCCGGCAGCACATAGAGCCGGTAGTCGGCGGCGGTGCGGCAGGTCTTGAGCAGCCTGCCGCCGGCCGTGGTGAGCTGCGGGTTGAGCGGCATGCCGGAAAGATGCGCGCCGACCACAACGACCGGGAGCAGATCCTCGGCGGGCGCCGCGATCCGGCTTGCCTCCGGTAGCGCGGCCTCGACATCACGGCCCATGCCGAACGGCATGGCGCGGTGCAGCCGGTCGCCGAGTTCGGCCAGCGCCGCATCGGCGAAGGCCGGGCCGATCAGCGTCACGCCGCCCGGCATGCCGTCAGGGCGGAAGCCGGCGGGGATGGCGATGGCGCTGCAGTCGAGCAGGTTCACGAAATTGGTGTAGCGCCCGAGATTGGAATTGAGGCGGATCGGGTCCGCCTTCATCGCCTCGACCGTGTAGGCCGTTGGCGCGGTCGGCAGGAGGAGCACGTCCATCCTTTCCCATTCCGCGTCGGTCAGCTTGCGCAATTCCTCGAGCCGGTACTGGCCGCGAAAGGCGTCGACCGCCGAATAGGCGCGCGCGCCCTCGACGATGGTGCGCACGGTCGGGTCCATCGCCTCGGCGTGATGATCGACGAAGCTCTCGATCGCTGCGAGGCGTTCGGCGACGAAGGGGCCGCCATAGAGGAGCGCGGCGCATTCGCGGAACGGCGCATAGTCGATCGGCACCGCCGTGCCGCCGAGTGCTTCGAGCCGGGCGATCGCCGCGTCATAGAGCGCCTCGGTGGCCTCGTCGCCGAAGAACTCGCGCTCCTCGGCATCGAGCACGCCGAAGCGGAAGCCGCCCTTCGGTAGCGACGCCGCCGGCAACGCGCGCGAATAGGCATCGGCGGCGTCGAAGCCGGCCGCGACGCGCCGTACGAGATCGGCGTCGCCCGCCGTCCCCGCCATGACGGTGATGCAGTCGAGGCTGCGGCAGGCCGGCACGAGCCCCTTGCCGGAGAGCATGCCCCGCGAGGGCTTCACGCCGACGAGATTGTTGAAGGCGGCGGGAATACGCCCCGATCCGGCCGTATCCGTACCGAGCGCGAAGGCGACCTGTCCCGAGGCGACGGCAACCGCCGAGCCCGAGGAGGATCCGCCCGAGACATAGGCCTCGTTGAACACGGAGCGCGGCGCGCCATAGGGCGAGCGCGTGCCGTTGAGACCGGTCGCGAACTGGTCGAGATTGGTCTTGCCGATGACGAGGGCTCCCGCCGCCTTCAGCCGCGCAATCACCGTCGCGTCGCGGTCGGGCGCGTAAGCAAAGGCGGGGCAGGCGGCGGTCGTGTCGAGGCCGGCGACGTCGATATTGTCCTTGACCGCGAAGGGAATGCCCCAGAGCGGCTGGTCGTCGGTGGGCGCTCCAGCCGCGACCAGCGCTTCGGCCGCTGTGATCAGCGCGGCGTCGTCGAAGCGGGAAATCCAGACGGCGCGGTCCGGCCAGGCTCCGATGCGCTCGATCACGGCGCGGATGACATCGACCGGCGTGAAGGCGCCGCTGCGATAGCCCTCGGCGAGCGTCGCGATATCGAGGAAAGTCGGCAGCATCACGGGGCTCCTTCAATCAGCGCGACGATATCGCCGGCGCGCACCGTCCGGCCGACCTGACAGCGCAGGCCGGCGACACGGCCCGCCACGGGCGTCGCGATTTCCATTTCCATCTTCATCGATTCGACGATGACGACCGGCTGGCCGGCCTCCACCATCGCGCCTTCATCCACCAGTATCTTCCAGACATTGCCGGTCATATGCGCGGCGACGGCCTGCTGTCCGTCCGGAATGTCGGTGTCGCTTTCGGCTGCCGGCCCGCCATCGTCGCTGACGAAGCTGTCGAGCCCGCGCGCCTTCCAGTCGAGCCGCTCGGCCTCGAAGGCCGCCTGCTGCCGCGCCTTGAAGAACGCGATGCCCTCGGCATTGTCGGCGAGCGACTGCGCATAGTCGGCATGGGAGAACCGCGTCTCCTCGATCCGCACCGGATAGCGTCCATGCGGGAAGGCGGCGCGCGCCTCGGCGAGCTCGGCTTCGCTGACTTCGAAGAAGCGGACGCGGTCGAAGAACCGAAGAAGCCAGGGATGACCGGGCGCGAATTCGGGCGTCTGCCGCCAGGCGTTCCACATCTGGATCGTGCGCCCGAACAACTGGTAGCCGCCCGGCCCCTCCATGCCATAGATGCACAGATAGGCGCCGCCGATGCCGACCGCGTTTTCCGGCGTCCAGGTGCGAGCCGGGTTGTATTTGGTCGTCACCAGGCGGTGGCGCGGATCGAGCGGCGTCGCCACCGGCGCGCCGAGATAGACGTCGCCGAGCCCGAGCACGAGATAGTCCGCGTCGAAGACGATGCGCTTCACATCCTCGATCGACTCGAGGCCGTTGATGCGGCGGATGAACTCGATATTCGACGGACACCAGGGTGCATCCGGCCGCACCAGTTCCTGATATTTCCGCATCGCCAGCTGGACCGAGGGATCGTTCCAGGAGAGCGGCAGATGCACGATCCGCGATGGCACCGTCACGTCGTCGACCGCCGGAAGCGCGGCCTCGATCGCCTGCAGCGCATCGATGAGACGGGCCATGGAAAGGCTCGTGCCGTCGAAATGCACCTGCAGCGAGCGGATGCCGGGCGTCAGGTCGATGATGCCGGGCAGCCGCGCCGCCACCACCGCCTCCATCATGAGATGGACGCGGAGTCGCAGCGCGATGTCGAGTGCCATCGGCCCGAACTCGACGAGCAGATTGTCGTCGCCGGCGCGGCGGTAGACGACGCGGACGGGGCCGTCGTCGCGCGCGGCGAGGATGGGCGAGGCGGGGGCCATCTGCCCGCCGCGACCGACCGATGCCGGCAAGTCCCCCACCCCAGCCCTCCCCCGCAAGGGGGGAGGGAGCGCGGTCGTGCCCGCCTCGAAGTCTCGCTCTTCCCGGGAGGCCGGAAGAGGCAAGGAGGAGGGCTCCTCTCCCTCCCCCCTTGCGGGGGAGGGTCGGGGTGGGGGCCTTTCTCCCTCGTCAAGCGCGGGCGCGAGGTGGGATTCCTCCGCCTCCACGAACCGAACCCCGTCGCCGGGCTTCAGCTGTCCCATCTTCCAGAGTTCGTCGCGGGCGATGACCGCCGGGCAGACGAAGCCGCCGAGGCTCGGACCATCCGGGCCGAGAATGATCGGCATGTCGCCGGTGAAGTCGATGGCGCCGATGGCATAGGCGTTGTCGTGGATGTTCGAGGGATGCAGCCCCGCTTCGCCACCGTCGGCGCGTGCCCATTGCGGCTGCGGGCCGATCAGGCGGACACCGGTGCGCGAGGAGTTGAAATGCACCTCGTAGCGGGCCGAGAACAGAGCCGCGATATCGTCTTCGGTGAAGAAGTCCGGCGCGCCATGCGGCCCGGAACGGACGCCGATCACCCATTCGCGCGCGAGTTCGGGACGCTCCCCGCTCGGGACCGCCTCCGGCTCGGTCACGGCCAGATCGCCGATCTTGAGCACGTCGCCGGCAACGAGCGTGCCGGTGGCATGGCCGCCGAAGCGGCCGAGGCTGAAATTCGCCCGCGATCCGAGGAAGAGCGGCGCATCCACGCCGCCGCGCACCGCCAGATAGGCGCGCTGGCCAGGGCCGTTGACCGGCCCGAAGGCCAAGACCGCCCCGGCCGGAACAGCGACCGGCTCGAAGGCCGGGATCGGCGCACCGTCAAGCTTCGGGGCCATGTCGGCTCCGGTGACAGCGATGACAGCGGCGCGATGGAAGCGCAGCACCGGCCCGGCGACGGTCATCTCCAGCGCCGCCGCCTGTTCGTCATTGCCGACGATGCGGTTGGCGAGCCGGTGCGAGCGGCTGTCCATCGGCCCCGATGGCGGCACGCCGACATTCCAGAGGCCGAGGCGGCCGGGCCAGTCCTGCACGCTGGTCTGCGCGCCGGGGCTGATCACCTCGATCGCACGCGGCTCGAAGGGCAGCGTCCGCAGCGCGGCCGTCGAAACACCCCCGCTCCGGAACACGTCCGATCGCGCGATTGCGCCGAGATAGTCGAGATTGGTCTCGATGCCATAGACCGCCGAGGCGGAGAGGGCCGCTCCCAGCCGGTCGATCGCCGTGGCGCGATCACCCGCAGAAACGATCACCTTGGCGAGCAGCGGATCGTAATAGGGCGTCACCTCAGTTCCGGTCTCGATCCAGCGATCGACCCGGACATCCTCCGGGAACCGGACCTCGGTGAGCAGCCCGGTCGATGGCCGGAAATCCGCCTGCGGGTTCTCGGCATAGAGCCGCGCCTCGATCGCCGCGCCTTGCGGCACGAGCGTCTCCTGAGCCGGCAGGACGAAATCACCCGCCGCCTGGCGGATCATCCATTCGACGAGGTCGATGCCGAACACCGCCTCCGTGACCGGATGCTCCACCTGCAGCCGCGTGTTGACCTCGAGGAACGACACGTCGCCGCGCGCCACGTCATAGATGAACTCGACCGTGCCGGCGGATTCATAGGCGACGCTTTCGCCGAGCGCGACCGCGGCGCGGTGCAGCGTGGCGCGCACGCTGTCGGGGAGGTTCGGGGCCGGCGTCTCCTCGATGACCTTCTGGTTGCGCCGCTGCAGCGAGCAGTCGCGCTCGCCGAGCGCCACGACGCGGCCCTTGCCGTCGCCGAAGATCTGCACCTCGACATGGCGGGCTCGTGCGACGAACCGCTCGAGATAGACACGCGCATCGCCGAAGCTGCTGCCGGCCATGCGCTGCACGGCCTCGAAGCGGGCGGCGAGTTCGCCCGCGTCGCGACAGAGCTGCATGCCGATGCCGCCGCCGCCGGCGGTGCTCTTCAGCATCACCGGATAGCCGACGTTCTCGGCCGCGGCGAGCGCCTCCTCGGCCGAGCCGATCAGCCCGCTGCCCGGCAGGAGCGGCACGCCGGAGGCCTCGGCGAGCGCGCGGGCCGTGTGCTTGAGCCCGAACGCCGTCAGATGTTCCGGCCGCGGCCCGATGAAGCGGATGCCTTCGGCCGCGAGCCGCTCCGCGAAGCCGGCATTTTCCGAGAGGAAGCCGTAGCCCGGATGCACCGCCTCAGCGCCGGTCGCCCGGCAGGCCGCGATGATGGCGTCGATATCGAGATAGCTGTCCTTCGCTGGCGAAGGACCGATGCTGACGCGCTCGTCGGCATCGAGCACCGGCCGCGTGAAGCGGTCGGCCTCGGAATGGACGGCGACGGAGGCGATGCCCATCCGGCGCAGAGTCCGGACGATCCGGCCGGCGATCTCGCCCCGGTTGGCGATGAGAACCTTTTTGAACATGGTGTCAGGCGATCGCCGGATCGAAGATCATCACGCGCACCGGCGTCGGATTGAAGCCGTTGCAGGGATTGTTGACCTGGGGGCAGTTGGAGATGGCGCAGATGACGTCCATCGCCGCCAGGATGTCGACATGGTCGCCCGGCCGCGAGACGCCGTCGACGATCGCGAGCTTCCCGTCCGGCTCGATCGGCACATTCATGAAGAAGTTGATGTTGGGCACGATGTCGCGCTTCGTCATGCCGTGACGGCTCATCGCGACGATGAAATTCTCGCGGCAGGCATGCATGTATTTCGTGTGATGGCCGAAGCGCACCGTGTTCGCCTCGCAGGAACAGGCGCCGGCCGAGGTGTCATGACGGCCGCAGCTGTCGGCGATGACGGTCCCTAGCACATTGCCGATATTTGAGATGAGCCGCGTCCCGGTCGTCACATAGGGCGCGCCCTGCTCGAAAATCGTGTCCTGCGCGCTGTAGCGCTCGGAGGTGTCGGCCAGCGAATAGAACAGCGTATCGACGGCCTGCTGGCCCTCGACATCCACGATACGCAGCACCTGGCCGCGCCGGACGATGCCGGTCCAGGGCTGGTTGGCGGGAATGGTGAAGTCGTAGACCGCCTTGACCGGGTCGAGGGCGACGGGGAGGGCGGAGAAATGCGCGCGCTGGTTCATGGATCGTCCCTCAGGCCAGCGCATAGGCGGCGTTGTTCTCGAAGCCGCGGCGGGCCTCGGCAGTCGCCGTGCGGCAGAGATCGTCGGCGGCGGGCGCAGGCAGGCGGTGCAGGATCACGTCGACCGGCCCCGGTTCGAAGGCCGTATCCGGCGCCAGCGGATGCGGGCAGTTGGAGACCGCGACGATGAGGTCGAGTTCGGCCCGAAGATCGACGAAATCACCCGCCGTCACGACGCCGTCGCGCCAGAGGAGCTTGCCATCCTCGCCGACCGCGACCGGTGCGAAGAAGGTGATGACCGGCGCGAGATCGCGGAGGCCGAGCCCATGCTTGGCGGCGGCCAGCAGCATGTTCTCGCGCGTCGAGCGCAGGTCGGAGCGCCCGTATTTCCGCAGATTGGAGGCCGGCGTCGAGCCGCCGACGATCGTGTCATGCGCGCCGGTCGTGTCCTCGACGATGGAGAAGAGCACGCGGCCCATATCCGAGAAGAGCACGCGGCCCTTCCTGAGCTCGGCCGTCCACTGGATCTTGACGGTATCGGCGCTGTTGTAGCGCTCGCTGGTGTCGCGCGCGTTCCAGGCGAAGAGCGAAACGCCGGCGGTGCCGGACGTGTTGACGAGCCGCATCCCATGGCCGGCGGCGATCGTGAAGGTCGCGTACCAGCCGCCGGGGATGGTCTCGCGATGGATGATGTCCTCATCCGCGAGCGGCGCGGCGCCCGCCTCCGTCGGCGGCGGCAGGGCGCGCGGCGCCGCGCTGTCGCCGGCGGCCTTCAGTTCCTCATAGCGCTTCCGCAGCGCCTCGATCGTCGCGGCCGTGTCGATGGCCGGGTGTGCCGCCTCACTCATGGCGTGGCTCCCTCGATGGCCGGGTCGTCCCGGTTTTCTCCCGTCAGGGCTGCCGGGTCGTCCCGGCCGGGCAAGGATGATTTTCGCGATGGTCTAGGCTCGCCGGCGATCCGCTTCGGCCAGACCTCGATGTCGCGGGTGATGGTCGCGCCGTAGCGCCCGCCATCGGACGGCTCGTTGCGCCGCCGCTCGAAGGCGACGACCCGGGTGGCGAGCGTGAAGGCCTCCGACATGTCATGCGTGACCATGACGACGGTCAGCGGCCGCTCATGCCAGAGGCGCTGCATCAGGAGATGGATCTCGGCGCGGATGCCGGGGTCGAGCGCGCCGAAGGGCTCGTCGAGCAGCAGCACCTTGGGCTTGGCGACGAGCGCCTGCGCCAGGGCCAGCCGCTGCTGCATGCCGCCTGAGAGCTGCGCGGGATACTTCTCTTCCGCCCCGCCGAGCCCGACCGCGGCAAGGATCTCGCGCGCCTCGGCCTCTGCCGCGCGCCGGCTTGCGCCGAAGAGCCGGCCGAGCAGCGGCGCCGTCTTCAGTTCGAGGCCGAGCACGACATTGCCGAGCACGGTCAGATGCGGGAACACCGAATAGCGCTGGAACACGACGCCGCGCTCGGAATCCGGCTCGTCCGGCAGCGGTGCCCCGTCGATGGCGATCGTGCCGCGATCCGGCCGCTCCTCGGAGAGCAGCATGCGCAGGAAGGTCGTCTTGCCGCAGCCGGAGGGGCCGACCAGCGCGACGAAGGCGCGCGGCGCGATCTCGAGGCTGATGCCTTCGAGCACGACGCGATCGTCATATTCCTTCCAGACATCCTTGACGCTGATGACGCTCATCGCCGCCCCTCAGCCCGTCGCGCGAGCGGCTGCGAACCAGGGGAAGGCGCGGCGCTGCAGGAGCGCCAGACCCCGGTCCATGAGGAAGGCGAGCAGCGTGATCCAGGCGACATAAGTGAGGATCACGTCCATCGCGAGATAGCGCCGCACCAGGAAGATGCGGTAGCCGAGGCCGGACTCCGACGCGATCGCCTCGGCGGCGATGAGGAACAGCCAGGCCGGCCCGATCTGCAGGCGCAGCGAATCGATGAGCCGCGGCAGCGTCTGCGGCAGCACGACGCGCAGCACGATCTGCCAGGTCGAGGCGCCGAGCGTCTGCGCCTTGATGATCTGCTGCGGCGGCAGGTCGCCGACGCGCAGCGCGATGTCGCGGACGAGGCAGGGCGCGACGCCGATGACGATCAGCGCGATCTTCGAAGCCTCGCCGAGGCCCATGGTGATGAAGAGGATGGGCAGCAGCGCCAGCGGCGGCACCATCGACACGACGGCGACGAAAGCGCCGAGCCCCGCGCGGACATAGGGCAGCAGTCCGATCGCGATGCCGAGGATGAGGCCGATCGCCACCGAGATCGCGAGCGCGGCGAAGAGCCGGTAGAGGCTCGCCTCGGTATCGACCAGCATCAGGATGTCGCCGGTGCGCGGATCGACCGAAAAGGCCATCCGCTGCAGCGCCGCGCCGAGCGATGCCAGGCTCGGCAGCAGCTTGTCGTTCGGATTCTCGGCCAGCCGCGCCGCCGAACCGATGAGATAGGCGCCGAGCACGATGACGAAGGGAACGAGCGCCAGAATCCGCCCCGAACCCGCCCCCGGCCGGCGATTGATCAGCCGCATGACAAGATTTCCCAACGACAAGCCGGGAGCGGGTCCCTTGCAGCGGCTGAAAGGTGCGCGCTGACTTCTCCCGCCGGGGCTCCCACTTCTCCCTCCCCCCTTGTGGGGGAGGGCCGGGGTGAGGGGAATGCCGGGGCAGAGCGAAGCCCTCGACGGACGGCACCGGTACCCCCCTCTCCACCACTACCCCCCAAGGGGGGAGAGAGCAGGCCCGCGCTTGGCATCGGGGTCGCAGACAGGCCCCTG
>CAWZZK010000174.1:0-5690 GCA_963966455.1 Kaistia sp. | reverse complement strand
CTTCAAATCATTGAAGCCGAGGCCGTGGCCGGGCGCCGGGATGAACTTGTCATAAGGCGGGTGGACGGTGCCGGTGAGGATCGTCCGGAAGCCCTGCGCAGCCAGCGGCCCGCGCGCCTCGTAGATCTGGATCTCGTTCATCCGCTCCTGGTCATAAGCGAGCGTCCCTTCCGAACCGAAGACCTGCACGGCGATGCGGCCCTTGCGGCCCCAGGCGGAGCGGTTGAGCAGGATGCTGCCCGAGACGGGGCCGGCATGGATCAGGATATTGGCGATGTCATGCGTCTCTACGGCCCGGCCGCCGGCGGCGGGGCGCGTCGCATAGGGCATCGCGCAATCGGCGATCACCTCGCTGACGGGGCCGACCAGCACATGCAGCAGCGAGAGCGGATGGACGCCGAAATCGTCGAGCGCGCCATAGCCCGATTCCTTCTGGCTCTTCCAGCCGAACGGCGCCGTGCCATCGGCCATGAAATCCTCGTCCATCTCGAAGCGGACATGGTTGACCGTGCCGATCGCGCCTTGCTCGATCAGCGCCTTCATGTGCCGCGTCGCGGGATTCTGGATGTAGTTGTAGCCGAGCGCCGTCACGGTGCCGGCTTTCTCCGCCGCCGCGAGCATCGCCTCGGCATCGGCGAGCGAGGTCGCCATCGGCTTCTCGCACCAGACATGCTTGCCGGCCTCGAGCGCGGCAATGGCCATCTCGGCATGGAAAGCGTTCGGCGTCGTGACCGAGACGATGTCGACCTCGGGATCCTCGACGAGCCGGCGCCAGTCGCCCGACGCCTTCTCGAAGCCGAGTTCGGCCGCCTTGCGTGTCGCGAGATCGGCGCTCGATTCGGCGAGATGGACGAGCCGCGGCCGCGCCACGTCGCCGAAGGTCGGCGCCACGGCGTTCCAGGCCAGCGCATGGCATTTGCCCATATAGCCGGTGCCGATCAGGCCGACGCCCAGTCCCCGCCCCGTTGCCATCGCAGCGTCTCCCCTCGCCTGCCGCCGGAATGATTTGACCAAACCGCGCGATGATGGAACATCTATTCTGCGTCGCCACGAGCCGTCAAGCCGAGGCGGCGGCCGGCAAGGGGGCCGGCAAGGAGGCCGGAACGAGGAAAGGGAAAGCCGCATGCAGATGGAGGAAGGCCGGGACCCGCCCGCTCATTTCTGGTCGCTGCGCGAGGAGATGGTCCGCCGCCGCGAGGATCTGCCGAAGCGCCTCGCCCAGGTCGCCGCCTATGCGATCGCCAATCCCGACGATGTCGCCTTCGGCACCGCGGCGAGCATCGCCGACAAGGCGTCGGTACAGCCCTCGACCCTCGTCCGCTTCGCGCAGGCCTTCGGCTATCACGGCTTCTCGGAACTGCAGGAAGTGTTCCGCGACCGCTTGCGCGACCGGCCCCAGAGCTATTCGGCCCGGCTCGACGCGCTGCGCGCCCATTCGACCGGCGGCGGCGCCGAAAGCGAGACGGCCGCCTTGTTCGCCGGCTTCTGTGACGCGGCGGAACGCTCGGTGCAGGCGCTGCGCGAGCGCGTCTCGCCCGGCGACATCGACGCCGCCGCGGCACTCTTGGCGCGAGCCGAGACGATCTATCTCATCGCCCAGCGCCGCTCCTTCCCGATCTCGACCTATATGAGCTACGCCTTCGGCAAGCTCGGCATCCGCACGGTGCTGGTCGGCTCGGCACAGGGGACCGACGAGGAGACGCTCGCCTTCGCCCGCCAGGTCGCCGATCAGGACGTGCCGCTCGTCGTCATCACCGACAGCCCCTTCAGCCCGCTCATTCCGCGCGGCGGCGTGTGGTTCGAGGTCGTGGAGGCGGACTTCGAGGGATTCCGCTCGCTCTCCGCGACCATGGCGCTCGCGATGACGCTGACGGTCGCGGTGGCCGAAGCCCGCGGCGACTTATAGATGAGACATTCCATATTGACGGCATAACGGAACCGATGTTTCATGCCGGCCGCATCGTCGGAGGCAGGATTCCGGCGGGCGAAGCGAGGGAGACAGGGATGACCGAAGCCGGCCAGAGCGCCGCCACGGCGAAGGAAACGCCGCGCGAGATGCTCGACGTCATCACGATCGGCCGCTCGTCGGTGGATCTCTACGGCCAGCAGATCGGCTCCCGCCTCGAGGACATCGCCTCCTTCGCCAAGTCGGTCGGCGGCTGCCCGTCCAATATCGCGATCGGCACCGCGCGGCTCGGCCTCAAATCCGGCGTCGTTACCCGAGTCGGCAACGAGCAGATGGGCCGCTTCATCCGCGAGCAGATGGCGCGCGAGGGCGTCGCCACCGACGGCATCGCGACCGACCCGGAGCGGCTCACGGCGCTCGTCCTTCTCGCCGTCGAGGACGAGGGCGTCTCGCCCATGATCTTCTATCGCACCGACTGCGCCGACATGGCGCTCTCGGAAGCGGATATCGACGAGGCCTTCATCGCCAGCGCGAAGGCGATCGTCGTGACCGGCACGCATTTCTCGCGCGAGGCCGCCGCCGCGGCGCAGAAGAAGGCGATCCGCATCGCCCGCGCCAACGGCGCCCGCGTCGTCTTCGACATCGATTACCGCCCCAATCTCTGGGGTCTCGCCGGCCATGCCGAGGGCTTCGAGCGCTATGTGAAGTCCGACCGCGTCTCGGCGGCGCTGAAGGCGATCCTGCCGGATTGCGACCTCATCGTCGGCACCGAGGAGGAGATCCGCATCGCCTCCGGCGCCGACGACGTGCTCGGCGCGCTGAAGGCGATCCGCGCCGTCTCGCAGGCGACCATCGTGCTGAAGCGCGGCGCTATGGGCTGCATCGTGTATGACGGCCCGATCAGCGACGATCTCGAGGCCGGCATCGTCGGCGACGGCTTCCCGATCGAGGTGTTCAACGTGCTCGGCGCCGGCGACGCCTTCATGTCGGGCCTCCTGCGCGGCTGGTTGAAGGGCGAGCCGCTCAAGACCTGCGCCACCTGGGCCAATGCCTGCGGCGCCTTCGCGGTGTCACGTCTCCTCTGCTCGCCGGAATATCCGACCTGGGCCGAGCTTTCGCATTTCCTCAGCCATGGCAGCCGCGAGCGCGCGCTGCGCAAGGACGCGGACCTCGCCCATATCCACTGGGCGACGACGCGGCGCGGCGAGACGGGCGAACTCCTCGCCTTCGCCATCGACCATCGGAGCCAGCTGGAGGCGGTCGCCGACCGGCTCGAGGTTCCGCGCGAGAAGATCGAGGATCTGAAGGTGCTCGCCGTCGAGGCGGCGGCGCGCGTCGCCGGCGGGCGGCCGGGTTACGGCATGTTGCTCGATTCGACCTATGGCCGCCGCGCCTTCCCGAAGGCGGCGCAGCAGGGCTTCTGGATCGGCCGCCCCGTCGAGAAGCCGGGCTCGCGACCGCTCGATTTCGACCATCTGCCCGATCTCGGCAGCCATCTCGTCGAGTGGCCGGTCGGCCATACGGTGAAGTGCCTCTGCTTCTATCATCCGGACGACAGTGACGAGTTGAAGGCCCGGCAGGAGCGCGAATTGCTCCGCCTTTCCGACGCTGCCCGCACCGTCGGCCGCGAGCTTCTCGTCGAGATCATCGCCGGCAAGAACGGCCCGGTCGACGACACGACCATCGCCCGCGTGCTGACGCGGCTCTACGATCTCGGGATCAAGCCGGATTGGTGGAAGCTCGAGCCGCAGAAGAGCGCCGAGGCCTGGCGCGCGATCGCCGATGTCATCGTCGCCCGGGACCCCTGGTGCCGCGGCATCGTGATGCTGGGGCTGGAGGCGCCGGAAGCGGAGCTTGAAGAGGCGTTCCGCGCCGCCGGCGCGACGCCGCTGGTACGCGGCTTTGCCGTCGGCCGGACGATCTTCGCCGACGCCGCAGAGCGCTGGCTGGGCGGGACGATCACCGACGAGGAGGCCGTCGCCGACATGGCCGCGCGCTTCGAACGGCTGGTCGCCGCCTGGCGCCGCGTCCGCTGGCCGGCGCAGACCTAGTTGCCGGAGGCCGGAGGGTGGCGGATCATGCCGTCACGCCGAACAAGGATAGTGCGAGGGAGAAGACGACCATGACGACGATCCGCCTGACCATGGCGCAGGCCCTGACCCGCTTCCTCGCCGCGCAGATGACGGAGGTGGACGGCGTCAAGGTGCCGATTTTCGCCGGCGTCTTCGCGATCTTCGGCCATGGCAATGTCGCCGGCTTCGGCGAGGCGCTCTATCCCTATCGCGACCGCCTGCCGACCTACCGCGCCCACAACGAGCAGGCGATGGCCCATGCCGCCGTCGCCTTCGCCAAGGCGAGCTTCCGCCGCCGCATGATGGCGGTGACGAGCTCGATCGGACCGGGCGCCACCAACATGGTCACCGCCGCCGCGCTCGCCCATGTCAACCGCATCCCGGTGCTGCTGCTGCCGGGCGACGTGTTCGCCAATCGCCGCCCCGATCCGGTGCTGCAGCAGGTCGAGGACTTCGGCGACGGCACAGTCTCGGCGAATGACTGCTTCCGCCCCGTGTCGCGCTATTTCGACCGCATCACGCGGCCGGAACAGATCGTACCGGCGCTGCACCGCGCCATGGCGGTGCTGACCGATCCGGCGGAATGCGGCCCGGTCACGCTGGCGCTCTGCCAGGACGTGCAGGCCGAGGCCTATGACTATCCGGAGAGCTTCTTCGAGGAGCGGCTCTGGGTGCCGCGCCGCATCCGTCCGTCGGAGGACGAACTCTCAGCCGCCGTCGCGGCGCTCCGCTCCGCCGAGCGCCCGCTCATCGTCTCGGGCGGCGGCACGCTCTATTCCGGCGCCACGGAGGCGCTGAAGGCCTTCGCCGAGCGCTTCGGCATCCCGGTCTCGGAGACGCAGGCCGGCAAGTCGTCGCTCCCCGCCGCGCATGGCCTCAACATGGGCGCCATCGGCGTCACCGGCCCCGCGGCGGCGAACGTGCTGGCCGCCGAGGCCGACGTCATTCTCGCCGTCGGTTCGCGGCTGCAGGACTTCACGACCGGCTCCTGGGCTCTGTTCAAGAACGAGACGCAGACGGTCATCGGCCTCAACACGCAGGTGTTCGACGCCGCCAAGCACCGGGCGCTGCCGCTCGTCGCCGACGCTCTGGCCGGGCTCAAGGACCTCGCCGCGGATCTCGGCGGCTGGCGCGCGCCGGAGGCCTGGACGGCGAAGGCGAAGGCCGGCCGTGATGCCTGGTTCCGCGACGCCGACAAGGCGACCGCCGCTTCCAACGCGCTCCTCCCGTCCGATGGCCAGGTCATCGGCGCCGTGCAGCGCGTGATGGGCAGCGAGGCGACGCTCGTCTGCGCGTCCGGCGGTCTTCCGGGCGAATTGCACAAGCTCTGGCAGGCCGGCAGCCCCGGCACCTACCATCTCGACTACGGCTTCTCGACCATGGGCTACGAGATCGCCGGCGGCCTCGGCACCAAGATGGCGAAGCCCGACAAGGAGGTCGTCGTGATGCTCGGCGACGGCTCCTATCTCATGATGAATTCCGAGATCGCGACCTCGGTGATGCTGGGCCTCAAGCTCACCATCGTCGTGCTCGACAATTCCGGCTTCGGCTGCATCAACCGGCTGCAGATGGCCACCGGCGGCGCCAACTTCAACAATCTCTTCCGCGACACGCTGCACGAGACGCTGCCTGCGATCGACTTCGCCGCCCATGCCGCGAGCCTCGGCGCGATCGCGAAGAAGGTCGCCTCGATCGGCGAACTGGAGACGGCG
>CAWZZK010000173.1:0-25734 GCA_963966455.1 Kaistia sp. | reverse complement strand
ATCGCCTCGCCAAGGCGACGCATGCCCCTCGCATGATCATCGCCACCTTCTCCTGCGGCCATGTCGATATCGCCCCCAGCCCCCTGATCCTGTCGCTGGTCGAGGGGCTCGATGCGGCGAGCGCGGCGGCACATACCGGCGGCGACGATACTTATGCGGCGTATTATCAGGCCGGCGCGGTCACGCATGAGATCATCGGCGCCGCGCAGATCGACCGGCGCGGGCGCGTCAACAATCTCGCGATTCGCCGGCGCAACGGCGCGATGCTGCGCCTGCCGGGGCAGGGCGGCATGGCCGATGTCGCCAACATGCATCGCGACTATGCCCTCTATGTGCCGCGCCACACGAGGCTCGCCTTTGTCGAGGCGGTCGATGTCGCGAGTTCCGGCCGCGGCCTCGTGCGGAGCGAGGAGCGCATCCGCGCCGGCTACCGGCCGGTCAGCGCGCGTGTCTTCACCGATCTCTGCGTCTTCCGTCTCGACGAGGAAAGCGGCGAGCTCGTCGTCGACGGACTGATGCCCGGCGTGACGCGCGAGGCGGTGGCCGAGGCGACGGGCTTCCCTGTGCGTTTCGCCGCCGATTGCCGGCCGGTCGCGCTGCCCGACGCGGCGACGCTCGACATTCTCCGCCACCGCATCGACCCGCTCGGCCTGCGCAAGCTCGAATTCGTCGCCGCCCGCGAGCGCGGCGATCTCATCGCCGCCATCATTGCCGCCGACCGCGATCTCGTCGCGCGGCTCGGGAGGACCACCGCATGACACCGCTTCTCGACATCTCGGCCGCACGCGTCTTCTTCGACGGCATCTTCACCGAGCCGCGGCTCGCCCATCCCGAGGGCGTCGCCGTGCATGAGGACGGCTCCATCTGGTGCGGTACAGAGACCGGTGATCTCATCCGCATCGCCGCCGATGGCTCGTCGCATGAGAAGCTCGGTTCGACCGGCGGCTTCCTGCTCGGCCTCGCCTTCGACAGCCCCGGCCGCTGCTATGCCTGCGATCTGAAGCACGCCGCCATCTTCCTCTTTGACCCGGCAACGGGCGCCTTCGACCGTTTCGCCTCGGCCGGCATCCGCGTGCCCAATTATCCCGTCGTCGACGAGAAGCGCGGCGTCCTCTACGTCACCGACAGCCGCGGCAACGGCAATATCGGGCCCGGACTCTTCCGTTTCGATCTCGCGACCGGGGAGGGCGGGGTCTGGTCGGACGAGCCGATGGATTTCGCCAACGGCGCCTGCCTCGATGCGACCGGCGACGGCCTCTTTGTCGTCCAAAGCGACGTGCCCTCTCTGGTGCATGTGCCGATCCGTGCCGACGGCTCAGCGGGTCCAAGCCGCCTCGTCAGCGACGCCGTCGAGACCGTTCCCGACGGTGTCGCGCTGGCGCCCGACGGCACGCTCTACATCTCCTGCTACGAGCCGAGCCGCATCTATCGGCTGAAGCCGGGCGGCCCGCTGGAACTTCTCATCGAAGATCCAAAGGCGACGCTGATCGCGCATCCGACCAATGTCGCGCTCAAGGGCGATCGGCTCTATTCGGCCAATCTCGGCCGCTGGCACATCACCGAGATCGATCTCTCGAAGCTGAAGGGACGCTGACATGACCGGCGATGCCGAGCTTTTCACGCTGGTGCGCGAGCGCCTCTTCACCGCCGTGATCGGCGACGTCATGGACCAGGCCGGCCTGACGCGACAATTCCTGCCGCCGGAACTCCGGGCGCTGGATCCGGACCGCATGCTGGTCGGCCGTGCCATGCCGGTGCTGGAGGCCGATTGCGCCAGCGAGGTGCTCGGCCATAGCGGCGCGACCGATGCCTTCGGCCTGATGTTCAGGGCACTCGACCAGCTTCAGGCGGGCGAGGTCTATATCTGCACCGGCGCATCGCCGCGCTATGCGCTGTGGGGCGGGCTCATGAGCACGCGCGCCGCGCATCTCGGCGCGGTCGGGGCCGTTCTCGACGGCTATCATCGCGATACCCGCGAGATCGCACGGCTCGGCTTCCCGGTCTTCTCGATGGGGTCCTATGCGCAGGACCAGCGCCTGCGCGGCCGCGTCGTCGATTTTCGCTGCGCGATCGAGTTCGCCAATGGCTGCCGCGTCATGCCGGGCGACCTCATCGTCGGCGACATAGACGGCGTGCTGACCGTTCCCGCCGCGCATGTCGTCGACATCCTCGCCGCCGCGGTCGCCAAGGTCGAGGGCGAGGACCGCGTGCGCGACATGATCCTCGCCGGCCGCTCGACCGGCGGCATTTTCGAGGAAACCGGCATCATGTGAGGTCGGCGACGGGGCTCAGCCCCCGTCGTTCCGGGCGTCCTGCCGGGCCCGCGTCGCGCCGAGCAGCGTCTCGCGCGCGGTGGCGAGATGCTTGCGGCAATAGAATTCCGCATCGAGTTCCTCGCCCGACCGGAGGCCGGCGATATAGTCGAGATGCTCGCGTACCGCCGTCGCGTTGCGCTCCATCTCGTCGATCTTGCTCCACTGATAGTGGTAGTGAAAGATCAGCGAGATGACGTCGTAGAAATCGATGATGAAGCGGTTGCTCGATGCGCCGTGGATCAGGCGGTGGAAACGGTCGTCGAGATCGGGAAAGTCGCCGAGCCGCGCACGTGGCGCGTCCAGGAACGCGCGATGCTCGGCCTCGATCGCATCCAGCGCCGCCCAGGCCGGATGCTCGCGCGGCAGGCGCACAAAGGCCCGCGCCGAGCGGAGCTCGAACATCTCGCGCACCTCGAACAGCTCCAGCGAGAAGGCCTCGGTGAAGCCGTTCAGCACCCAGTGGCGGTTGCGCTGCTTCTCGATGAGCCCGAAACGCGAGAAGCGGATCATGAATTCGCGCACCGCCGAGGTGCTGACGCCGAGCTCGCGCGCGAAATCGCTCTCGTTGAACTGGCTGCCGGGGCGGATGTCGGAGGAGAGCACGCGGCTCATGAAGGCGCGTTCGACTCGCAGCGAGACGGCGTCAGTCTGGTCCTCGGGGAAGTAGTCCTCGGCGCGCGGTGCGCGCAGCACCTGCTTCAGGCGGCGGTTCCAGGCGATCAGCCCCGCCGCGACTTGCGCGTCGAGAATGGCGCGCACCGTCGTGCGGCTGACCCCGAGCCGGCGCGCAAGTTCCGCCTCCGACGGAAGCACGCTGCCCTCGACGAGAAGAGCGAGGCTCTGGTTGTAGGCCTCCTTGAAGACGGTGTCGCTCTTGCTCATGCCGCGCGCGGTGTGTCCGTTCTGAGGTGCGCCCCTCTGGTAGCATAGTCGGCCGCCTCCGCATACGGTCTCTTATCGATAAGTCTCCCGATCTATGCTGCGTCGCAGCGGTATACAATCGGCTCATGCTGCAAGGCGGCATGGAATAAGTCATTTCGTTTGCGGGGCCGAAAGCGTTGTGGCGCCTGCCTTTGCCGATGACTGGGGGGTTGCGGACCCGGCAAAAAAGGGGCATCAGTCCTATAACGATAAAAGACGTAGCAGAGCGGGGCGCGTCCTGAACTACGTCTCGGGTGGAGATCGCGCCCAAGGGAAGGAAGAACCAGAATGTCGTTCGCTAGGAAGCCCGTCACCCGCCGCGGCTTCGGCCTGATGGCCGGTGCCGCCGTCATCGCCGCCGGCCTCGTCCAGGCCGCCCCGGCCGCCGCCGAGGAAGTGACGATCCCGATCATCGTCAAGGACACGACCTCGTTCTACTGGCAGATCGTGCTGGCCGGCGCCCGCGCCGCCGGCAAGGATCTCGGCGTCAACGTGCCGGAGCTCGGCGCGCAGTCCGAGGCCGACATCAACGGCCAGATCACGATCCTCGAGAACGCCGTCGCCGGCAAGCCGGCCGCCGTCGTGATCGCCCCGACCGAGTTCAAGGCGCTCGGCAAGCCGATCGACGAAGCCGCCAAGTCCGTGCCGATCATCGGCATCGACTCGGCCGCCGACTCGAAGGCCTTCACGTCGTTCCTGACCACGGACAATGTCGAGGGTGGCCGCGTGGCTGCCCGCGGTCTCGCGGCGGCGATCAAGGCGAAGACCGGCAAGGAAGCCGGCGACGTCGCGCTCATCACCGCCCTGCCGGGCGTCGGCTCGCTCGATCAGCGCGCCAAGGGCTTCAAGGAAGAGCTGGCGAAGTATCCCGAGCTGAAGCTCGTCGCCGACAAGGTCGCCGATGGCCAGGCCACGACCGGCCTCAACATCACGACCGACCTGCTGACGGCCAACCCGAACCTCGTCGGCGTCTTCGCGTCGAACCTGATCATGGCGCAGGGCGCCGGCCAGGCGATCGCCGAGAACAAGGTGGCCGACAAGGTCGCGCTGATCGGCTTCGACAATGACGACAAGCTCGTCGGCTTCCTGAAGGACGGCACCATCGCGGCGCTGGTCGTGCAGGACCCGTACCGCATGGGCTATGACGGCGTGAAGACCGCGCTCGCCGCCTCCAAGAAGGAGAAGGTCGAGGCCTTCGTCGATACGGGTGCCAACCTGATCACCAAGGCCAACATGGACGAAGCGAAGAATGCGGCCCTGCTGAATCCCAAGGTGAAGTAAGGCCGACGGCGCGCCGCGCTTGGGGGAGGGCGGCGCGCCGACATCTTTTGACTGCCTTCAGATGCTACTGGCAGGCCCGGACGGAACGAGGACATGAGCGCGACCCATCTTGCGACGCCGGAGGCGGCGCCCCTTGCGAGCGGCGACATCATCCTCGAGCTCCGCGATCTCGAAAAACGCTACGGGCCGGTGCTGGCGCTGAAGCCGGCGAGTCTCGCCTTCCGCCGCGGCGAGATCCACGCCATCGTCGGCGAGAACGGCGCCGGCAAGTCGACGCTGATCAAGCTCCTGACGGGTGTAATCCCGCGCACTTCCGGCGATATCCGCTGGAACGGCAAGTCGGTCTCGCTGGCGACGCCGCAGGAGGCGATCGATCACGGCATCAATGCCGTCCACCAGGAAGTCATGCTCTGCCGCCACCTGTCGGTGGCCGCCAACATCTTCCTCGGTGACGAGACGGTGAGGTTCGGCCTGCTGCAGAAGCGCGACATGGTCCGAGCGGCGCAGGCGATCCTCGACGACATGGGCTTCCAGCTGCCGGCCGCCGCGCAGCTCGATTCGCTCACCATCGGCCAGCAGCAGCTGATCGCCACCGCGCGCGCGGCGAAGCGCGGCACCAAGTTCCTCATCTTCGACGAGCCGACGGCCTATCTGACCCGCCAGGAAGCGGCGCAGCTCTTCACGCTCATCCGCCGCCTCAAGGCCGAGGGTGTCACGATCGTCTATATCTCCCACCGCATGGAGGAGATCTTCGAGCTCGCCGACCGCGTCTCCGTGCTTCGCGACGGGCAGATGGTCGGCACCCGCGACATCGCCGCGACCGACGACAACGAGCTCGTCGCGCTGATGATCAACCGGACGATCGAGCAGATCTATCACAAGGAACAGATCCCGTTCGGGGAGACGCTGATCGAGGCGCGCCATCTCTCCGGCAAGGGTTTCAGCGATGTGTCGCTGTCGATCCGCCGCGGCGAGATCGTCGGTCTCTACGGCCTCATCGGTGCCGGGCGCAGCGAATTCGCGCTGTCGCTGTTCGGGCGCAATCCGAAGACGGCCGGCGAGATCCTCTGGAAGGGCAAGCCGGTCTCGATCACCAATGAGCGCAAGGCGATCGACCTCGGTATCGCGCTGGCGCCCGAGAGCCGCCGCGACCAGGGTCTCAACCTCAATCTCCCGATCGGCCTCAATCTCAACCTGCCGATCTATGAGCGGCTGACGAAGGGCTTCGTCATCTCGTCCGGAGAAGAAGCCCGTCGCGCCGACAAGCAGATCCGCGATCTCTCGATCAAGACGCCGAGCCGGCGCTCGCTCGCCTCGTCCATGTCGGGCGGCAACCAGCAGAAGATCGTGATCGGCAAGTGGCTCAACCACGGCGCCGACCTCTTCATCTTTGACGAGCCGACGGTCGGCGTCGATGTCGGCACCAAGGCCGAGATCTACCGGCTGTTCGCGGCCCTCCTCAAGGAGGGCGCCGGCATCCTCTTGATCTCAAGCTATCTGCCGGAAGTCTACGAGCTCGCCGATACGCTGCATGTCTTCCGCAGCGGCCGGCTCGTCGGCAGCAATCCGTTCCATGGCGCGAGCCATGAGGAAGTCCTCGCCGAGGCGATCGGCGTCTAGCGAATTTCGCCTTCAGGCGCGCCTCGACCAGCGGCGCGACGGAGGCTTCAGGTCAAGGGGAGGAAGGTCTCGATATGTCAACGGTGGATGCCGCTTCGGCGAAGGCCTCCCAGGCGCGGCGCAATTACAGTTTCCTGTTCGCGCTGACCCTGCTCGGCCTGCTCGTGCTGCTCTGGGTGGTGCTCGCGATCGCGACGCCGAACTTCATGAGCGACAAGAACATCTCGAACCTGCTTCGCCAGGGCTCGATGATCGCCATCCTCGCCGTGGGGCAGACCTTCGTCATCATCACGGCCGGCATCGATCTCTCCGTCGGCGCCGTGGTCGGTTTCACGACGGTCATCATCGCGCTGCTCATCAATGCCGGCGTCCCGGTATGGCTCTCGATCCTGATCACGCTGCTGGTCGGGCTCGGGATCGGCCTCTTCCACGGTTTCGGCATCACCAAGATGGGCCTGCCGCCCTTCATCATCACGCTGGCGACGCTGACCTCGCTCCGCGGCATCGGCCTCCTGATCACCAACGGCTCGACGATCTCGATCGAGAACGACGATTTCACCGCCTTCGCCACCAAGGATTTCCTCGGCATTCCGAGCCTCTTCTGGATGGTGATCCTGGTCGCTGTGCCGGCCTACATCTTCCTCAACCACACCCGCTGGGGCCGCTATCTGTTCGCGGTCGGCTCCAATCCGGAATCGGCGCGCCTCTCCGGCGTCCGCGTCAACGCGGTGATCTATCTCGCCTATGCGCTGTCGTCGCTGTTCGCCGCCTTCGTCGGCGTGCTGCTCGCCACCCGCATCGGCATCGGCAACGCGACGCAGGCCGAGGGCTGGGAGCTGCAGGCGATCGCCTCGACGGTGATCGGCGGTTCGAGCCTCTTCGGCGCCGTCGGCTCGGTGCATGGCCCGCTCATCGGCGCCTTCATCCTCGCCACCATCAACAACGGCGCCAACCTCTTGAACGTCAATTCGTTCTGGCAGCGCATCATCACAGGCGGCCTCATCATCGTCATCGTCTATTTCGACCAGCTGCGCCGCCGCGGTCGCTGACCCCCGGCCGGCCGGCCAAGGAGCAGTCCTCATGAAGGCCCTTCTGTGCGTCGAGCCCGGCCGGCTCGAACTCGTAGACCGCCCGGCGCCGCCTGCGCCGGGGGCGGGCGAAGCCGCCGTCGATATCCGCCATGTCGGGATCTGCGGCACCGATTATCACATCTATGGCGGCAAGCACCCGTTCCTCGCCTATCCGCGGGTGATGGGCCACGAACTCTCGGGCGTCGTCGCCGAGGCGGGCGAAGGCGTCGCCATCGCGCCGGGAACGCCCGTCGTCATCAACCCCTATCTCTCCTGCGGCCATTGCGTCGCCTGCCGGGCCGGCAAGCCCAACTGCTGCACCTCGATCACCGTGCTCGGCGTCCATGGTGACGGCGGCATGACGGAGCGGATCGTGCTGCCGGCCGCCAATCTCTATCCGGCCGAGGGTCTGTCGCTCCGCGATGCCGCGACGGTGGAATTCCTGGCGATCGGCGCCCACGCCATCCGCCGCTCGCGGGCCGAGCCGGGCACGCGGGCGCTCGTCGTCGGCGTCGGACCGATCGGGCTCGGCGCCGCGATCTTCGCGCGCATCGCCGGCCTCGACGTCACCTTGCTCGATTCGAGCGCCGAGCGTCTCGCCTTCGCCCGCGATACGCTCGGCTTCGCCGCAGGCTTTTCCATCGGTCCCGACGCCGAGGCAAGGCTGATGGCGCATACCGGCGGCGAGGGTTTCGAGACGGTGTTCGACGCGACCGGCAACGCGAAGGCGATCGAAGCCGGCTTCGCGCTGGTCGCGCATGGCGGCAGCTATGTGCTGATCTCGATCGTGAAGGATCGCATCAGCTTCGCCGATCCCGAGTTTCACAAGCGCGAGATGACGCTGATCGGCAGCCGCAACGCGCTCGGCCAGGATTTCGAACATGTGATGGCCTCGATCCGGGCCGGCAAGGTGCCGATCGACGCGCTGGCCACGCATGAGACGACGCTCGAAGGCGCGGTGGAGGACCTTCCGCGCTGGGCGGAGGCCAAGGACGGCCTGATCAAGGCGATCATCACCGTCGGCGGCTGATCATCGAAGCGCCCACAGCGGTTCGCGATCAGCGCAGCGCGCGGAGCGCGTTGAGGATCACAGCGACATCGATCGCTTCCTGCAGCAGCGCCCCCGCCACCGGCGGCAGCAGGCCGAAGGCGGCGGCGATCATCGCGGCGATCGAGAGCCCGAGCCCGACGAGCACGCTTTCAAGCGCGATCCGCCGCGTGCGGCCGGCGATGACGAGGGCGAGCGCGAGGCGATCGATCCGGTCGACCAGCAGCACGACATCGGCGCTCTGCGAGGACGCGGCGGCGCCGCGCGCGCCCATCGCCACGCCGACGCTGGCGCCGGCGAGCGCCGGGGCATCGTTGACGCCGTCGCCGACCATCACCGTCGGCGCCGCCCGCTCTTCCTCGCGGACGAGGTCGAGCTTGTCCGTCGGCGACATGCCGCCTTGCGCCGCGTCGAGCCCGAGGGCATGGCCGACGCCGGAGGCGATTTCTGCCGCATCGCCCGAGGCGAGCACGACGCGGCGGATGCCGGCGGCGCGAAGGCCGCGGATCATGTCCGGCGCCTCGGGCCGGAGGCCGTCGGCGAGCAGGATCAGCCCGGCCAGCCTGCCGTCGATCGCCACCGAGACCACGGCCGAGCCCGGCGGAATGGTATCATCGAGGCCCGCTGCGCCGTCCTCGCTCAGCGCATGGACATAGGCGCGGCCGCCGACCACGACATCATGGCCGTCGATGGTTCCGGAAAGACCCGCGCCCGCCATCTCGGATACGGCGTCCGGCGGGCTCAAAGCGAGTCCGCGGGCATGCGCCTCGGCGACGAGCGCCTCGGCGATGACATGGTTCGAGGCCTGGTCGAGCGAGGCGGCAAGGCGTAGCAATTCGTCCGGGTCGATGCCCTCGCGCGTGCGGATCGCGGTGACGCGCGCAAGGCCGAGCGTCAGCGTGCCGGTCTTGTCGAGGATGACGGTCCGCACGCGGCCGAGCGTCTCCAGCGCGCCGCCATGCTTGATGAGGATGCCGGAGCGGGCGGCGCGCGACATGCCGGAGACGATCGCGACGGGCAGCGCGAGGATGAGCGGGCAGGGCGTCGCCACGACCAGCACGGCGAGGGCGCGGATCGGATCGGCGGAGCCCCACCAGGCGGCGCCGGCGATGACGAGCGTCAGCAGCAGGAACCAGATCGCGAAGCGGTCGGCGGTTCGGATCGCCGGTGCGCGGCTCGAGGCCGCCTGCTCGACCAGGCGGACGATATTGGCATAGGTGCTTTCCGCCGCCGGCCGCGACGAGACGATCTCGACCGCCTCGCCGGCATTGGCGACGCCGGACAGGACCTCGTCGCCGGCGGCCTTTGTCACCGGCAGGCTCTCGCCGGTAAGAGCCGACTGGTCGAAGCTGCCGCCGGCTGTCGCGAGCGCCCCGTCGACCGGCACGACCTCGCCCTTGCGGATCAGCAGCCGGTCGCCGGGCGCGATCGACCCGACATCGACCTCGCGCAGCCCGTCCGGCTCGATGCGCATGGCCGTGCGGGCGACACGGCCGAGCAGCGCCGTCATCTCGCGGCGCGCCCGGCCCTCGGCATAGCTTTCGAGGAGCTGACCGCCGGCATACATCAGCGCGACGACATTGCCGGCCAGCGGCTCGCCGAAGCCGAGCGCCGCCGACATCGACAGCGCCGCCACGATATCGAGGCCGACATCGCCGCGCCTGAGGCTGGTGACGATTTCGACGATGAGGGCGGCGAGCACCGGCAGCGTCGCCGCCGCGAAGACGAGCCCCGGCCAGTTCTCGCCGAGCGCGAGCCCGGCCAGCCCCGTCGCGAGCCCGGCGAGCGCGATGCCGACCAGGGCCAGCCGCGTCTTCGATGCGGCAAGCCCGCTTCCCGCCGTCCCGGTCGCTGCCATGCGTTCCTCCGTCGATTGGAAGTATTCTAGCGCATGGCAGGGAGCTTCGGCGTGCGGCGGATCAAGTGGCGGCAGACCGAGCCATCTGGCGGGGCCGGCGCGGTTCGCCTAACCTCCCTGGCCTACGCGGCCATGCGAACCGGAGACAGACGATGCCATTCGCCTCGGGGGACGGCGTTGCGCTCGCTTATGAATTGCGAGGCGGCGCGCTGCCGCCTGTCGTGCTCGTCCATGGCTGGTGCTGCGATCGCAGCTATCTCGCCCCGCAGGCTGCGCATTTCGCGGCGGCGGGCCGCTCGGTGCTCGAACTCGATCTGCGCGGCCATGGCGAGAGCGACAAGCCGCAGCAGGACTACCCGATCCGCGGCTTCGCCGATGACGTCGCCTGGCTCTGCGGCGCGCTGGCGATCGAGCGGCCGATCCTCGTCGGACACAGCATGGGCGGCATCATCGCCTATGACATCGCCGCCCGCTATCCGGACCTCGCCTCGGCCATCGTGATGATCGATTCCGCCGTCGTGCTGCCCGAGCGGGCGCGGGCCGCGATCCCGCCCTTCCTCGAAAAGCTCCGCCAGCCGGGCTATGCCGAGGTCGTGGCCGACTATGTGGGGTCGAACCTCTTCCTCCCGACCGACGATGCCGGGCGCAAGGCGGCGATCCTCGCGGCGATGGCGGCGGCGGCGCATCATGTCCTGCTATCGGCCTATGCCGGCCTCGCGGACTATGATGCCGAGGACGGGAAGGGGGCGGTGACGGTGCCGGCGCTCTATATCGGCGCGAACGAGGCCTCGCCGCGCTGCGATCTCGCCCGCCTCGGCGCGCTGGTCCCGCAGCTCCAGACGGGCCGGACCGTCGGCTCCGGCCATTTCTGCCAATTGGAAGTGCCGGAGCAGGTCAATGCCATGATCGACCGCTTCCTGAAGCTGTCGATCGGCGTCTGACGAAAAAGAGATGGTGCGGGCGGTCGGACTCGAACCGACATATCCGTGAGGACGGCGGATTTTGAGTCCGCTGCGTCTACCAATTCCGCCACGCCCGCGCGGTGTAAAGGCTTCGGATCGCGGATCCCGTCCGGCCCGAGCCGGCCGCTGCTATAGCGCAGCTCGGCCCGGATATCCAGACAATGACGCCCGCGCGGCATACGAAGGTTCACCCTTTCGAACCGTCTGGAGAATTTCGGCGGCCGGTCTCGCATGGGACTGTGCGGGCCTCGCTGCGCCACGGATGCCGCAGCCGCAAGCCGGAGGTCGGGCCATGCTGGTCACTGTCTATGTCGCTGCCGGAGGCGCGCTCGGCTCGGCGCTGCGCTACGGCCTCAACCGCTGGCTGACCCAGCTCCTCGGCGATGCGCTACCATGGGGAACGATCCTCATCAACATCGCGGGATCCTTCGTCATCGGGCTTTTCACCGCGCTCTTCGCCGGAGCCGCGGGGGCATCGACACCGGTCGAGATGCGGCAGTTCGTGCTGGTCGGTGTCTGCGGCGGCTTCACCACCTTCTCCTCCTTCAGCCTCCAGACGCTGACCCTTTTCGAAGCGGGCGAACCCGGTCGGGCGCTGCTCAACGTCGCCCTGTCGATGACGCTCTGCCTCATCGCCGTCGCGCTCGGCTTCATGCTGCCCGGAGCGCTGACCAGCCTGTCGCGGAGCGTCGGCGCGTGAGCGTGGCGCGGCGCAAGGCCCTGCGAGGGCCGGTCTTCGTTCGTCGCGGGTAGCGGCGCCGGGATGCCCGGTCCATCCTCCGATCCTTTCCACCGATCATCTCTCCCACAGGAGCCAGCCATGAAGATCGACCTTTCCGGCAAGACCGCCCTCGTCACCGGTTCCACCGCCGGCATCGGCTTCGCCATCGCGCGCGGCCTGCAGGAGGCGGGTGCCGCCGTCGTCGTCAATGGCCGCAGCGCCGCCAGCGTCGAGGCGGCGCTCGCCCGGCTCGGCGGCACGGCGCGCGGCCGGGCGATCGATCTCGGCACGGCCGAGGGCGTCCAGGAACTGGCCGCGCTCGAGTCTGGTTTCGATATCGTCGTCAACAATCTCGGCATCTTCGAGCCGGTCGACTTCTTCGCCACCGACGATGACGTCTGGGAGCGGCACTGGCAGGTCAATGTCATGTCCGGCATGCGGCTCGCGCGCCGCTATCTGCCCGGCATGGCGGAGCGGGGCTGGGGCCGGATGCTGTTCCTCTCCTCCGAATCCGCCTTCAACATCCCGGTCGAGATGATCCATTACGGCGTCAGCAAGACGGCCGATGTCGCGCTCGCCCGCGGGCTCGCCAAGCGCATGGCCGGCACCGGCGTCACCGTCAATTCCATCCTGCCCGGCCCGACCCTTTCGGAGGGCGTCGCCGCCATGCTCAAGGCCGAGATGGCGGGCGGAAAGACGCTCGAGGAAGCCGGCGCGGACTTCGTGAGGACGCACCGGCCGACCTCGCTGCTCCGCCGCCCGGCGAGCGTCGAGGAAGTCGCCAACATGGCGGTCTATCTCGCCTCGCCTCTCGCTTCGGCGACGACTGGCGCAGCCCTGCGCGTCGATGGCGGCACCATCGACTTCATCACCTGACCGAGCGGGCTCTATCCTGATCCCGACGCGCGCCGGCTCGGTCTGAGGCGGCGGCTCGCGCTAGTCCTCAGCGAAGGGAATGCGGACGAGGAAGGTGCTTCCCGTCCCTTCCACGGAACGGGCTTCGAGCGAGCCGCCATGCAGCTCGACGATCGAGCGGCAGATGGCGAGGCCGACGCCCATGCCGGATGCCTTCGTCGTGAAGAAGGGCCTGAAGATCCGCGCCATGGTCTCCTCCGACATGCCGCAGCCGGCATCCTCGATCGCCACTTCGATCGCTTCGCCGGAGGCGCGCGAGCCGATGCGCAGCCGCCGCTCGGACGGGTCGCGCCCGGCCATGGACTGGATGGCATTGGTGATGAGGTTGAAGAACACCTGCTGCAGCTGCGTTCCGTTCGCCTGGATCGGGCGCAGGTCGCCGCCGAGTTCAAGGCGAAGCTCCGTGCCGCTCGCGGCGAGGTCGGCGGCGGCGATCTTCAGAACCTCGCGCAGCACGTCGTCGATGACGACGGGCGCGAGCGGGGCGGCCTCCTGCCTCACCAGCGAGCGCAGCGCGGCGATGATGTCGGCGGCGCGGCGGCCGGCCTCGCGGATGTTGGAAAGGCTGTTCGCAACCTCTCCCAGGTCCGGTTCCTTGCGGTTCAGCCAGCGGAGGCCGGCATCCGCCTGCGCCACCAGGCTCGCCAGCGGCTGGTTGATCTCATGGGCGATCGACGCTGCGAAGCTGCCCATGGCAGTCATCTGGTTGGCGCGCGCGAGATCGCTGCGCGCCTCGCGCAGTTCGAACTCGGCCTGCGCCCGGCGCAGGTTCTCGTCCATGAGGTCGCCATAGAGCCGCGCCGCGTCGAGCGAGATCGCAGCCTGCGGCGCGAGAACCTCCAGCATCGCCATGCGGCGGGGCGTGAAGACGTCGGCGCTCAGCGCATTCTCCAGATAGAGGACGCCGATGAGTTCGCCGCGTTTCACGAGCGGTATGCACGCAAGCGAACGGATGGCGCGTCCGCCCATCGAAAGGCCGCGCTGCGATGCCTCGACCACCGCATCGGCGAGCGTCACCGGCCGCGCCGTCCTGAGGACGGTCTTCAGCACCGAGGCGGGCATCAGATCTTCCGGCTTCGCCTGAGGCTGGAAGTCGATCTCGACGTCCTTGGCGCGGATGCGCGCCACTGCCTCGATGACCGGCTCGCCCTGCCGCAGCAGAACGAGGAGGCCGAACTGCGCTCCGGCATGGATGACCATGCTCTTCATCAGCGAGCGCACGACCTGTTCGAGGCCGATCTCTTCGGCGAGCGCCTGCGAAGCGGCCGTCATGACCTGGAGGTCGAGCTCGTTCTGGAGACGCTCGGGCAAGAGATGGCTTGGCTCGTGGATCGAGGGGGAGGCGGTGTCGCCGCCGAGCGCCGCGGCCTTGGCATGGGCGCCCCAGTGTCGGTAGAGGCGCATCGCCGCCGCGAGGCAGCCCTCAGCGGGCGCGACGAGGTCGGCGGCGCGATAGAAGGCGGCCGCGAGTTCATGCGCGAGCGCCTCGTCATGCCCGAATCTCGCCCTGGCCGCTGCCTTGGCCGCTTGCCCGTAGAGCTCCATGGCCTCGCCCGCGCGGCCGGCGAGGCGGGCGGCCTCGGCCTCCAGCATCAGGTGCTTCGCGGCAAAGGTCTCGGGGTTGAGGCGCGACCAGACTGCGAAACGCGCACGCGCCTTTGCCATGCGTCCGCCTTCGCCCGCCTCCGGCCGCGCCAGGCGCGCTTCGGCGAGAGCCAGGAAGAAGCAGTTGTTGGCCGTATCGATATGGGCCGGCGCCGCCCATGCCATGGCCTCGGCCTCTTCGAGGTCGGCCATCGCGGCCTTCGGGCTGCCGATGAAGAAGGCTTGCAGGCCGGCATAGTGCTTGACCCAGAACCGGGTCGCGACCGATGTCGTCGCGAGTTCGGCATCGGGAACAGTCGAGGCGAGGTCGCCGGAGCTCAGCGCATCGACGAGACCCATCTGCGCGGCGAGGATGAGTTCGATGTCGCGGTAGCCGACCTCGCGGGTCATCGCGATGCTGTCGACGAGCTCGGCCCTGACGCGGTCGAGAGGATCGCCGATCACCAACAGGTCGGAAGCGATGTGGTTGCGGGCATAGCACGCCATGCCGAGGTCGCCGGCCGCCTGTCCGATCCGCGCGCCTTCGCGAGCGTAGCCGAGCGCGGTCCGCATCGGCAGCGTCCAGGCGCCGACCTGGTCGAGCGCGATGAAGGCCGCCGTTCGCTGGGCCTCGTAGCCGTCGCGCGTCGCCAGTTTGCAGGCGGCCGCTGAATAGGCGGCGCCGCTTTCATAGGCGCCGAAATAGTGCGCGCCGAGGACTCCAAACCAGGCGAGGCCATAGGCCGCTTCCGGCGTCGAGCCATGCTCGAGCGTCAGTTCCAGCATCTTGAGCACATGCAGGAAGCGCAATTCGCCCTCGACGAAGAAGGACGAGATCAGCGTCGAAAGCAGCGCGAGCGCCGATCGCGCGCGCGGGTCCGTCGCTTCGGGCAGGGCGACCAGCGCGTCGATGCCGACGGCATCGAGCCTTTCGCGGCAGGCGCGGTAGTCCATCTCCAGCGCTGCCGGATCGGCATGCGTCTCGAGGTCGATATCGAGCGCCCTCAGCCCTTCCAGCGTGGACTCGATGGCAAGCGCATAGGAACTCTTGATCGTCCAGGCGATGGCCCTGAGCCGGCAGGTGTCGGCGAAGGCGACGGCATCGTCTGCGCGCCGTGAGACCTCTGCGAGGGCATCCAGCGCCTCGTCGACGCGTCCGAGCGCCAGCAGGCAGTCGCATTGCAGCCATTCGGCCTCGAAGACGAGGGTGGAGCGATCGCCTTCCGCAGTGTTGGGCAGGATGCAGCGGATCAGTTCGGCGAAATGCAGCGCCCGCCGCGTCTCGCCCGCTGACCGGCAGGCCCGCGCGGCGCGCAGCAGGATCGCCGCGAAACTGGGGCGCTCGTCCGCGGTCAGGTTGCCGAGGTCGCAGCGCTCGATCTGCGAGGCGATCTCGAAGGCGCGGTCTGGATCGGGGTTCGGATGAGCAGCGGCGAGGAGGCGGGCATTGCCGAGATGGTCGCGGGCGCGATGCGCCGGCGCCATCGCGGCATAGGCCGCCTCGAGGACGCGGTCGTGTGCGATGACGAAATCGCTGCCGGAGCGACGCAGAAGCCCGGCCGCGACGAGGGCGTGCGCGGTGCGAACGGTCTCCTCGAGGCCGGCGCCCGACAGCGCCGCGGCGAAGACCGCCGTCGTCCGGCCGCCGAGGCTCGCGCAGCGCTGCAGGAAGCTTCGCTGCGGGGGCGGCAGGGCGTCGATGCGTTCGCGCATCAGCCCGACGATCTCGTGCGGCTCGCGGCGCCGATGCTCGTTCCAGACCCATTCCTGGCGGTCGGCATCGAACTCGAGCACTTGCTGGTCGAGCGAGCGTTGCAGCAGTTGGCCGATATGAAACGGGTTGCCGCCCGTCTCGCGGTGAACCACGAAGCCGATCGGCCGGACCTCGTCCGGGAGGCTTTTCAGCATGGAGGCGACCAGCGCAGTGGTGTCGCGCTCCGAGAGCGGTCCGAGCTTCAGCTCGGTTGCGAAGGCGGCCGAACTGCGGGCGGCAGAGAGGATGTCGCGCACGGCCCCCCGACCCCCGGCCTCCGTGCGATAGCTGGCGACGAGGAAAACATGGGGCGGCGCCTCCTCGCAAAGCTGCCGCAGGACATTGAGACTGCCCTGGTCGAACCATTGCAGGTCGTCGAGAAAGAGCACCAGCGGCGCCTCCGCCGTGGCCAGCGCCGCGAGGCTCTCCGCAACGATCCGTGCGGCCCGCGCCTGCGCCAGATGAGCCGGGACGTCGGCGAGGTGCGGACCCGGCGGCGGCAGGATGGACGCCTCGGGTACGAGCTCCCAGATCACGCGGGCGCCGCCGACGACGCCGGCGAGCCGCGAGCGTGCCGCTTCCAGCGCGCGTTCGTCGCCCGCCGTCAGTCGCGCCAGCGCCGTGCGCAGCACGTCCGCCATGGGCGCGAAGGGGGTGCCCTGGCGCAGCTCCACGCCCTTGCCGGAGCAGCAGATCGCGTCGCCGCGCCTCAGATCGTCGAGAAAGGCCTCGACCAGCGCCGATTTGCCGGCGCCGGCCTCGCCGGTGACGAGCACGATGCGCCGCTGCGACGACGCCAGGAAGCCGGCGTAGAGGTCGCCGATCGCCGTGAGTTGCTGGCCCCGGCCGACGAGATGCGCGGCGTGCCGCGCCGGCTCGGCGAATTCGCCGCGCGCGAGCTCGAAAGTCTCCGCCTCACCCGTCGCGGCGATCGAGCGCGCGACCCGGCTCAGGTCGGCCTCGAGCGCCCGCGCGGTCTGGTAGCGGGCCCGCGGGTCCTTGGCGAGCAGCCGGCGCAGGATGGCGGCGACCATCTCCGGCACATCGGGCCGCGCCAGCCGCACGGAGGGCGCTTCCACCGCGACATGAGCGTGCAGCCAGCCGGGGAGGTCGTCGGCCAGGAGCGGCGTCGACCCGGTCAGGAGTTCGTGAAGCAGGACTCCGAGAGCGTAGAGATCGCTCCGTGCGTCGGCGGGCGAGGCGTCGGGACGGATGAGCTCCGGTGCGGCGTAGGGGATATCCCCATCGGCGAGGCGCCGATCCTCCGCTGCGCCGAAATCGGCCGCCGCCGTCCATGCGAAGCCGGTGAAGCGCGCGCGTCCATCGGCCTCGATGCGGATTCGCACGGGCGCGAGCCGACCATGGATGACGCCGGCCCCATGCAGCCGTGCAAGAGCGGCCGCCACCGTGGTGGCGCAGTCGAGAAACCACCCGATCTCCATCGGCCGGCCGAGATCCTCGGCGAGGCTTCGTCCGGTCGGCGCGGGATAGACGAGGGCGAGCCGATCAACCTCGGCGAGGAAGAGCGGCGTTTCGGCGAGGTCTTCGCCGAGGGTCAGGGCGAGCGCGGCCTCGAACTGCAGCCGGCTTGCCGCCGGCGTATTCCAGTCCGCCAGACGGATGCGCCAGCAATGGCCTTCGCCGTCGCTCGCCAGCCAGTCGTCGATCCCCGTCTCGGTAGAGCGCCCGGTGACGACGAGCGATGCCCACCAGGCGGCGTCCTTCGATCCAAGGCGTCCGGCAAGCTCGTTGCTCAGGAGGTAAGGCGATTGCGGCGCGGCGACGATGTCCTTGCCGGAGACATCGCTCACATGACTGCTGGAGTTCATGACCGCCTCTCGTTGCGCTTCGCCGGCCCAGAACGAGGGGACTGCCGACGCTGGACGCAGTCTCTTCCATGCGCCCCGGCTCCGTCTTTGCCGGAACCGCTGTTGTTTTTGCCGGAATTGATACATTGATCGGCGGGAGATGACGCTGCCCAATCGGCGGGCATGCGCAACCATCGCCCACGGACGAGGATGCCGAGATGGCGGGCCTGCACGAATTCGGCCGCAGGAAGTTTCCAAGGGGTGAGGTCGTGCTGACCTCGGCGCGACGAAACTGGACCGGCATGGCCGCCGAGATCCGCAATCACCCGGCGGGCGAGATTCCGCCGCCGGTGCCTCAGCAGATGGAGATTACGCTCGCCCTGACCGGTTCCAAGACCGCAACCGTGGAGCGGAGCGGCGGCGGCGAGTTCCAGGCGACGCTCGCCCGGCCGGGAACCCTCTGGCTCTGCCCGATCGGGCTGGTGGAGGACTCGATCCGCATCACGGACGATCTCAGCCGCATCCTGCACATCTATATCGGCCGCGACGTCTTCGAAGACATCTCGCAGTCGGCCTCGCGCACGATCTCGCCGGAGAGCATCGCCTACCGGGCCGATCTCGACGATGCCTTCGTGCGGCAGATGGCTTACCGAATCGGCGCCGAACTCGAAGAGGAGTCATCGGTCGGCCGTTTCCTGGTGGATGGTCTTGCCCGCGCCATGGCGGCGCATCTGGTCGCCAACCATATCGGCCCGCTGCCGAAGGACAGCGCCGCTTCATCGATCGAGCATGCGAAGCTCCGGCGCGTGATCGACTATATCAACGACAATCTCGGCGAAGACATTTCTGTTGCCGAGCTTTCGGACATCGCCTGTCTCAGCCATCATCACTTCGCACGCGCCTTCCGGTCCGCCATCGGCGTGCCGCCGCATCGCTTCATCAGCTCGCTGCGGCTGCAACGCGCGCAGGATCTTCTGGCCAATACCAAGGTGAGCCTCGCCGAGGTCGCCTTTGCCTGCCAGTTCTCCTCGCAGGCGACCTTCACCCGCGCCTTTCGCAAGCATGTCGGCATGTCGCCGGGCGAATACAGGCGAAAGTCCGGCGCCTAGCGAGATCCATCCACCGGCCGGGGAACGGATCTGCCAGGCACCGGACCTTGCCGTTCCGGCGGACCGCATCGGCGGCCCGCCGTCGGGGGCTGGTCAGGCCTTCACGAAGGCCAGCAGGTCGGGGTTGATCACGTCGGCATGAGTGGTCAGCATGCCGTGCGGGAAGCCCGGATAGATCTTCAGCGTGCTGTTCTTGATCAGCTTCGCCTGCAGCACCGCGGCATCCTTGTAGGGGACGACCTGGTCGTCATCGCCCTGCAGGACGAGCGTCGGCACGGTGATCGCCTTGAGGTCGTCGGTCTGGTCGGTCTCGGAGAAGGCCTTGATGCCTTCATACTGGGCGATCGCGCCGCCGATCATGCCCTGGCGCCACCAGTTATTGATGATGCCCTGCGAAACCTTGGCGCCGGGACGGTTGAAGCCGTAGAACGGACCGGAGGCGACATCGAGATAGAACTGGGCGCGGTTGGCGGCCAGCGCCGAGCGGAAACCGTCGAAGACGGCGATCGGCGTGCCCTCGGGATTGCTCGCGGTCTTCAGCATCAGGGGCGGAATGGCCGAGACGAGCACGGCCTTGGCGACGCGGCCCTGCGGCTGGCCGAAGCGGGCGACATAGCGCGCGACCTCGCCGCCGCCGGTCGAATGGCCGATATGCACGGCGTTGCGCAGGTCGAGATGCTCGACGACGGCCGAGGCGTCGGCGGCGTATTGCTCGATGGTGTTACCGTTGTCGACCTGCGAGGAGCGGCCATGCCCGCGGCGGTCATGGGCCACGACGCGATAGCCCTTTGACAGGAAGAAGAGCATCTGCGCGTCCCAGTCGTCGGCCGAGAGCGGCCAGCCGTGATGGAAGTGGATCGGCTGGGCGTCCTTCGGACCCCAGTCCTTGTAGAAGATCTCGGTGCCGTCCTTCGTCTTCACAAAGCCGCTGCTCATTCTGGTCTCTCCGTCCTTCGGTGTCGCGCCGGAATTGGCGCCTGGATTGCCCGCAACGGCGCTTGCCGGGAGGATCGTCGTTGCCGCGAGGCCCGCGGCGATGCCGAACACGCCGCGGCGCGTCATGGGGAGATGCCCCGTCCGGATCGCGGCCGGCCCCTCGGAACGGTGTGTCGTGTCGGGTGCCCGTCCGGGGACGATCGGGAACATGGCCATGGCCGTGGTCTCCTCAATGCCGTTGCCTACGAGACAGAGGCTAGAGGTCGGGGCCGACACGAAGAATCGTACGGGCGGATCGGCGGCGCATACGTTGGTATGGGAAGGGTGCGGTCCGGTATCGGCCACGGTCGAGGCAGCGGAGCTGGAAACGCCGATAGCGGGCGCAGCCGGTCTGGCCGTCCCGTCAGGATGGGATCGCGAGGGAGGGGATCAGTGCGGCGCGCTGCCCAGCGCGCGCTCGACATGAGCGGCGATCTCGTTGCCGTCGAACGGCTTGGAGAGGATCGCCACGGCGCCGCGTTCGATCACGCGCGCCTCGACGGCCTTTTCGGGAAAGGCCGTGATGAAGATCATCGGCACGCCGTCGCCATCGGCGACGAGCTGGTCCTGCAGGTCCGGTCCGGACATCTGCGGCATCTGCACGTCGCTGATGATGCAATCGGGCTCGTGGCGCTCCGGCGCATCCAGGAAGGCCATCGCAGAGGGGAAGAGCATGACCTCGTAGCCGAAGGAGCGGAGCAGGCTCTGCAGGGCGAGCCGCACGGACGCATCATCGTCGATGACGGCTATCACACTGGATGCATTCACAATATTCGTCCCGAGCCATCGCCGCCATCGTCAAGATAGCGCGTCGGAGGTGCGCCGTGCAGATATACGGACGTTTGACGCTTCATTCGCGCCCCGACATGCCGAGATCGCTCGCCGCGCGCACGAGATCCGCGAGGGTGCGCGTCTCCATCTTCTTCATCATGCGGCCACGATGGATCTTCACGGTGATCTCGCTCAAGTCGAGCTCGCCCGCGATCTGCTTGTTCATGAGGCCGGCGACGACCAGCGCCATCACCTCCTTCTCGCGCGCGGTGAGGCTCTCGAAGCGGCGGCGCAGGTCGAGCAGCTGGCGGTCGTTGCCGCGCCGCTGCCGGTCGCGCTCGATCGCGGCCGTGACTGCGTCGAGCAGGTCCTGGTCGCGGAACGGCTTGGTGAGGAAATCGACGGCGCCGGCCTTCATCGCCCGCACGGACATCGGGATGTCGCCATGACCGGTCATGAAGATGACTGGGATATGGTTGCCGGTGCGGGCGAGCTGCGCCTGGAAGTCGAGGCCGCTCACCTCCGGCATGCGGATGTCGAGAACGATGCAGCTCGGGATATTGGCGAAGGGCTGCGCGAGCAGCTGCGGTGCCGAGGCGAAGGTCGCGACTTCCATTCCCACGGAGCGCAGCAGGCTGCTCAGGGCGTCGCGGAGCGAGGGATCGTCATCCACGACATAGACGATGGGGCCCTGCATCGGCACGCGCCGCCCGTCCGACATCGTGTTCATCACTGGCTCCTTTCTTCATGACCGAGCGGCAGCTTTATCCGGAAGAGCGCGCCACGGCTTTCGGTCTGGACCGGCAAAATCGTGCCGCCATGCGCCTCGACGATGGTGCGGCAGATGGAGAGGCCCATGCCCATGCCCGTCGGCTTGGTCGTGACGAAGGCCTCGAACAGGCGACCGGCCACCTCGGGCGAGATGCCCTTGCCGCTGTCGGCAACGTCGATGACCGCGTTCGTGCCGTCGCTCCCGGACGCGATACGGATCCAGCCATCGGCGTCCTCGATGGACTGGATGGCGTTGACGATGAGGTTGATGAGCACCTGCTGGATCTGCACGCGGTTGCCATGCAGCGGCGGCAGCTCGGCCGCGAGATCGGTCTCGATCCTGACGCCGTGGATCGTCAGTTCGCTGCGCAGCAGATGGACGGTCACCTCGATCGTCTCGTTGAGGTCGAAGTCGCTGTGCTCCACGGCCGCCCCGCGTCCGGTCAGCCGGCGGATATGGGTCACCACCTCGCTCGCCCGCCTGCCGTCGGCGATCATGCGGTGCACGGCCTCGTCGACTTCGACGAGATTGGGCGGCTCGCGGCGCATCCAGCGCAGCGCCGCCTCGCCATTCGCCACCACGCCGGCCAGCGGCTGGTTCACCTCATGCGCGATCGACGCCGTGAGTTCGCCGAGGGTCGCGAGCCGCGAGACGCGGGCGAGGTCCTGCTGCGCTTTGTGAAGGGCGAGCTCGGCGTCGCGCTCGGCGGTCTCGTCGCGCACCGCGCCGGTGCGCATGACCTTCCCCGAGCGGCTCACCGACTGCTCGGTGACCATATGGACATGGCGGATCGTCTCGTCCGGCATCGTCAGGCGGAAGACGAGGTCCGAGACGTCGGGCGATGTGTGCGACGCGGCGATCCGCGCCATCGTCTCCGCGCGGTCGTCCGGATGGAGGCGGGCCTCGAACATCGCGCGGGTGGGCGGCGCGTCCGCCGGATAGCCGAAGATGCGCGCCGTCTCCGCCGACCAGCTGAAATTGCCGCCGGCAATGTCGCAGCTCACGCTGCCCGTCTGGCTGAGGCGCTGCGCGGTGCGCAGCTCGGCCTCGCGCCGGCGGAGCGCATCATGTGCGAGGCGCAGCTCCGTGATGTCCGTGTTCGTCTCGAGCAGCGCGGCAGCCTCGCCGTCGGCGCGGCTGATCGACCACCGCGCGAGGACCACCACCTTGGCGCCGTCGCGGCGGCGGCGCACGAGTTCGCCCTCCCAGCGGCCCCTCGCGCCCACCTGTTGGACGAGCTCCGACCGCGGCACGGCGAATTCGGTCGCCAGTAACGCATCCGCGTCCCGCCCGACCGCCTCATCGGCCGGCCAGCCATAGAGATCCGCGGCGCCGTCGCTCCAATAGGCGATGCGGTCGTCAGGACCGCGCACGAAGATCGCCTCATGCGAGAGATCGAGCAGCGCCGCCTGCTTCGCCAGCGCCTGCGAATCCTTCTTGCCGCGGATGAGCAGGAGCGTTGCGGCCATGATGGCGAGGAGCGCGATGGCGCAGCGCATGATGGCATCGCCCGGCCATTCGTCGGAATGGGCGATGATAAAGCTCGTGAGGGTCAGGACGACACAGAGGACGGCGACGGCGACCAGCCGCCGGATGCCGAGCGAGGGCGCGACGAGGAGCATCGACAGCACATAGAGCACCGCGATGGCGCCGCCGACCGTCGTCAGCGTGTCGATGGCGAACACCGCCGCGACGAGCAGGAAACCGAGAAGAGGTGTGATCCGGCGCGCGTGCAGCAGGGATGCCATCATTCGGTTCGCCGAGCATTTGCGGAAGACACGACCGGGCCGGTGCCTTGCCACATTGGGGCCGCAAACCTGGCGCGGGTCAATGGCCTCCCCTTTCGCTTAGTGGATTCGAGCCCTCGCAGAAAGACGAGGCGGCCGCGTTCGGAGCCATCGCTTTTCGGTTCGCACGGCGGGAATGCCGCGGCATGGACTGATCGCCGTCCATAAGGCGGATCGGAAAGACCGCCGCCGGCGCTTCGGCGAAGAAGGAGACAGCGAGACGGCCCTTGCCGCCGCGTTCCCCTCAACAAGCCGAGGCAGCCATCATGACCCCCTCCCGCATCGCCACGGGCGCCGTCCCCGCTCTCAGCACGCCGTCCGATTTCTCATCCAATGCCAAGGACGAGATCGCGGCGTCGCTGACCCGCCTGCTGGCGGATGTCTTCGCGCTCTACATCAAGACGAAGAACTTCCACTGGCACGTGTCCGGGCCGCATTTCCGGGACTATCACCTGATGCTGGACGAACAGGGCGAGCAGATCTTCGCCATCACCGACGACATCGCCGAGCGTGTCCGCAAGATCGGCGGCACAACGCTGCGCTCGATCGGCGAGATCGCGCGGCTGCAGCGCATCGCCGACAACGATCTCGATTTCGTCGCGCCGGCCGACATGCTCGCCGAATTGCGTGACGACAATATCCAACTCGCCGCCAGCATGCGCGAGGCGCACAAGATCGCCGAGGAGTTCGGCGACGTGGCGACCACCAGCATGCTCGAAGTGTGGATCGACGAGGCTGAGAGGCGTACCTGGTTCCTGTTCGAGGCGGCCCGCGTGCCGGGCAAGCGCTGAGCGCAAGCGCCATCGACATGGCGGGGTCATACCTTGGTATGACCTCCGTCATGCCAAGTCATGCCGGGACCCGCTGGTCGTAGAATGGGGTGCCGGAAGGGACATTCCTAAACTCGCAATCGATCACGGCGCCGACCGCGACGGATGTCCCCCGAGGACGGCGTCGCGCGCCGCCGCGAAGGTCCCCCCGATCGATTGCGAGGCACGAGCATGTTCCAGGCCCCCCTCCTTCCCCAAGGCATTCCCACCTCTTCCCCGATGTCGCCATTCGCTTTCGGTGGCAGGCCCGCAAGCCGGGTGGCGGCGGTGCCGGGCTTCGTCCTCGGCGTCATCCTCGACGAGGCCGGCATCGCCATCTCCTTCCCGGCGGTCGAGACAAGCGCGCCCGGCGCCGGCGTCGCGCTGGTGGAACGAGTTGAGTCTCTTCTTCCCGACTCGCTCGACATTTTCACCGTGCATTCGGCCAGCCCGGAGCTCGGCGGCTTTTTCGGGCGGCTGAGGGCCGAGCGTCTTCATGCCGGCTTCATGCTCCTCGACCTCCGCGGCGGCGATGACGCCGGGCTAGCGCCGCTGGCCACTTCGCTGATCGCGGCGCTGCCCGAGGACATGGCCGGCGCCGTCCTCTATGCCGATGCGATCGGTGCGATCATCGCGGCCCGCGAGGCGAAGGACGTGCGCTGCGGCGCATCCGGCCGGCGCCGATCCTGCGGCATGCTGCCGAAATGGCGGCTGAAGCGGGTCATGGACTATATCGACGCCCATCTCGACGAGCCGATCACGCTCGCCGATCTCGGCGCCGCCGCCAAGCTGACGCGTATGCATTTCGCGGCGCAGTTCCGGGCGACCACCGGCCTGCGACCGCATGAATATCTGTTGCGCCAGCGCATCGAGCGCGCCAAGTCGCTGCTTCTCGACGACGACCTCGCCATCGTCGAGGTCGCTCTCGCGGTCGGTTTCCAGACGCAGGCGCATTTCACCACCATCTTTGGCCGCTTTGTCGGCGAGACGCCCTATCAGTGGCGCCGTGCCCGCGCCGCCGAGCGGAAGGCGGCGGCGACGCGCTCGGCTTTCGCGCGCGTCGGCCGCAGCGGCCTGTCAGCAGGCATTCCGCTCGGCACGGCGTGAGTGGTCTCCTCCATCGACTGATGATGCTCTTCGACGATACGGCCGCGCACGAAGACTGCGCGGCCGTATCTGCTTGAGCGCCGCGATTTCATTCTAATCCCTGCGTATAGCGGCAGTGCCCAAGCATATATCTCCGGCGACCGGTCGAATAATTATGAAGAGCTGCGAATTGAGCGATGTTTCCTCTGTCGACGACGCGCCGCGTGTCGATCAGGAACGCAAGTCCAAGCAAAGGAATCGGATCATGAAGCAGGTTATCTTCATCGCCATGGCCGCGGTCATGGGAAGCGCCGTCGCCGCCATCGCCGCGCAGCAGACCGACGGCGTGGTCAAGTCGGTCAATGTGTCGGCCGGCACGCTCGAGCTCCAGTCGGGCGAGGCCTTCACGTTCAAGAACGGCACCGTGCTCTACGGCCTCGCCCCCGGCGATCGCGTCGGCGTCGCGCATGAGGGCACGATCGGCATCGGCGCCTATGATCCGCATCCGGCCACCCAGGACGATATCGACATCGAGTGATGCGCAGCCGAGGTTCCGGTGGACGCGCGGC
>CAWZZK010000172.1:0-5274 GCA_963966455.1 Kaistia sp. | reverse complement strand
CGCCGAGGACCTCTCGGAACCCGAGAAGGCGTTCATCGACGCTTCGCGCCAGCGCCACGAGGCCGAGCTCGAACAGGAACGCCAGCGCACCATCCAGCTCGAACAGGCCCTCAAGGCCGAGGAACAGGCCGCAAAGGAGGCTAATCGGCAACGCGACGCCGCGAGGCGGTCCAGCCGCATCGCACGCATCGCGGCCGTGGTGCTGCTGCTGCTGGCAGCTGGGCTCGGTTACCTGTTCGTTGAGTATCGCGACAGCGCCAATAAGCTCCTTGGCAAGACCGAAGAGCTCAAGACAGCCTCGGGCAAACTCAAGGATGCGTTAGAGACACAAGGGAAGGCGCTCGAGGCAGCGGAGGCGGCAAAGAAAGTCGCCAATGCGGAGCGCGACAAGGCTGAGGCAGAGCGCGACAAGGCCGACATCGACGCCTCGCGCTACTCCGCCGCTGTCGCCAACCAGCTAATCGAGCGTGGCGACTATGTCAGCGCGATCAAGATCGTGCGCGCCAGCCTGCCGGCGCGGTTCTCGGCAGCCGAGTTCGCGCGCAAGCCTGCAGCATTCAGTGTGCTGGCCCAGGCCGTCCAAGCGATCCAGCGCGACCCCGGCGTGCTCAGGGGGCACGGCGGATATGTCAGAACGGCCGCCTTCTCGCCCGACGGCAGCCGCATCGTTACCGCCTCCTGGGACAACACCGCCCGGATCTGGGACGCCGCCACCGGCCGGCAGATCGGCGCGCCGCTGAAGCACGAGGGTCCAGTCACCGCCGCCGTCTTCTCGCCCGACGGCAGCCGCATCGTCACCGCCTCCGACGACAAGAGCGCGCGGCTGTGGGACGTAGCCACTGGTCAGCCAATCGCAACAATGCAGCATGAGGGGCCAGTTTTCGGCGCCGCCTTCTCTGGCGACGGTAACCGTATCGTCACCGCGTCTAGTGACAACACCGCCCGGCTATGGGACTCCGCCACCGGCCGGCCGATCGGCGCGCCGATGCATCACGACGGGCTCGTTAGTACTGCCGCCTTCTCGCCTGACTCTAGCCGTATCGTCACCGCGTCTAGTGACAAAACCGCGCGGCTATGGGACGCCGCCACCGGCTGGCAGATCGGTGCACCTATGCAGCACGATGGTTCGGTGCTTAGTGCGATGTTCTCGCCCGATGGGGGCCGGATCGTTACTGCCTCTATCTCTGCCGTGGCAACTGTGCGGACATGGGACGCCGCGACCGGCCAGTCCATCGGCGCATTGGACCAGCCTAACTTCTTGATCAATGCTGCCCTCTTCTCGGCGGATGGCAAGCGCATCGTCACCGCCTCGGACAATGACACCGCGCAGCAGTGGGACGCCGCCACCGGCAAGGCGATCGGAGGCCCTATGCAGCACGACGACTCCGTGAACGCGGTGGCATTTTCTCCCGACGGTCGCCGTATCGTCACTGCCTCCGACGACAAAACCGCCCGGCTGTGGGACGCCGCCACCGGCCAGCCGATCGGTCCACCGATGCAACATGACGACGACGTCCAGGCAGTCGCCTTCTCGCCCGACGGCAGTCGCATCGTCACCGCATCTGATGATGGCACCGCTCGTCTTTGGAATTCACCGGACCGGTGGATGAGAGGGCCCCGCTGGCGCAACTCTTTCGTTGTGGCGGCAGCCTTCTCGCCTGACGGCAACCGAATCGCAACCGGCTCTCTTGATCACACTGCGCGTCAATGGGATGCTTGGAGTGGTGAGCCGGTCGGTGCTGTTATGAAGCACTCTGACTGGGTTCGGTCGATCAGTTATTCTCCCGATGGCAGCGTAATCGTCACCGCCTCCGACGATGGAACCGCGCGCCTTTGGGACGCTGCGACCGGACAACCGGTTGGCATTCCTATGGTGCATTCAGATGCGGTTCTCGTAGCTGCATTCTCATCTGACGGCACACGGGTCGTCACTGGCTCAAGAGATAACACCGCACGGATCTGGGCGACCGACATGGGCCGGCCTGTTGGCCGATCGCTGCAACACGACAATTGGGTCACCGCCGTCGAATTCTCATCCGACGGTAACCGGGTCCTTACGGCTTCCGACTACAGCGACAAGGTCCAAATTTGGAACGGAGAAACTGGCGATCATATCGCGCAGATAGAGCAGTCTGGAGTTAAAACTGCCCATTTTTCACCTGATAGCAGCCATGTCATTATTGCTTCGCTTGATGGCACGGCGCGGGAGTGGGATGTCGCAACGGGCGGTTCGATTGGCGCTCCAATGAGGCACAATGCTCCGGCAAACACCGCCGTCTTTTCGCCCGATGGCCGGACCATCGTCACGGGTTCCGATGACAATACTGCGCAGAGCTGGGACGCCAAGTCCCACCTGCCGACCGGTCCGCCTTTGAAGCATGATGGCCCGGTCATTGCCGCAGCGTTTTCGCCGGACGGCGGCCGCGTTATTACCATTTCCCGCATTACTTACGGCGACGAAACCGCGCGGATCTGGGATACTGCATCCGGCCGGCAGGTTGGTTTACCAATGCGTCTTGGAACCCTCGCGGACAGACTGGTCGCGTCCCCCGACAGCACTCGCATTGTTACTTTTTCCGATGGCATTGCCCGTGCACAGATATGGGACGCCGAAACAGGCGTGCCGATCCTGTCAAGCCGGCATGAAGATGCAGTTGAAGCTCTAGCGTATTCGTCTGATGGCAGCAGGATCGCGAGCGCCTCTGACGACACCACCGCTCGCATCTGGAACGCCAAGTCTGGTCGTCCATTCGCCGAAATGCAGCATAATGGCTCGGTCACGGCTATCGCCTTCTCCCCGGACGATACTCGCGTTGTGACTGCCTCGACCGACAAGACGGCAAGGGTGTGGGACGCTCAAAACGGGCAGCCATTAGGTGCGCCCATGCAACATGATAAGTTAGTCAGAACGGTCGCCTTCTCGTATGATGGCAGCCGTCTCGTCACCGGTTCCGATGACAAGACGGCTCGAATCTGGGAAGCCACCACTGGCTTTCCGATCGGCGCACCGATGAAGCACGACGGCCCGGTCGTCGCGGCTGCCTTTTCGCGGGACGCTAGCCGCATCGTCACTGCCTCCTCTGACAATACCGCGCGAATATGGGACGCGGCCACTGGTCAGCCTCTCGGCGCGCCGATAACGCACAACGGCCCGGTGATGGGGGTTGCCTTCTCGCTCGACGGCAGCCGCATCGTCACGGCGTCCTCTGACAAGACTGCGCGAATTTGGAATGCGGTCACCGGCCAGCCGATTGGCGCGCCGATGAAGCATGGCAGCAACGTCAGAGCTGTCGCGTTCTCGCCGGATGGCAGCCGCGTTGTAACGACGACGCTGGATAAGGCTTGGCTCTGGGACTCGGCCACCGGCCAACCGATTGGTGCTCCAACGCAGGACGATGCCCTGGTCGCCACTGCCGCCTTCTCCCCCGATGGCAGCCGTATCGTCACCGCGTCCTACCGTAACGCCCGAGTGTGGGATGCCGCAACTAACCGCTCACTCGGCTCGCTGCTAGGGCGCGAGACCGACGTCAAAGCGGTTGCTCTCTCGCCAGACAGTACCCGCGTGGTTACCGGTGGAGCCGATGGATCGGTCCTTGTCTCAAACCTTTCCCCTGCAATTGGGCAGTCGAACTGGGGCGATCCTATCCGCTGGTCATTGTCTCGACCATTCAGCCAAGCACTTTTGGACGGCGCCGATGCGATCGTTCCAGTCAAACTCACCGAGGATGAACGTCGGGTCATCCTTCAGGAGCAGAAGCAGGGAGAGGCGCCTGACCCTGAACATATCGTCGAGGGATCGCGCTGAGCGGACTCAAGGAGTATCTCGCGATGGACGAATTCTTCGTTCTAGAGGTCGACGCCGACCTCGCAAAGCTGGCGCTGGCGAGCGGTGCGGGCGAGAACGCACGACTGGGCACCGGGCTTTCGGCAAGCAACATCCTGGTGTCGCGTCCAAGCGCCCGAGAGGTCACCAACCTAGTCAAGGTGCATTCGTTCAACGATCGACGCGACGCCGAGGAGGCCTCGCGCGATCCGCGCAACCTTGTTTCCCGCCAGATGCCGATCGCCCTCGTGCGCCCGCTCTCGCATGCCGAAGCCGGGCTGGCCGTGACGGGAGATGCGCTCGGCGCCGCCAAGGCAGCCGGCGCAAGCTGGGGTGTCCCGGCCGTGCTCGGTCCGAAGCCGCGCGAACTCCACGGCGACGGCGTCACGCTCTGCGTGCTCGATACGGGCATCGACCCGACCCATCCGGCTTTCGCCGCCATCAAGAACGAGATCGTCGAGAACCGAGCCAACTTCACCTCGGATGGCGACGACGACGGCGATGGCCACGGCACCCACTGCGCCGGCACTATCTTCGGGCGCGATGTCGACGGCGTCCGGATCGGCGTCGCGCGGGCGATCTCGAAGGTCCTCGTCGGCAAGGTCCTCGACGACAGCGGCGCCGGAGGGATGAAATCGCTGATCGACGGAATGAAGTGGGCGCATTCCAACGGCGCCCACATCATCTCGATGTCGATCGGCTTCGACTTCCCGAAGATGCAGAAGCGGCTCGTCCGCGAGGGTCACCCGGACGAACTCGCCACTTCGATCACGATCAAGGCCTTTCGCGACAATCTCAGGCAGTTCGAGGTGATCGCCCAGTTGCTCGCGCTCGAGAACGACGACAATGCCGGCACGCTGATCGTGTCGGCGGCCGGGAACGAGAGCCGGAGACACCTCAAGAGGGACTTCGTGATCGATGCCAGCATTCCGGCCTCGGCCTCGCGGGACATCGTATCGGTCGGCGCAGTGTCGCTGGGCGCCGACGGAACGTTCGATGTCGCTCCGTTCTCGAACATCAATCCTGCGGTCGCCGCCCCCGGCGTCGACATCGTCTCCGCCAAGGCCGGCGGCGGCCTCGTGCCCATGAACGGCACCAGCATGGCCTGCCCTCATGTCGCGGGGGTCGCGGCCCTATGGTGGCAGTTGCTGCGCGATCGGAACGGCGGCGTGGTGACGGCCGGGGATGTACGCGCACGGCTCAAGTCTTCCGTCGACGACGGGAGGTTCAATGCTTCGGTGAACTTAACCGATCGTGGCTCCGGCTTCGTCCAAGCGCCACAACTGCCATGATCCTTCCCAATGATCTTCTGGCCATTCCGAGCCTTGGCTTGACACCGTCTTTTCGCACGTATGAGGTGTGTTCGGGGCTTACGCTTTCGGGGGAAGGCGATGACGGGGACGTGGCAGGAGTCGGTCGTCCGGATCCGTCGCGCTGACGGATCGGAGGGT
>CAWZZK010000171.1:0-4497 GCA_963966455.1 Kaistia sp. | reverse complement strand
CATCGCGAGGCGCCCGCCATCCCATCCCACGACGGCGCGGCGCGGCGTGCCGAGCGGGGAGGGCGCGACAAGCGCCTGGATCTCGACGAGGACCGGGCGCGTCCCCTCCATGCCGGCGAAGACGGCGGCGCCGGGCGCCGCGGCGTTGCGCTCGCCGAGGAAGAGTTCCGACGGGTTCGGCACCTCGCGAAGACCGCCGCCGGTCATTTCGAAGACGCCGATCTCGTCGGTGGCGCCGAAGCGGTTCTTCACGGCGCGGAGGATGCGGAAATGATGACCGCCTTCGCCCTCGAAATAGAGAACGGCATCGACCATGTGCTCGACGACGCGCGGGCCCGCGATCTGGCCGTCCTTCGTGACATGGCCGACGAGGATGACGGTAGCGCCCGACTGCTTGGCATAGCGGATCATCGCCTGCGCCGAGGCGCGCACCTGCGTCACCGTTCCCGGCGCCGCCTCGACGGACGAGGTCCAGAGCGTCTGCACGGAATCGAGGATCACCAGCGCCGGGGCGCGGTCGGCCTCCAGCGTCGTGAGGATGTCCTCGACGCTGGTCTCAGCCGCCAGCGCGACCGGAGCCGCCGCGACGCCCATGCGCTCGGCCCTGAGGCGAACCTGCGCAACGGCCTCCTCGCCGGAGATGTAGACGACCCGTTCGCCGCGCTTCGCCAGCGCCGCCGAGGCCTGCAGCAGCAGCGTCGACTTGCCGATGCCAGGATCGCCGCCGATCAGGATCGCCGAGCCGCGCACGAAGCCGCCGCCCGTCACCCGGTCGAGCTCGGCGATGCCGGAGGCGATGCGCGGCGGCGTGCGGCTCTCGCCGGCGAGGGCATGAAGTTCGACCACGCGGCCCTTCTGCGGCGCCCGGCCGGGACCGCCTCCGATGCCGCCGGCCGTGTTTTCCTCGACGAGCGTATTCCACTCGCCGCAGGCCTCGCAGCGGCCCTGCCAACGGGGGCTGACCGAGCCGCAATTCTGGCAGATATACTGAACCCGCGCCTTGGCCATCAGGCGCCTCCGCGATAGTGGCGCTCATAGCGGCGGCCGAGGCCGGTGAGCAGTTCGTAGCCGATCGTCTCCGCCCGCTCGGCGACCTCGTCGATGGCGATGTTCGGGCCGAACAGTTCGGCATGATCGCCGCGCCGCGCCTCGGGAATGTCGGTGACGTCGACCGCGATGAGATCCATCGAGATTCGCCCGACCAGCGGCGCCCGGCGGCCATGGAGGTGGACGCTCGCGCCCGGCCGGTCGTCTGTGGAACCGGCGCGACGGTGATAACCGTCGGCATAGCCGGCGCCGAGGATCGCGATCCGGCTCGCCCGTCGCACATGTTCGCTGGCGCCATAGCCGACCGCGCTTCCGGCCGCGACGTCGCGCACCTGCACGATCCTCGCTTCGGCGGTGACGACGGTCGCGAGTGGCGGCGCCGCGGCGGTCGAGCGGGCGCCGTAGAGCGCGATGCCTGGCCGAACGAGATCGAACAGGAAATCCTTGCCGAGATAGAGCCCGGCGGAGTTGGAGAGCGAGGCGGGCAGACCGGCGAAGGCGCTCGAGACCGACCGGAAGCGGGCGAGCTGCGCGGCGTTCAGTGGATGGCCCGGCTGGTCGGCTGCGGCGAGATGGCTCATGACGAGCGAGAGGCCAAGCGCCTCCGCGCGGGGCGCGATCGAGGCCGCTTCTTCCATGGTGACGCCGAGCCGCTGCATGCCCGTATCGACATGGAGCGCCGCGCCGCCTATGCCGCCTGCGGCGCGGTAGGCAGCCCATTCGTCCACTTCGTCCGCGGATCCCAGAACCGGCTGCAGGCCGGCGCCCACGAGTTCGGCCGATGCTCCCGGAGGAAGGCCGTTCAGCACATAGATCGGCGCCTGGGGGAGGAGCCGGCGAAGCCGGAGTCCCTCGGACGCCAGCGCGACGAAGAAGGTCCGGCATCCGGCCGCCGCCAGTGCCGTTGCCGCCGCCACGATGCCGATGCCATAGGCGTCGCCCTTCACGACGGCAGAGGCTTCGGCGCGCCCCGCCAGCCGCGCCGTGGCGCGCCAGTTGTCGGCGAGCGCGGCGAGGTCGACCAGCAGCCGGCCGCCGTAGCGCCAGTCCTCGCCAGGCGCCTGCCCGGCCGTGACGAAATTCGATGATTCCATGGCCGAGACTTTACGCGAATTTCCGGCGACATTATTGCGCCGGCCGCTCGGCCGACGAATTTCGCCCCGCTCGTACGTCTCATCGGAATGCCAGCCATCATGCCGAATGCCCGCATCGCCACCGTCACGCTGGTCGTGGATGACTATGACCGCGCCATCGCCTGGTACACGGAGAAGCTCGGCTTCGTGCTCATCGCCGATACGCCGCTCGATGGCGGCAAGCGCTGGGTTCTTGTCGCGCCCTCCGCGGCTGCTGGCGCACGCCTGCTGCTGGCGAAGGCCGATGGCGCGCGCCAGGCGGAGCGGATCGGCGACCAGACGGGCGGCCGCGTCGGCTTCTTCCTCGAGACCGATGATTTTGCTCGCGATCACGCCGCTTTCCTCGCGCGCGGCGTCGTCTTCCGCGAGGAGCCGCGTCAAGAGAGCTATGCCACCGTCGCGGTGTTCGAGGATCTCTATGGCAATCTCTGGGATCTTCTGCAGCCGAAGGGATGGGGCGCGAAGTCAGGGGCGGCCGGGCTTCGCGAGTGACTTGAGGAGGAGGTTCGCGGCAGCGGTGGCCGAGCCGCCGCCCGTAAGCGCGACCGCCGCGATCGCATTGTCGGCGCGAGAATAAACGGCCAATGCGCTGACGCCCGGCGCGCCACCGGCATGCCCGACCCAGCGCAGCGTCGACTGGCCATCCGGCACCTCGAAGACCATGATCCCAAGTCCATAGAAGGTCCCGGGATCGAACATCGGATAGAGCGTCGCGGTCATCTCGTTGAGGAGCGCGCGGCCGAGCAGCCGCCCTTCTAGCAGCGCCGCCCAGGCCATCGCCATATCGTGGCCGTCGCTCGCGATCGGTCCCGCGGCGCCAGCCCAACCCGGATCGACGGTCTCGCCGCCCGATACGGCCGGCGCAACGTCGCCCGGGCTCACGCCGGGCGCCAGGCTCCGCATCGACGAGAGCCCGAGCGGCGCGATGATCCGCTCTGTGATCGCCTCGTCGATCGGGCGACCGTCGACGCGCGTCACGATCTCGCCGAGCACGTCGTAGCCGGTGTTCGAGTAACGCCAGCGCTCGCCCGGGCAGAACATCGCGCCGTGACGGCGGGCGATCGCCAGCAGCGTCGCCGGGTCGCGATAGCCGGGGCGCGCGCGGACAAGGCGGTCCTCGTTGGCGCTGAAGAGGCCGGAGGTGTGGGCGAGGCAATCACGCAAGGTGACCACGTCGCCATTCGGGACGCCGCGCACGAAGCGCGAGACCGGGGCGTCGAGCGCCAGCTTTCCTTCCTGGACCAGTTGAAGCACCAATACCGCGGTGAAGATCTTGCCGACGCTCGCCCACCACAGTCTCGGATGGGTCGGCCGGGTCCAGGTTCGATGCCAGATGCCGCGGCCGGGCCGCGCCACGGCAGCGGTGAGGGCGGGCGCCCCCGTGAGAGTCCGTATCCTGGCGAAGGCCTCGTCGAGCCGTGCGACATCGCGCGACGGAAGCGGCCGGTCAGGCACTGCCTTGATGGGGCGAATGTCGACCGGCGGATGCAGAGGCGGGCCGGAATAGGCGAGGCGGGCGTCGCAGCGGACCGGCCGATGGTCCTCCGCCCGCGCGCCGGGGCCTGAGGCTGCCAGACCGGTGAGAGCGATGGCGCCGCGAAGGATGGTGCGGCGCGATGCCAGCGGCCAGCCAACGGTCATGTCCGGCGGCATCCGGCGCGCGCCAGCATGTCGCCGACGATGAGCGGCGTCGCTGCCGACGTTCCCGCCTTGCCAGCCGATACTGCAGCGATGGCGCGGCGCGCGTCTTCGGCAGAGAGGGAGAGCGGGCGCCGGCAATGGGCGCCGCCGAGATCGACCACAGCGCCCACCGTCTCGCCGACGCCGGCGAGATAGGCGGTCAGCACCTGCTGGGCCGTGCGGTTGCCGGATGCCTGGTCGAGCATCTGGGCGACTTGCGCGACCGATATGGCTCCGCCCTGCGTCGAGGGCTCGGCGTGGGCCGGGACTGCGACGACGAGCAATCCGAGAACGAGCGCGGCGGGGATTTTCCGAATGATGGACATGCAACCTCCTCAAAGGCACGCCGCACCGTTGTACGAAAAGAAATTATTGTCAAACAATAATGATCGGACTAGTTTCGTGGGAAGACGAGCTTGAGATGGGTGGCATGATGACCGGATCGACCAAGACCGCTCCCGCGGGAGCGCGGACGGATCGCTTGCGCCGCCTGAGCGGGGCGTTGGCGATGGTCTGCGTCGGCGTCGCATTGCTGCTGCCGGCGCTGATGGCTGCCTATTGGTGGCTGACGCCGGCCGAGGCCCTGTTTCGTCAGGCCGGGCTCGGGCTCGCGCCGCCACCCGCCTTGGCGTGGCCT
>CAWZZK010000170.1:0-27849 GCA_963966455.1 Kaistia sp. | reverse complement strand
GGCTGCAATGACCAGTGCCCAGGACTTCCTGAAGTCTATCCCCCAATATACCCGCGCCGGCCGGCATCTGCGCGCGGTGATCGAGCACGGCACGCCGCGAAAATGGGCCAATCTCGCCCTGATCGAGGCTGAACGGAAGCTTCGCAGGGTCGAGGTCAGAGGCCGGCCCTATATCCTCTTTCTCGATCCCTGCAATGTCTGCAATCTGCGCTGTCCGCTTTGCCCGACGGGCATGAACGATCTCGGCCGCAAGCAGGGCATGATGTCGTTCGAGTGCTTCCAGCGCTATCTCGACCCGCATGTCCCGTATCTCTTCGAGGTGAACGTTCATAATTGGGGCGAGTCGTTGATCAACAAGGAGATTTTCCGGATGATCGACTACGCGCAGAGCCGGAATGTGGGCACCAACATGTCGTCCAATCTGGTCATCGCCCAGCCTGACGATCTCGACAAGCTGATCGATGCCGGCCTCGAGCATCTCACCGTCTCGCTCGACGGCGCCGACGAGGAATCCTATCTGAAATACCGTGTGCGCGGAAAATTCGACCGCGTGGTCGAGAACATGGCGGAGTTGATCCGCAAGCGGAACGCCCGCGGTCGCCGCACGCCCTTCGTCGAATGGCAGTACATCGTCATGCGGCACAACGAGGATAAAGTCGGCGAGGCCGAGGCGATCGCGGCCAAGCTCGGCGTCGACCGCATCCGCTTCATTCCTGTCGGCCTGCCTTTCGAGACGCGGAACCGGCAGGTGCTGGCGGACGAGTGGTTCCCCACCCGCTTCACCGGCCGCGACAACGGCAAGGACATTCCGCAGACCTTCGGCCAGGCCGACCGTCCGGCGCCGTGCTACTATCTCTACAGATCCATGGTGGTGAACACCGACGGCGGCGTCTCGCCCTGCTGTATCGTCTACAAGGATCGGCGCGATTTCGATCACATGGAGGACCATGCAACGATCGATATCGGCAAGATCTACAACAACGAGAAATTCCGCAGCGCCCGAGCTCTCTACAGCGCCAAGGACTGGGAGGGCCGCAAGAAGACCATCTGCGACGGTTGCGACATCTTCGAGCGGCATCCGAGCAAGGTGAAGACCCGACCGCCCCGGCCGGCGCCCGCCGCGGAGACCGCACCGGCGGTCGCGATCGAACCCGCCTCGCGCGCGGCCGGCCCGAACTGACGGCGCCGTCGATGCCCGCGCCCGGCCTTTCCATCATCATCGTCAACTACAATGGCGGGATGCTGCTGCGCGCCTGCCTCGCCTCGCTGCGGCGGTTTCCGGCGCGCGCAGTGACGCAGATCGTCATCGTCGACAACGCGTCCACCGACGGCAGCCGCGAATGGCTCCGGTCGGAGCATCCCGACATCAACCTCATCGCGCTCGAATCCAATCTCGGCCTGACGCGCGGCTTCAATCGCGGGGTGGCCGCGGCCAGGGGCGACATTCTGCTTTCGCTCGACAGCGACACGGAAGTCACCGAAGGCGCGCTGGACGCCATGGTCGAGGGTCTCGCTGCCGACCCATCCATCGGCGCGATCGGCGCGACCCTCGTCTATCCGGACGGCACGCCGCAGCGGACGGCGCGTCGCTTTCCTTCGGCGATGGCGGGCCTGTTCGGGCGGCGCTCGGCGCTGACCAGGCTCTTCCCGGGCAATCCGTTTTCGCGCCGCTACCTGATGGCCGACATGGCGGATGCAACCGAGCCTTTCGACGTCGATACGCTCTCGACGGCCTGCATGGCGGTGCGCCGCAGCGTCGTCGACAGTGTCGGCGCCTATGACGAGGCCTTCTTCGTCTATTGGTCGGACACGGACTGGTGCCGGCGCATCAAGCGGGCCGGCTGGCGGATCGTCTCGCTTCCGGGCGCTATCGTGGTGCACAACGAGAACCTCAAGGCGCGACACCGCAAGGTGCGGCGCACGCGGATGGTGGCCGACTTCCACCGCGGCGCCTACCGCTATTACGCGAAGCACCACGCCGGCCCGCTCAATCCGATGCGCTATCTGGCCATGGGAGCGCTGGCGCTGCGCGCCGGTATCATCCTGGGGCAGGACGAGTTCGCCCGCCTGAAGCATCGCGCGCCGGGACGCCTTCGGGCGGTGCATTGGGACGGGAGACCAAGTGATGGCTGACCGTCTCATGGGCGTCATCCTCGCGGCCGGCCGCGGCGAGCGCATGGCTCCGTTCGGTCAGGCCATCCCCAAGGCCGCGCTGCCGATCGCCAACAAGCCGCTGATCGAATACCAGATCGAGCAGATGCGCTCGCTCGGGATCGACGAAGTCGTTGTCCTGATCGGCCATCGTGGCTATCAGATCGCGAGCATTCTCGGCGACGGCACGCGGCTCGGCCTGCGCATCCGCTATGTCGAGCAGACCGAGATGGCAGGCATCGCGCATGCGCTCGGCCAGACAGAGCCGCTGGTGACGCGGCCCTTCCTGCTCATGCTCGGCGACATCTTCTTCGAGCCGCTGCGGCTCGCCGATATGGTCGAGACCTTCGAGAGGCATGGCTGCGCCGCCGTCCTCGCCGCAAAGGACGAAGGCGATCCCCTCGCCATCCGGAAGAACTTCGCCATCCTGCGCGACGAGAGCGGGCGAGTGCATCGGGTGATCGAGAAGCCCCGCCATGCGGAGAACCGGCTGAAGGGCGTCGGGCTCTACCTGTTTGACCCGGTCGTCTTCGATGCCGTGCGGAAGACGCCGCGCACCGCGATGCGCAACGAGTATGAGCTGACCGACTCGATCCAGATCCTGATCGACATGGGCCATCCGGTGCGTGTCAGCGACTGTATCGCCGACGACATCAACCTGACCTTTCCCTCCGATCTCCTGCGCTGCAATCTGCGCGTCGCCGCGGCGAGCGGAAAAGGCAGCGTCGTCGATGCCACGGCGCGGCTTCATCCCGACGCAGTCATCGAGAACGCCGTCATCGGCCGCAGCGCGAGGGTCGAACGCGGCATCACCGTCCGCCGATCCGTTATTCTCGAAGATGCGGTCGTGCGCGGCGGACAGGACCTCGACGGTTTCGTGATCTCGGCGACGCGGATGGTGGACTGCCGGACGGAGATCGCGGACTGGCCGGCCGGGCTCGGGCTCTGAGCGGCATGCGCATTTTCATCCTGCTGCCCTGTCAGCCCTTCCCCGCCTATAACGGCCAGACGCACCGCCTGGCGCTGACTGCGCGTTCGCTCGCCGAGCGCCACGAGGTCGCGCTCGCCTGCTTCGTGGAGCCCGGACAGGCCCGCGACATCCCCGCGTCCGAGCGGGATCTGTTCGTAGAGACGCGGCAGGTCGACCTCGCCCCGTCACCCGCGGGCTTCGGCGAGATGCTGGGGCAGCGCCTGTCCGCGAGCCCGGCCGACGTCTTCCGCTTTCGTTCGGTGGCGATGGCCGATCATGTCGCGGCGCTCGTGACGCGGTACGATCCAGAGGCGATCCTCGTCGGTGACCCCGCGCTCACGCCCTATGTCGAGCCCTATGCCGGGCGCGTCGTCGCCATGGATTATGTCTGCGAGGTGACGCTTCAGCTCGAGCGGATCGCCGCACTCGCCGGCCCGCTCGAACGTCCGCTCTGGCAGCTGCGGAAGGCCAAATACGCTCGCTTCCTGAAGCGCATCGAGCCGCTCTACGACGTCGCCTTCCTGAATTCGCGCGAGGATGTCGATGCGCTGGCGCGGCTCTGGCCACGCAGCAAGCTGGTCCACATCGCCAACGGCCTCGACCTCGGGGGCTACCCGACCGGGATCGCCGAACCCGTTGCCGACCGTCTGATCTATCCAGGCTCCATCGGCTACCCGCCCAACCGCGATGCGGTCAGCTGGTTTGCGGACGAGATCCTGCCGACAATCCGTGCCGCGCGCCCCGGCGTCGAGCTCAGGATCACCGGCGCCGTGCCGGATGGCATCGTCGCGCCGCAAGGCCCCGGCATCGTCTATACCGGCCGCGTCGCCGATATCCGAGAGGAGATCGCCGCCGCCATGGCGACCGTCGTACCGCTCAGGCTCGGTGCCGGCGGGGCCCGGTTCAAGGTCATCGAGTCGCTGGCGCTCGGGACGCCGTTGGTCGGCACGGCAATCGGCATCGAAGGTCTCGAGCTGGTCGACGGCACGGACTATCTGAAGGCCGAGACGGCCGGCGATTTCGCAGCCGCGGTGCTGCGGCTGCTCGAGGATCGCTCCTTGCGCGACCGGATAGCGGCGGGAGGCCGGGCGCGGATGGAGCGGGACTATGACTGGCGCGTGCTATTCGCGTCGCTGGAGGAGAGACTGATGTCCGCAAAACCCCGGCAGCGGGCGATCGCGATATGATGATCCGTCGCCTCGTTCTCGTCGCGCTCGCCCTCGTCGCGGCGCTCGCGATGTCGTCTCCGGTGTCCTTTGCGCAGGCCACCGATGACTATCGCCTCGGGTCCGGCGACCGCATCCGCCTCGACATCGTCGATCAGCCGGCGCTGTCGGGGGAGGAGATGGTTCAGGCGGACGGGGCGATCCGCCTCTCGCGCGTCGGGTCGATCAGGCTCGACGGACTGACGCTCGGCGAAGCCGAGGCCGCGGTGGCGGCGCGGCTCAAATCCGCGCTCGGCCTTGCCGATCCGGACGTGACCATCGGCGTCGCCGCCTACCGGCCGGTCTTCATCGTCGGCGATGTCCAGTCGCCGGGTGCCTTTCCCTTCACGCCGGGCATGACCGTGCTGCACGCAATCGCGCTCGCCGGCGGCTATCACCGCGCCGAGCCCGGCGATGCCGCCGCCCGGCTCGAGGTCGGGCGGCTCATGGAGCGCCAGGAGCAGCTCGCCGACCAGCTCGCCGTCTCCTATGTCCGCCTCGCCCGCTACGAGGCCGAGCGCGACGGTGCCGCCGCGGTCCGCCCGTCCAGCGCGGCCGCCTCGCTCGTGACGCCTGAACGGCTCTCAGGCCTCGTCGCACAGGAGGCCGCCATCAAGACGGAGCGCCAGACCTCCCTGGACGCATCGCTGAAGACCTTCGAGCAGCGGCGGCAGCAGCTCCGGAACGAGATCACGGCGCTCGAGGCGCAGCGCGACGCCAAGATGCAGCTCGCCGACAGTCTCCGCCGCGAACGCGCCTCGCTCGACAATCTCATCAAGCGGGAGCTGGTGCCGACGCCGCGCGTGTTCGAGCTCGAGCGCACGACCATCAGCACCGATGCCGACCGGCGCGAGGTCGAGGCCTATCTCTCGCGGGCGCGGCGCGAGATCGTCCTCGCCGATCAGGGCGAGCTCAATCTTCGCTCCGAACGCCACCTCGACATTCTGAACGGCATCAAGGGCGCGCGCGACGAGATCGCGCAGCAGCAGGCGGCAGCCGGGTCGATCGCCGCGCAGATCGAGGTGGCGCGCAATATCAGCCGCGCCCAGTCGAGCCTGCCCGATCGCGCCGGCGTCAATTTCGACCGCCTGATGGTGAAGCGGCGCGGCGCCGATTTCGCGCCGATCGGCCTCACCGATCCACTCCAGCCGGACGACCTCGTCGCCGTCCCCGTCGAAGACGCGAAGGCAAAGCTCGCCGGCTTCGCCGAGGGACGGTAGCATCCGCTGCGCTCGCTGCGCCGACGAGCCGCTCGGCTTCCGGGCCCGGACGCGCCCGACGGAGGCTGTCGCTTGCCTCCCGCGAGGCATGGCCAAGTCGTTTGAACCCGGCTCGGCGGAGCGCTAAGACGGAGGGGGAGGATCGGCGGCGCGGAGGCGCCAGCCGGCCGGTGACGACATGCCGTCGCAACAGATGACGGCGCCAGGGAGGAAGGGCGAATGCCGCTCGAACATGCGGACGAGAATCCGCGCATTCCATATCAGTATCCGAATCCGCCCGACGCGCTGCCGGAGATCGTGATCCCGAAGGCGATCCCGGAGGATGACCGGCTCTGGGTGCCGCAGGCGGAGAATGTCTGGTTCCGCCCGCTCTGCCTGAACCGCTCGCAGGGCTACTGGATGAATCTCCTGAAGGTTCGCAAGGCTGGCGTGCTGTCGCGCCACCGCCATCCGCAATCGGTGCATGGCTTCGTGCTCAAGGGTCGCTGGCATTATCTCGAGCATGACTGGATGGCCGAGGAAGGCAGCTATGTCTTCGAGCCGCCGGGCGAGACGCATACGCTGGTCGTGCCGGAGGGCGTCGACGAAATGATCACCTATTTCCAGGTCAACGGCATCATGTATTACGTCGACCCTTGGGGGAAGCCGCTCGGCTACGAGGACGTCTTCACCAAGATCGACATGTGCCGCCGCCATTTCGCGGATGTCGGCCTCGGCGCGGATTACGCCGACCAGTTCATCCGCTGACACTCCCTCCCCTTCCCCTCTCCCCTCTCCTTTCGACCGACAGGTGCGCGCATGGGCTTCTGGCCGACCGGCTGCTTTGCCGGCAAAACAATCCTCGTCGTGGGCGGTACGTCGGGCATCGGCGCGGCGATCGCTGAGGCCTTCCTCGCCGAGGAGGCCACTGTCGTCGTCACCGGCGCGACCGAGGCAGAGGTCGCGGCCGTGGCGCCGCGCGACGGTCTCGCGGCAAGGAGGCTCGATATCCGCGACGGCGCGGCGGTGAAGGCATTCATCGGCGGCTTCGACCGGCTCGATCATCTCGTGAACTGCGCCGGCATCATCCGCCGCGGCGAGGAGCTGGACCCCGAGGTCTTCGCGACCGTCATCGACATCAACCTCACCGGCGCGATGCGCGTCGCGGCGGCGGCGCGGCCGCTGCTCGCAGCAGTGAAGGGCACGATCACCAATACGGCGTCGATGCTCGCCTTTTTCGGCGGCGGCCTCGTCCCCGGCTATGCCGCCTCCAAGGGCGGCATCGCGCAGATGACCAAGTCGCTCGCCATCGCCTATGCCGGCGACGGCATCCGCGTCAACGCGATCGCGCCCGGCTGGATCGCGACGCCGCTGACCAGGGCGCTGCGCGACGACCCGCAAAGGAGCGAGGCGATCCTTGCCCGCACCGCGCTGAAGCGCTGGGGCGAACCGTCGGACCTCGCCGGCGGCGTCCTCTACCTCGCCTCGCCAATCGCCTCCTATGTCACCGGCACGGTGCTGGTCATCGACGGCGGTTACCTGGCGGTCTAGAGCCGTCCGTCGCCTCGATGGACGGCGCGGCCGACTTTCTCCTAGATTGCACGCGGGGGTGGCAGCCGTGTCGACAGGTGATTCCGGGCTAGACGATCTGATCACGCGCGTGAAGGCGTCCGGAGGTTCCGAGATCGCCAACACGCAGCCCTTCATCGTCCATCTCTGCCAGGCGCTCCGCCTCGCGCCGCCGGAATTCAGCACCTCGGCCAACCAGTTCAACGACTACGTCTTCGAGCGGCGTGTGGATTTCAAGCATCCCGACGGCTCGACGACGCCGGGGCGGATCGACCTCTACAAGCGCGGCTGCTTCGTGCTCGAATCGAAGCAGTCGAGCTCCGCACACCGCACCAGGACGGCGGGCGGCCAACTCGACATGCTGGGCGAGGACGCCCGGCAGGTGAAGCTCGGCACGGCCCGGCGCGGTACGCGCGGCTGGGACCGCGCGATGCTGGAAGCGCGCGGCCAGGCCGAGAGCTATGCCCGCGCGCTGCCGGTCGAGCATGGCTATCCGCCCTTCCTGATCGTGCTCGATGTCGGCAATGTCATCGAGCTCTATGCGGATTTCTCGGGGCAGGGAAAGAACTACGCCCATTTCCCGGACCGGCAGTCCTATCGCATCACCATGGACGACCTGCGCCTTGCCGAGGTGCAGGCGCTGCTCCGCGCGATCTGGACCGATCCGGCGAGCCTCGATCCGGCGAAGCGCTCGGCCGAGGTGACGCGCGACATCGCCGAACGGCTGGCACGCATCGCCAAGAATCTCGAAGGCCGCCACGATCCGCGCGACGTCGCCGAATTCCTGATGCGCTGCCTGTTCACGATGTTCGCCGAGGATGTCGGGCTCTTGCCCAAGGCCGGCTTCGCCGAACTGCTGAAGGAGCTGCATGGCCGGCCGGAGACCTTCCCGCTGGCGCTCGAAAGCCTGTGGCGGACCATGGATGAGGGCGGCTACGAGCCGCGCCTGATGCAGAGCCTCCGCCGCTTCAACGGTGCGCTGTTCAAGACGAGGCGGGCGCTCCCCCTGCAGCCCGAGGATATCCACGAACTCCATGTCGCGGCGCGGCAGGACTGGTCGGATGTCGAGCCGGCGATCTTCGGCACGCTGCTCGAACGGGCGCTGGACCCGCGCGAGCGCTCCAAGCTCGGCGCGCATTATACGCCGCGCGCCTATGTCGAGCGGCTGGTCGTGCCGACCATCATCGAGCCGCTGCGCGCCGACTGGACCGCTGTGCAGTCGCATATCGTCGATCTCAAGCAGGAGGGAAAGAACGCCGAGGCGCTGGCGGCGGCGAAGGACTTCCATCACCGGCTCTGCACCATTCGCGTGCTCGACCCGGCCTGCGGCACCGGCAATTTCCTCTATGTCGCGCTCGAACTGATGAAGAAGCTGGAAGGCGAGGTGCTGGAGGAGATTGAGCAACTCGGCGAGCAGCAAGCGCGCTTCGTCATGGAAGGCGAGACAGTCAATCCGCGCCAGTTCTATGGGCTCGAACTCAACCCGCGCGCCGTGCCGATCGCCGATCTCGTGCTGTGGATCGGCTATCTGAAATGGCAGCTTCGCACCATGGGCCTTGCCGCGATCAGCGAGCCGGTGCTGCATGCCTACGGCACCATCCGCCATCAGGACGCGATCCTCGCCTATGACCGCAAGGAGCTGCGCCGCGACGCGAGCGGCCGACCGGAGACGCGTTGGGACGGCGTGACGATGAAGATCCACCCGGTCACCGGCGAAGAGGTGCCGGACCCGGCGGCGCAGGTCGAGCTCTATACCTATGTCAACCCGCGCCCGGCGCCCTGGCCGGAGGTCGAGTTCATCGTCGGAAATCCGCCCTTCATCGGCGGCAAGGACATGCGCGCCGAACTCGGCGACGGCTATGCCGAGGCGTGCTGGAAGGCGCGGCCGAAAATTCCGGGCGGCGCCGATTTCGTCATGCATTTCTGGGACGAGGCGGCGGTGCGCCTCCTGCGGCCGGGAACCAAGACGGAGCCCAACCCGCTCATCCGCTTCGGCTTCATCACCACCAATTCGATCACGCAGACCTTCTCGCGGCGCGTCGTCGAGATGCATCTGGCGGCCAAGGAGCCTCTGTCCCTGGTCTACGCCATTCCCGACCATCCCTGGCTCAAGGCCGCCGACAAGGCGGCGGTACGCATCGCAATGACGGTGGCGGTGCGGGGCGCGAGCGCAGGCGTGTTGGCGGAAGTCGTGTCAGAGGCTGGGCTGAACACGGACACGCCGAGAGTGGAGTTGCGGCTGCGGGCCGGCAAGGTGAGGGCGGACCTGACGATCGGCGCCGATCTGGCGTCAGCGACGGCGCTCAAGGCAAACGAACTGATCTCCAGCCCCGGTGTCAAATTGCATGGCGCGGGATTCATCGTGACGCCCGGGGAGGCTGCGAGACTGGGCCTCGGCAAGGTGCCCGGCCTGGAGAAGCATATCCTCGACTATCGCAATGGGCGCGACCTAGCCGCGCGGCCCCGCAGGGTGATGGTCATCGATCTCTATCCGCTGCTGGCAGAAGAGGTTAGGTCGCTATTCCCGGCCGTCTATCAGCATGTTCTTGAACAGGTGAAACCTGAGCGTGACAATAATCGAGAAGATTTTCGTCGCGCCTATTGGTGGTGGTTCGGTCGTCGACATACGGACCTCCGGGAATTCCTATTTGGGCTTCATCGCTACATCGCGACGATCGAAACAGCGAAGCACCGCTTCTTTCAATTCCTGGATGCTTCGGTTCGTCCCGATAACAAGCTCATCGGCATCGGTGTAAGCACGTCGGCCGCTCTGGCTTGTCTCTCCTCGCGCTTGCATACGGCTTGGTCTATGGCCGCGGGCGGTTGGCTTGGTATCGGCAATGACTCCGTCTATGTGAAAACCCGCACCTTCGACCCTTTCCCCTTCCCTGCCGTCTCCGATCTGCCGCCCGCCTTGCTCGCCCGGCTCGATTCCCTCGGTGAGCGGCTGGATAGCTTCCGCAAGGCGCGGCTGGCCGAGCATGAGTTTCTCACCATGACCGGCCTCTACAATGTGCTGGAGCGGCTGCGCGAATTGGAGGACGGCGCCGATGTGCCGCCGCTCGACGACAAGGAGCGCGCCATCCATGAGGCGGGGCTGGTCTCCGTGTTGAAGGAGATCCACGACGACATCGACCGCGCCGTGTTCGAGGCCTATGGCTGGTCGGACCTCGCGGGCGCGCTGGTCGGCAAGCCGGGCGCGACGACGCCTTCCCCGCACAAGAAGCCTGAGCAGGAAGCGGCCGAGGAGGAACTGCTCTCCCGCCTCGTTGCTCTGAACCGCGAGCGGGCGGCCGAGGAGGCGCGCGGGCTGGTGCGCTGGCTGCGGCCCGACTACCAGATCCCGCGCCTCGGCGCCAAGGTCGCCAAGCCGGCCGAGGAGCAGATCGAGGCCGAGCTCGCGGTTCCGGCCGTCAAGGACGCGCCGAAATGGCCGGCGGACGCCCTCGAGCAGATCCGCATCGTGCGCGACGTGCTGGCCAGGGCGCCGGCTCCGGCTCTGCCCGACGCCGTCGCCGCTTCGTTCGGCGGCCGGGTGACGCCGAAGCGGCGGGCGCGGGTCGAGCAGGTGCTCGAAACGCTCGTCGCCACCGGCGCCGCGCGCACCGGGCGATCGGACGGCGCCACGCTCTATTTCGTGCCGCGCTAGCCGAGCCTCCGCACGCGGAGGAGCAGCGCCAGCGACATGGCGGCGAGCGCGGCCCAGGTCAGCACATAGACGAGGTGGTTGTTGGCGAAGCGGACGACCGTGAGGCCGGTGACGGGGCCGTCCGGCTCCGGCGGCTCGACCGTGGCGGCGTCGATGAAATAGGGGGCCACGTCGGCGAGGCCAGCCGCCGTGAGCCCGTCCGCCTTCGCCAGCGCCGCGACATCGCGGGAGTACCAGCGGCCGGCTTCGGGATCGTTGCTGCGCAGGAAGCCGCCGCCGGGCTCCGTCATGCGCAGGAGGCCGGTCACCGTCACCGGGGCGTCCGGCGCGGCCGTTGATGCGGCGGGCAGCGACGGGACGAAGCCGCGATTGATGTAGACGATAAAGCCCGTGTCGGTTTCGAGCGGCGCCAGCAGCCAGTAGCCCGGCCCGCGCTCCGTCACCGCCTTCACCGGCGTGCCGGGATAGGTCAGATAGCGGCCGGTGACGCGGACGCGGCGATATTCGTCGCTGCCGCGGGTGATCGCCAGCCACGCCTGTGGCAGCGGCGCGGCGACGGGCTCGGCATGGATGCGGGTTTCGACGCGGGCGATTAGGGCGAGCTTCTCGGATCGCCGCTCGACCTGCCACACCGCGAGGCTTGCGAAGACCAGCGCCGCGACGAGGAGGAAGAGCTGCAGCGCGCGCCGCCTGCCTCGCCCCGGCGCCGGGGTTCCGCTCATGTTGTCTCGGTCACGGCATCTGGCTCATGTCGTGGCCGGGCATCATGTTGACGTTCAGGTGGTACATGACCCAGAGCGAGCCAGTCAGCGCGATCACCACGATGATGATCGTGAAGATGAGGGCCAGCATCGTCCAGCCGCCCTCGGAGCGGGCGTTCATATGGAGGAAGAACACCATATGGACGACGATCTGCACGATGGCGAAGCCGAGCACGACGATGGCGGTCGCCGTCGGGCTGGCGAAGACGCCGCCCATCACCAGCCAGAACGGGATCGCGGTCAGGACGACCGAGAGCGCGAAGCCGATCACATAGCCCTTGAGCGAGCCGTGCGGCTCGGCCGCGTCGTGATGGGCATGCGGCGCGTCGGCGGCCGCGGCGTGGACGTCGGTGCTCATCGCAGCATTCCCAGGAGATAGACGACGGTGAAGACGCCGATCCAGATCACGTCGAGGAAGTGCCAGAACAGCGACAGGCACATCAGACGGCGGCGATTGGCGGCAATGAGGCCGTAGCGGCCGAGCTGGACCATCAGCGTCACCAGCCAGATGAGGCCGAAGGTGACGTGCAGGCCATGCGTGCCGACCAGCGTAAAGAAGGCGGAGAGGAAGGCGCTACGCTGCGGCGTCGCGCCCTCCGCAATCATGTGGTGGAACTCGTAGAGCTCGATCGAGAGGAAGGCGAGGCCGAACAACGCCGTGACGGCGAGCCAGAGCTGCGTCGGCCGCACCTGCCCCCTAGCCATCGCCAGCATCGCGAAGCCATAGGTGATCGAGGAGAACAGCAGCATGGCCGTGTTGAGCGCGACCAGCGGCAGGTCGAACAGGTCCTTCGGCGCCGGGCCGGCGGCGAAATTGCCGCCGAGCACGCCATAGGCGGCGAACAGCATCGCGAAGATGAGGCAGTCGCTCATCAGATAGACCCAGAAGCCGAGCATCGTGCTGCCGCCCTCGGCATGCGCATGCTCGTCCTCGAGGTGGAACACGGGCGCCTCGCCCGCTGTCGTGGCGGTCGCGACGCTGGTCATGCCCGGGCTCCCTCTGCGATCAGGCGCGTGCGGGCCTCCTCGGTGCGCGCGACCTCCTCGGCCGGAATGTCGAAGGACTGGTGGTAGTCGAAGGTGTGCGCGATCGCGACGGCGAGGATTGCGACGAAGCTCAGCACGGCCAGCCACCAGATATACCAGACGAGGCCGAAGCCGAGCGCCACCGAGAGCGCGGCGAGGATGACGCCGGTCGGCGTGTTCTTCGGCATGTGGATCGGCTTGAAGCCGGCGAGCGGCCGGCGATAACCGCGCTCCTTCATGTCCCACCACGCGTCGTTGTCATGCACCATCGGCGTGAAGGCGAAATTGTAGGCCGGCGGCGGCGAGGCGGTCGCCCATTCCAGCGTGCGTGCGTCCCAGGGGTCGCCGGTCGTGTCGCGCAGCTGCTCACGGCGCAGGATGCTGACGCCGATCTGGATCAGGAAGGAAAGGATGCCGAGCGCGATCAGGAAGGCGCCGAAACCCGCGATGACGAACCAGATCTGCAGCGAGGGATCGTCGAAGACGCGCATCCGCCGCGTGACGCCCATGAGGCCGAGCAGATAGAGCGGCATGAAGGCGGCGTAGAAGCCGATCACCCAGAACCAGAAGGACAGCTTGCCCCAGAACGGATCGAGCTTGAAGCCGAAGGCCTTGGGGAACCAGAAGCTGATGCCGGCGAAGAGGCCGAACAGCACGCCGCCGATGATCACATTGTGGAAATGGGCGACGAGGAACAGCGAGTTGTGCAGCACGAAATCGGCCGGCGGCACGGCGAGCAGCACGCCGGTCATGCCGCCGATCACGAAGGTCAGCATGAAGGCGAGCGTCCACATCATCGGCAGTTCGAAGCGGATGCGGCCGCGATACATCGTGAACAGCCAGTTGAACATCTTCGCTCCCGTGGGGATCGAGATGATCATGGTGGTGATGCCGAAGAAGGAATTGACGCTGGCGCCCGAGCCCATCGTGAAGAAATGGTGCAGCCAGACGAGATAGGACAGGACGGTGATGACCACCGTCGCATAGACCATCGACGTATAGCCGAACAGCCGCTTGCCCGAGAAGGTCGACGTGACCTCGGAGAAGATGCCGAAGGCGGGCAAGATCAGGATATAGACTTCCGGATGACCCCAGATCCAGATGAGGTTCACATACATCATCGGATTGCCGCCGAAGTCGTTCGTGAAGAAGTTGGTGCCGACATAGCGGTCGAGCGCCAGCATCGCGAGAACGGCGGTGAGGACGGGGAAGGCGGCGACGATCAGGACATTGGTGCAGAGCGAGGTCCAGGTGAAGACCGGCAGGCGCATCATGGTCATGCCCGGCGCGCGCATCTTCACGATGGTGCAGAGGAGGTTGATGCCGGATAAAGTCGTCCCGACGCCCGCTATCTGCAGGCCCCAGATGTAATAGTCGACGCCGACATCCGGACTGTAGGTGATGCCGGAGAGCGGCGGATAGGCGAGCCAGCCGGTCTTGGCGAACTCGCCGATGAAGAGCGACATCATCACGAGGACGGCGCCGCCGACCGTCATCCAGAAGCTGAAATTGTTGAGGAAGGGGAAGGAGACGTCGCGGGCGCCGATCTGCAGCGGCACGACGAAATTCATGATTCCGGTGACGAGCGGCATCGCCACGAAGAAGATCATGATCACGCCATGGGCGGTGAACACCTGGTCATAGTGATGCGCCGGCAGGTAGCCCTCGGAACCGCCGAAGGCCATGGCCTGCTGCAGGCGCATCATGATCGCGTCGGCGAAGCCGCGCAAAAGCATGACGATGCCGAGCACCATATACATGATGCCGATCTTCTTGTGATCGACCGAGGTGAACCACTCGCGCCACAGATAGCCCCAGAGGCGGAACCAGGTGATGGCGCCGACAAGGGCGATGCCGCCCGTCGCCACCACGGCGAAGGTGGCGACGAGGATCGGCTCGTGGAAGGGCAGCGAATGCCAGCTAAGGCGGCCGAACAGGAAGCTCGTGGCGGCGGGGACGGCGGATGGATCGGTCATGCGAGGCGTCTCGCTTACGAATTGCGGTCGGGGATTGCGGGGGAGCGCAAGAGGGTCGTGTCGAGGCGGGCCGGCGTGAAGCCGGGGCGCTGGAGCCCGGCGCCGAGGAGCGGCGCCAAATCGGCGGGCAGCGCCTCGGCCACGCGCGGCTCGTTGGCCGTCAGCTCGGCGATGGTGCAGATGCCGGCGACATAAGACGAGGGCGGCCCGAAAATCGCGCCGCGGCGCTCGAACTTGTCATAGGCGAGGCGCGGGATGACATTGTCGATGCCGGCGAGGCCGAGGCCGCCGCGGCTGTCGATCGCCGCCATCTCGCTCATGCACATCTTGCCGGGCTCGACGCACATGTTGAGCACCGCCTTGAAGAGGGCCGGATCGACGCTGGCGAAATGCTGCACGGGGACGTTCTCGCTCGGCCGCTCCAGTTCGAGATAGGCGGCGCGCGTCAGCGGCTTGTCGGCGTTCCTGAGCACGCCGACCCAGCGGTCGAAATCGGACGGCTCCATGCCGTGGAAGGCGAAGCGCATGCCCGAGAAGCCGGCGCCGCTGTAATTGGCGGAGAAGCCCTCATAGGCGCCGACGCGGTTGATGACGGCGTGCAGCTTGGTCTGCATGCCGGGCATCGCATAGATCTGGCCGGCCAGCGCGGGGATATAGAAGGAGTTCATCACCGCCGAGGAGGTGATGCGGAAGCTGATCGGCCGGTCGACCGGCGCGGCCAGTTCATTCACCGAGGCGACGCCATATTGCGGGTAGATGAACAGCCACTTCCAGTCGAGCGCCACGACCTCGACCTCGAGAGGCTCGGTCTTCTCGGCGACGGGCTGGCCCTTGGCGACGCGCGACAGCGGCCGGTAGGGATCGAGCAGATGGGTGTCCATCCAGGTCAGGGCGCCGAGGCAGATGATGATGAGCAGCGGCGCGCCCCAGATCACGAGCTCGAGCTCGATCGAGTGGTCCCATTTCGGCCGATAGGTCGCGGTCTTGTTGCCCTGCCGGTAGCGCCAGGCGAAGAGCACGGTGAGCGCCATCACCGGAATGATGACGATCAGCATCAGCAGCGTGGAGACGATCAGCAGATCGCGCTGCTGCCAGGCGATGTCGCCGGCCGGATGCAGCACGACGAAATTGCAGCCGCCGAGGGCGAGAAGGACGGGCAGAGCGAGGAGGAACCGGAAGCGGCGCAAGACGACAACCCTTTTCTAGAGGTCGGCGGATGAGCGAGACCTAGGCCAGGTGGCCGCAGCGCGGCATTGGACAGTTTGTCCAATCCCGCAGCGCACAACGACGCGCCAAAACCACGAGGCGAACGATCCTGAGACAAGGGAGCGGCGCGGCCACGCGCTGCTGCGGAACGATGACGGACATGACCGCGCCTGAGGCCAGATACCCCGAAACCGGGCGGGACGGACAGCATGCGGTGCGCCCCGGCGAGATCGTCGTCGGCGTCGTCATCGGCCGCGCGTCGGAATTCTTCGACTTCTTCGTCTATGCGATCGCCTCGGTGATCGTCTTCCCGCGGCTTGTCTTCCCGCATCTGGGTCCGCTCGAAGGCACGCTCGCCTCCTTCGCGATCTTCGCGCTGGCCTTCATCGCCCGCCCGTTCGGCACCGCGCTCTTCACCGCCATCGACCGCGCGCATGGCCGCGGCGCCAAGATGACCTCGGCGCTGGTGCTGCTCGGCACCTCGACGGTGGCGATCGCCTTCCTGCCCGGCTACGAACAGATCGGCGTCGCGGCAATCTGGCTGCTGGCGCTGGCGCGCATCGGCCAGGGCCTCGCGCTCGGCGGCACCTGGGACGGCCTCGCCTCGCTTCTGGCGCTGAACGCGCCCGAGGGACGGCGCGGCTGGTATGCGATGATGCCGCAGCTCGGCGCCCCGGCCGGACTCATCGTCGCCAGCGCTCTCTTCGCCTTCTTCGTCGCCAATCTCTCGGCCGCCGATTTCTTCGACTGGGGCTGGCGCTATCCCTTCTTCGTCGCCTTCGCCATCAATGTCGTGGCGTTGTTCGCGCGGCTGCGCATCGTGCAGACGCCGGACTACCGCGCCCTCTACGAGCGCGACGAGTTGCAGGCCCGCCCGGTGACCGAGACGCTTGGCGCCGAAGGGCGCAATGTCGCGATCGGCGCCTTCGTGCCGCTGGTCAGCTTCGCGCTCTTCCACATGGTGACGGTGTTCCCGCTCTCCTGGGTGTTCCTCTTCACCAATGAAGGACCGGCGCGCTTCCTCGTCATCGAGGCGATCGGCGCCATGTTCGGCGCGCTCGCCATCGTCGCGTCCGGCATCCTGTCCGACCGGATCGGACGGCGCCGCATGCTGGCCGGCTTCGCCGTCGTCATCGCCGTCTTCAGCGGCTTCGCGCCGCAGTTGCTCGATGCCGGCCTCTGGGGTGAGCTCACCTACATGATCGTCGGCTTCGTGCTGCTCGGCTTCGTGTTCGGTCAGTCGTCCGGCGCCTTCGCCTTCCGCTTCGGCCGCATCTATCGCTACACGGCCTCGGCCATCACGTCCGACTTCGCCTGGCTGTTCGGCGCCGGCTTCGCGCCGCTGGTGGCGCTCGGCCTGTCCAGCCAGTTCGGCATCGCCTCCTCGGGCGCCTATCTCCTCTCCGGCGCCGCGGTGACGCTCGTCGCCATCTATGCGACCGGTCTGCCCGGCCCGCGCCAGCAGCGCGACTGACGGGCTATTTCACCCGCCATTTCTCCAGTTTGCGGGCGAGCGTGCGGCGATGCATGCCGAGGCGGCGCGCCGTCTCGGAGATGTTGAAGCCGGAATCGGCGAGCGTCTCGTGGATGCGCTCCCATTCGAGATTCTTCAGCGAGGTCTGGCGCTGCGTCAGCGGCACCGAGACATCGCCGCCGGCCCGGTCGAAGGCCGCGATGACATCGGCGGTATTGGACGGCTTCGGCAGATAGTGGCAGGCGCCGAGCTTGATCGCCTCGACCGCCGTGGCGATGCTCGCGAAGCCGGTCAGCACCACGATGCGCATCTCCGGATCGTGGTCGTGCAGCAGCTTGACGCATTCGAGACCGGAGCCCGAGGCGAGCTTCAGATCGACCACGGCATAGCCGGGGCTGACGCGCTGAAGCGCCGCCCGCACGCCTTCGACGCCGTCGCATTGCTCGACGGCATAGCCGCGCCGCTCGAAGGACCGGCGCAGCGCCTTGACGAATGCGGCGTCGTCCTCGACGAGCAGCAGGTCACGCTCCGCTTCCATCCTCATCCTTCAAGGCCAGGGCCCGCAGCGGCAGGGTCAGACGCACGGTGGCGCCGCCCTCCGGATTGTTGACGGCGACGACGGTGCCGCCGAGCTTGCGGACGACGTTCACGACGAGGAACAGGCCGAGGCCCGAGCCCGGCCGGTTCTTGCTTGAATTGTAGGGCTTTCCGAAGGAGTTCAACCTCTCCTCGGCGAAACCGGGGCCGGCATCGCGGATGCCGATCACGACATCGCCGCCGATCCGCCGCGCCGTGACGCCTACGAAATCGGGCGACGCCTCGCGGGCATTGTCGAGCACATTGGCCAGCACCTGCTTCATCGCCGCGTCGGAGACGATCGCGATATCGGGCTCGATCTTCGCCTGGTAGTCGAGCCGGCCGACGGGACGGGAGATCCGCCATTCCGCGACCGTCTCGTCGAGGAAGCGGCCGAGCGTGGTGCGGACCGTGCCTTCGCCCCGCATGTCGCCCGAGGAGAGCAGGATGCCGGAGACGATCGCCTTGCAGCGGTCGAGCTCGGCCTGCATCTCCGCCAGCTCGCCCGAAAGCGCCGGATCGGAGGCGATCGCCGGCATTTGCTGCCAATCGCCCATAATCACCGAGAGGGTCGCGAGCGGCGTCCCGAGTTCATGCGCGGCACCGGAGGCGAGAAGGCCCATACGCACGACATGATCCTCCTCGGCCGAGTGCTGGCGCAGCTCCGCGACATAGGCGTCGCGGGCGCGGAGATTGCGCTGGATGCGACCGACGAAGACGACGACGAGGATCGCCGCCAGCACGAAGCTGATCAGCATGCCCTGGATATGCAGGCCGAAGATGCGGCCACCTTGGGCGGCGACACCGTCATGTCCGCCGGGCAGGCCATGTCCACCGGGAATGACGAGCTCGCGATAGGTGCCGGTGAGGACAATGAAGCAGCCGGTGGCGACCGCGACGACGATCCAGACCGCGAGCCTATCGAGGAGCACGGCGGCGAGGATCACCTGCAGCAGGTAGAGCGAGATGAAGGGATTGGTCGCGCCGCCGGTCAGGTAGAGCTGCATGGTCAGCGCCGCGACGTCGAGCAGCAGCTGCATCATCAGTTCGGCCGAGGTGATGCCGCTCGTGATGCGGTAGCGGAGCAAAGCGAGGAGGTTGAGCGCGGCCAGCGCGCCGAGAACGACGAAGAGCTGCACGAGCGGCAGCGTGACGCAGAGCACGACGGCGACATAGAGGATCGTCACGATCTGGCCGAGCACCGCCAACGCGCGCAGCTGGATCAGCAGCAGGAGATTCTTGCGATTGGTCGTCTCGGCCGTGCCGGCGACAAGCGTCGTCGCTGAGGGTTCCGCCATGGGGACGTGGCTACCTCGTCTGATGCGTTCCGCCCCGCCGCCGGCCGGGGATGCATGGCGGGGGGTTGGACCGTTCGACCTATAGGCATCGGCGGCCGGGAATGCTAGCAACTCACCGGTCCCTTCCTTCGGATGCAGCCGGTGGCTCCAGCCTTCCTCCCTCGCCGCAACGCTCTGGTCGCGCTCGTCGCCGCCTATGTGCTGCTGCTGCAGGCGGTTCTGGGATCGCCGGCGCTGGGTGCCGCCGCCGATCCGCTGCGCTTCGATCCGCTCGGCGTGATCTGCGCGACGCATGAGAGCGCGGCGGCCGACAGCCAGAAGGACCCAGCGCACAAGCCGCATCTGCCGGACTGCTGCTTCGCCGGCTGCCTGATGATGGGCGCGGCGGCGCTGGCCGCCGAGCCGGGCCCGAGCTTCCAGCCGCCGGTCCGCACGAGCCTCCTCGCCGCGCCGACGCCTGCCGACATCCTGCCGGCGCCCCGCTACGCAACCGGGGCCAATCCGCGGGCGCCCCCTCTTCCTGCCTGAACCCGAGATCCATCCCCGACGCAGGCCCTGACGGTCGGCGCCGGCTCGTTCTCACGCTCGAAGCCGTTCGATCCCGGCACGCCTGATGGCGGCCGCACGGACCGGCGCGTCGAGCCCGTTCATCAGGACAGAAACATGAACTTCCTCAAGACCCTCACGCTCGCCCCCGCTCTTCTCACCTTGGCCGCCGGACCGGCGCTGGCCCATGTCACGCTCGAGGCGCAGGAAGCCGCCGTCCCCGGCTCCTACAAGGCCGTGTTCCGCGTCGGCCATGGCTGCGAAGGCAAGCCGACGATCAAGATCCGCGTACAGATCCCCGAAGGCGTCATCGCGGTGAAGCCGCAGCCGAAGCCGGGATGGACGCTGGAGAAGGTGAAGGGCGCCTATGCGAAGTCCTACGACTATTACGGCACGCCGACCTCGGACGGCGTGAAGGAAGTCGTCTGGACCGGCGGCAGCCTCGCCGACGACGAGTATGATGAGTTCGTCCTGCGCGCCTATCTGACGGGCGATCTCAAGACCGGCACCACCCTCTATTTCCCCGTCGTGCAGGAATGCCCGGACGGCGCCGCCGAGCGCTGGATCGAGATCCCGGCCGCCGGCAAGGTCGCCGACGACTACGAGACGCCGGCGCCCGGCGTTTCGCTCGTTCCCAAGAAGTAGCGCAGCCCGAGGCACGCGCCCGCGCGGCGCGTGCCTCCCTTCGAGGGCGACGGTCCATGTCCGATATCCCACCCCCCCGGCGCGGCGTGGCGCCGCTCGTCCGCATGCTCGCGCTGGCGATGATCACGCTCGCGCTCATCGTTCCGTCCGGCCGTGCCCTGGCCCATGCGGCGCTCGTGGCCGCGGTCCCGGCCGACGGGGCCGTGGTGGCGACACCGCCCGGCGCCTTCTCGCTCTCCTTCAGCGAGCCGGTGTCACCGCTCGTGCTCCGCCTCGTCCGGCCGGACGGATCGAGCACCCTCCTCGACCGCTTCGCGCTCAACGATGCGACGCTCGACATCGAGGCGCCGGCCGATCTCGGTGGGGGCACCCATGTGCTCTCCTGGCGCGTGATCTCCGAGGACGGCCATCCCGTCGGCGGCTCCGTCGTCTTCTCGATCGGCGCCCCCAGCGCGGGCGGCGGCGCTCCGCCGCAGGAAGCGCCGGATCTTGCACTCGATAGCGCCATCTGGGCGCTGCGAACCCTCGTCTATATCGGCCTCTTCATCGGTGCCGGCGGCGCCTTCTTCATCGCCTTCATCGGTGGCAGGCGCGCGGCGCCGATCGTCCGGGCCGCTGCATGGCTGGGCCTCGCCGCGGCGCCGCTCTCGATCGGCCTGCTCGGCGTCGATGCGCTGGCCCTGCCGCTCAGCAGCCTCGCGGCGCCGATCGCCTGGCGCACCGGCTGGTCCACGAGCTACGGCACGACCGGCCTTGTCGCCGCCGGCGCGCTCGTGCTGGCGCTGCTCTCGCTCTCGCTCTCCACCAGCGCCGCCCGCATCCTCGCGGCGCTGTCGCTCGTCGGCGTCGGCGTCGCGCTCGCCGCGAGCGGCCATGCCAGCGCCGCGAGCCCGCAATGGCTGGCGCGGCCGGCGGTCTTCCTGCATGCGGTCGGCATCGCCTTCTGGGCGGGCGCGCTGATCCCGCTCGCGGCCGCGCTGCGTGACGGCGGCGCGGATTCGGCGCGGGCTCTGCGGCTCTTCTCGGCGGTCATCCCCGTCGCCGTCGCCCCGCTCGCCGTCGCCGGCATCGCGCTCGCCGCGGTGCAGGTCGAGACGCCGTCGGCGCTGTGGACGACCGCCTATGGCCGCGTGCTGCTGGCAAAGCTCGCACTGCTCGGCCTCCTGTTCGGCCTTGCCGCGCTCAACCGGCTGCGGCTCACGGCACCTGCCGAGGAGGATGATCCCGGTGCCCGCCGCTGGCTGCGGCGCTCCATTGCCGTGGAAGTCGTGCTCGTGCTGGCGATCTTCGGCACGGCCGCGCTGTGGCGCTTCACCCCGCCGCCGCGCGCGCTGGCCGAGGCGGCGGCAGAGCCGGCCTCGATCCATATCCACGCCGCCGACGCCATGGCCGATCTCAGCCTGACGCCCGGTCATGCCGGAACGGTCGCCGCCGCGATCTCCGTCATGACCGGCGATTTCGGGCCGCTCGACGCCAAGGAGGTGACCCTCGTCCTCGCCAATCCCGCTGCAGGCATCGAGCCGATCCGCCGCAAGGCCGTGAAGGGGGCGGACGCCGTCTGGCGCATCGACGCGCTCGCGATCCCCATCGCCGGCCGCTGGCAGGTGCGCATCGACATCCTGATCGACGACTTCCGCATCGCGAAGCTCGAAGACGCGATCGACATCCGGCCGTGAGGCCATCAACGGGGAGAATGACGATGAAGAGACTGTTCCAGGTGGGTTGCCTCGCCCTCGCATTGCTGGCGACGCCGGCTGTCGCCGATACCGCGAGCGACGCGGCGGCGGTGCAGCATCTGATGATGGCGACCTTCGACCGGCCGGACGCCCGGCTCAGCGTCGCGCCCGTGACCATCTCCGGCGACATCGCGGTCGCCGGCTGGTCGCAGGGCGACATGGGCGGCCGCGCGCTGCTCCGCCGCAAGGGCGACCATTGGGAGCTGGCGCTGTGCAGCGGCGATGCCCTGCGTGACGCCGCGGGCCTCGAGACCTTCGGCCTGCCCGCGGATCAGGCCGAGCAGCTCGCCGCCGCGGTCGTGGCGGCCGAGGCGAAGCTCGACCCCGCGCTCGTCAGGAAATTCTCCTCCTTCGACGGCGTCGTCATGATGGGCGCCGACGGCCAGCACCCCCCGGCCGGCGATCACGGCCATGGCCACGACGGCGCCCAGCACGGACATGGCGGCTGAGGCTTGACAGGCGGGCGCCGGCGGCGCCTGTTCCTCCTGCGCAATGGTGTCCTTCGGCGCGGCGACTCGCCGGAGGGTGAAACGGGAACGGGGAAGGACCAGCCGGTCCGAAGCCCCGACCGCCCCCGCGACTGTGAGCGGCGAGCCGTCCCCCAGAGGCCACTGGACGATCTTTCGGGATCATCCGGGAAGGCGGGGGGCGTGCGGTGACCCGCGAGTCAGGAGACCGGCCATGCGCTCGTGCAACCCGGAGCCGTCGGGGAAGACGGCAAGGAGAACGTAACATGCATATCGAACCCGGCCTCGTATCGCCCGACAAGATCTGGCTCAGCTATGTGACCGGCGCCGCCGCCGGCGCCTATGCGCTGAAGCTCGCGTCGGACAGCATCCGCGCGCGCGGCGCGCTCTCGCTCGTCGGCCGCACCGCCGCCGCCACGGCGCTCGTCTTCTGCTTCTTCGAGGTGCTGCCGCATGTGCCGGTCGGCGTCTCCGAAGTCCATCTCATCCTCGGCTCGACGCTGTTCCTCATCCTCGGCGCCGCGCCCGCCGCGCTCGGCCTCGCGCTCGGGCTCCTTCTGCAGGGACTCTTCTTCGCGCCCTTCGACCTGCCGCAATACGGCATGAACGTCACGACGCTGCTGGTGCCGCTCTTCGGCCTCTCGCTGCTCGCCGGCCGCGTCATCGCGCCCGGCACGCCCTATGTCGAACTCCGCTATCGCCAGGCTCTCGCGCTGTCGACGGCCTATCAGGCCGGCATCGTCGCCTGGGTCGCCTTCTGGGCCTTCTACGGCCATGGCTTCACGGCCGAGAACACCGCCGCGATCACCACGTTCGGCGGCGCCTATATGCTCGTCATCATCGTCGAGCCGCTGGTCGATCTCGCCGTCCTCGCCGCCGCCAAGGCACGGAGGGGTCTTCGCGGCAATCCGCGTCTCGAGCGCCGGCTGTTCGAAGCCGCCTGACGCGACGGGGGTGGCCGGCCGCGCGCGCGGCCACCCTCTTTCCGCCGCTGGCATTCCTTCCGCCCCGCGCCATTTCGTTGCAGAGTGCGCGCGCGTAGTTTGCGACAGCAGGGGGATCATGCCGCACCGGCGCTTGCAACGGATCGGCCCGCTCGTGGGCCTTCCCGATTTCGTCCGCGGCCATGGCGTGTCGATGGACACGGTCGTGGAGGGCAGCGGTATCGGGGCCGAGGTTTTTTCCAACCGCGACAGCGTCGCCCCGTTCGTCGCCATCTGCCGGGTGATGGACCAGGCGGTGAAGCTGACGGGCCAGCGGCATCTCGGACTCGAGATCGGGCTGGCGCAGGATCACCGGGCGCTCGGGACGGTCGGCCAGCTCGTCGCCCATGCGCCAACGCTCGGCGAGGCGATCCACGATTTCGTCCGCAACCAGCATCGCAACTCGCGCGGCGCCGTCACCTTCCTGATGCCGCAGGGCGACGGTTTCCATCTCGGCTATGGCATCTATGACCGCTTCGAGACCGGCGCGGACCAGCTCTACGACGTCGCCGTGGCCGTCGCGGTCAACGCCATCCGCAGCCTGGCCGGTCCACGCGCCGGCCCGATCGAGGTGCTGGTCTGCCACCGCGGCAACGCGTCGCGCAGCCATTACGAGGCGGTGCTCGGCTGCCCGGTCCGCCTCAACCAGCCCTATGCCGCGCTGGCGCTGAGCCCGGAGGCGATGCGGCTGGCGATCGCCGGCCATGACCGCGCCGAGCGCGAGCGGCTGGCGGCGCTGCTCGACCGGACGGAGGCCATCGCCGCGCCCGATTTCGACGCCCGGGTCCGCCATTTGCTGAAGCCCGCCATCCTGATGGGCGATGCCTCGGCCGAGACGATCGCCCGCCAGATCGGCATCCATCTCCGGACGCTCAACCGCCGCCTGAAGGACGAGAAGGTCACCTTCCGCGCCATCGAGCAGCAGTTGCGCTTCTCGATCGCCTGCGAATTGCTGAGCCTCACCGATCTCGACGTCTCCGACATCTCCGAAACGCTCGCCTTTGCGACGCCGAGCGCCTTAGACCGGGCCTTCCGCCGCTGGACCGGCGTTTCGCCGACCCGCTGGCGGCGCGCCGCGGCGGCGGATGCGCCGGACTGAGGCGTCAGTCGGCTTCGCGCAGACGGTAGCCGACGCCGGTTTCCGTGCGGATATAGAAGGGCCGCGCGGGATCGTCCTTCAGCTTCTGGCGGACCTGGCGGACATAGACGCGCAGCTGCTGCGCGTCGATCGCCCCGCCCCAGACGGCCTTCATCAATTGCTGGTGGGTGATCACCTTGCCGGCATGGCGCACCAAGAGCGCCAGGATCTCGTATTCCTTCGGCGAGAGATGGATCTCGGCGCCGTCGAGCCGGACGATGCGTCGGACGAGGTCGACGGTGAGCGCGCCGGTCCTGAAAAGCGGCTGCGCGCCCTCGGCCTGCACGCGGTGGCGGAGCGCCACGCGGAGGCGCGCCACCAGTTCGTCGATGCCGAACGGCTTCGTCACATAGTCGTCGGCGCCGGCGTCGAGCGCCTTGACAATGCCGGCCTCGCCCGTGCGGCTGGAAAGGATGAGGATCGGCACCGTGACGCCCGCCCGTCGCCAGCCCTCGAGCAGGGCCTCGCCGCCGATATCGGGCAGGCCGAGATCGAGGATCACGCCGTCGGGCCGGTGCTCATCCATCGCCGTGCGCGCCGCCGCGCCATCGGCCGCCTCGATCACCTCATAGCCCTGCGTGCCGAGCCCGGCCTTCAAGAGCCGGCGGATCGGCGGCTCGTCGTCGACGACGAGAACGCGGCCGGCATTCATGGCCGTTCTCCGGCGCCAGCCGGCAGGCGGATCGTGAAGGCGAGGCCCGGGCGATCCGGACGCCGCGCGGCGGTGAGGCTGCCGCCCATCGCCTCGACGAAGCCGCGGCTGATGGAAAGGCCGAGCCCCGTTCCCGCGCGCACGCTGTCGCCCTTCTGCACCCGATAGAACTTGTCGAACACGCGCTCCAGCTCCTCGGCGCCGAGACCCGGCCCCTCGTCGAGCACGGTGAGCGCGACCGTATCACCCTCGCGCCGCGCCGAAAGCGTGATGGTCGTGCCCGACGGCGCATATTTGGCGGCGTTGTCGACGAGGTTGAAGAGCGCCTGCTCGATCAGCACCGGATCGACGGCGACCATGGGCAATCCCGGCGCGACATCAACCACGAAGCGGTGGCCGGAGACGACGCTCGCGACGCGCTCGGCGAGGCTGCCGACGATCTCGTCCGGATCGGTCGGCACGGCGGCGGGGCGGATGGCGCCCGCTTCGAGCCGCGTCATGTCGAGGAGATTGTTGATGAAGCGGTTGAGCCGCTCGGCCTCCGCCTCGGTGGTGGCGAGGAGCTCGTCGCGCGTTGCCGCGTCGAGGCCGCCGCCATAGCCGCGAAGCGTGCCGACGGCGCCGAGAATGGCGGCGAGCGGCGTGCGAAGGTCATGCGAGATCGAGGAGAGCAGCGCCTGGCGCAGCCGGTCGGCCTCCGCGTCGCGCCGCGAGCGCTCGACATCCTCGGCGAGGAAGACGCGTTCGATCGCGAGTGCCGCCTGGCCGGCGAGCGCATCGAGCAGGCGCCGCTGGTCGGGCGTCAGCAGCGGGCCGCCCTTCTCGTCGCCGTCGATGCCCACCGCGCCGATCGGGCCGCGCCCGGTCGAGAGCGGCATGAAGAAGCGCCGGGCGCCGGGCAGCGTATCGGCGCCGCGGCCGGCGGGCTGGTTGTTGGCGAAGGCCCATTTCGCGGCGGCGATGTCGGCCTCGTCCAGATGGTCCTCCGGCGGATAGCCGGCGCGCACCGCGAAGTCGCCGTCCTCGGCGAGGAGGAGCACGACGCGCATGTCGAGCATGGACGCGATCTGGTAGGCGGTCGCCCAGAGCACGTCGTCGATGGAGCCGACGACGGCGAGCTTGCGGCTGAAGGAATAGAGCGCCTCGGTCGCGGCGGCGCGGCTTCGCGCCACGACCGCCTCCGCCCGCGCCCGCGCCGCGAGATTGGCGACGAGGAAGGTGACGATGGTGAACACCACCAGCGCCGCGACATTGGTCGGGTCGGCGATGGTGAAGGTCCAGGTCGGCGGCAGGAAGAAGAAATTGTAGGCGAGGAGCGACACCGCCGTCGAAAACAGCGCCGGCCACAGCCCGCCATAGCTCGCCACCAGCACGACGCCGAGCAGGAAGACGAGATCGACGCTGCCGGCGCCGACGACAGGCTCGATCAGCTTGCCGATGGCGAGCGCCACGGCGCCGACGGCCGCTGCCGCGACATAGGGGCCGGGGCGTCTGGCGGCCGGCTGCGGCGGCGGCGCGGGCTGTTGCGTGACGGCCGCGTCGATCGCCTCGCCGGCGATGACATGGACGCTGATCGTCCCGGCGCGGCGCACGAGATCGTGCACCACCGAGCCGTGCAGGATCTCGAAGAGGCGCGAGCGCTCGGATTTGCCGATGACGATGTGATTGACGTTCTGCCGCCGCGCATAGGCGAGCACGTCGTCGGCGATGCGCCGACCGCCGCCGGGCAGCGTCACCGCCTCGCCGCCGAGATGTTCCGCGAGGCGCAGCGCATCGGCGATGCGGGCCTCGGCGGCCTCGCCGAGCAGGCGGGTGCGCGCCGTCTCGATATGGAGCGCGACGAAGGGCGCGCGCAGCCGGTCGGCCAGGCGCTTCGCATAGCGCACGAGCGCCTGCGCGCGCGGGTCCTCGCTGACGCAGACCAGCACGCGCTCGCCCGCCGCCCAGGGGCCGGGGATCGCATGGCTCTGCATGTGGCTGAGCAATTGCTGGTCGACCCGCTGCGCCGTGCGGCGGAGCGCCAGTTCGCGCAGCGCCGTCAGGTTGCCGGGCGAGAAGAAATGGTCGATGGCGCGCTTCGCGGTGCGCGGCAGGTAGATCTTGCCCTCGTGCAGGCGCTGGATGAGGTCGGCGGGCGAGAGGTCGACCACCTCGATATCGTCGGCCGCGTCGAGCACCGAATCCGGCACCGTCTCGCGGATGCGCACCCGCGTGATCTGCGCCACGACATCGTTGAGGCTCTCGACATGCTGGATGTTGAGCGTCGAATAGACGTCGATGCCGGCCGCGAGCAGTTCCTCGACATCCATGTAGCGCTTCGGGTGGCGGCTGCCGGGCGCGTTGGTATGGGCGAGTTCGTCGACGAGGACGAGCTCCGGACGGCGCGCCAGGATGACGTCGAGGTCCATCTCGTCCAGCATCTGGCCGCGATAGGGGATCTGGCGGCGCGGAACCGTCTCGAAGGGCGCGACCAGCGCCTCGGTCTCGGCGCGGCCATGCGTCTCGACGACGCCGATCACGACATCGATGCCGGCCGCGAGCAGTTCCTCGACATCCATGTAGCGCTTCGGGTGGCGGCTGCCGGGCGCGTTGGTATGGGCGAGTTCGTCGACGAGGACGAGC
>CAWZZK010000169.1:0-10843 GCA_963966455.1 Kaistia sp. | reverse complement strand
GAACGCATGGCCGGACACAGTCCCCTCCCGATAGCCGCCCTTCATAGGGGGAAGCGCGCGGTCGCGGCAAGATCGAGAGAGGTGAGCGGCCGGACGGTGTGGGTCCCGTCCGGCCGCGTCCGTGGCACAGGCGGCGCGCTGACGCGCGCCGGCCGGTGCCGCGGAATGCCATTCAGTGCGCCTCGTCGGCGAGGAGCGGACGCTTGCGCCCTGTGACCATCGCGAGCGGGAGGTTCTCGCGGTGGCGGCTGCTGGCGAGGAGGACGCCGGCGAGATGGAGGGCGATCAGGCCGAGAATCCCGTAGGCCAGGGCCTCGTGCAGCTCGGCCAGCCAGTCGACGCCGAAGAAGGCGTCGGTCGTCAGCAGGTAGCCCATCGAGGCCTGGGCGATGATGGCGAGGATCAGCGCCAGGATCATCGCGCCGCCGGCCGGGTTATGGCCGAGAAAGCGCCGCTCGCGGCCGGCCGCGATGTCCTTGAGGTAGCCGACGACGATGGCGGGGCGGCGGACGAAGGCGGAGAACCGCGCCTCGCCGGGTCCGATCACGCCCCAGAGGAGACGGATGGCGATGAGCGCCGCGGCCGTGTAGCCGGCCACCTCATGCACCGCCTGCCATTCGCCCGCCGAGAGCCACGCCGTCGCGATCGCGAGGACGAGCCCCCAGTGGAAGACGCGCACCACCGGATCCCAGACCCTGACGCCGTCCGTCATCTCTGCGGCCTCAATCCGCCTCGACATCCAGCATCTTCAGCGTCTCGGGGTCGAAGAGCTTCTCCATGCGCTCCTTGCCCTTGACGGCATAGGCCTCGTAGCAGCCCTTCTGATGCTTGATCTTGCGGACGCTCCAGCCTTCCTTTTCCAGCTGCGCCTTCAGCGCATCCACCGACTGCGCCTTGGCGGCCGGAACATTGCAGACATCGGCGGCGAAGGCCGGGGCGGTGCCGCCGAGCGTCGCGGCCAGCGCGACGGCGGAAAGGACGAACTTCATCGGGAAGCCTCACGGGTTGTCTGTCGATCCTGTCGACGGCCCCCTTTTGGCCTCCTCCGCTGACGCGAGGCTGACGGACACGCCGCCCCGCCGTAAGCTCCCCGTCAGCTTCGGCGGGTCCACTCCCCGAAGCGGCGGGGACATGATGCGCATTCTCCTGATCGAAGACGACCCGATGCTGGGCGGAGCGCTCGGCGACCATCTCGACGCCGAGGGCCATGCCGTCGACTGGGTGCGGCGGCTCGACGATGCGGCCGCGGCGCGCCAGACCGTGCCCTATGACCTCGTCCTGCTCGATCTCGGGCTCCCGGATGGTCGCGGACTCGACTTCCTCAAGCAGCTTCGCCGGCGCGGCGACGCGACGCCGGTGATCATCCTCACCGCCATGGACCAGCTCTCGACCCGCATCGAGGGCCTCAACGCCGGCGCGGACGACTATCTCGTCAAGCCCTTCGACCTCTCCGAGCTGACGGCACGGCTCGGCGCCGTCGCGCGGCGCTATGCCGGCAATCCCAATCCGCTGCTCGTCCTCGGGCCGCTCGAGGTCGACCAGGCGCATCGCACCGCGACCATCGAAGGGCGGTTGCTCGATCTCACGGCGCGCGAATGGGCGGTGCTGGAGCGGCTCTGCCAGCATCCCGGCGTCCTCGTCTCGCGCCCGCAGCTTGAGGAGGCGCTCTACGCCTTCGGCGCCGAGATCGAGTCGAACGCCGTCGAGGTCTATGTCAGCCGGTTGCGCAAGAAGCTCGGCGTCGATTTGATCCGCACCGTGCGCGGCCTCGGCTACCGGCTCGCCGCCGAATGAAGGGGCCGGCCAGCCTCACGGGTCGCCTCATCCTGTGGCTCAGCCTCGGCGCGGTGCTGCTCTGGCTGTTCGGCGCCGGGATCGGCTCCGTCATTCTCCGCCACCAGCTGGAGGAGGCCTTCGACAGCGGGCTGCGCGAGACGGCGGAGCGGTTGCTGGCGCTCGCGGCCGACGGGCTTTCGGAGGGCGGCGAGGCCGAGGACTATGCCCACGAGGTTCCGATCCTCGATGCCGAAGACGGTGAGTATATCGTCTATCAGGTGCGCCGCAGCGACGGCGCGGTGCTGCTGCGCTCCATCGACGCGCCGGCGCAGCCCTTCTCGGCGCCGCTCGCCGAAGGCTTCGTCGTCGAGGACGACTGGCGCATCTTCACCATCGGCAACCGCTCGGGCCGCCTCTTCATCCAGGTGGCGGAATCGCGCGGCCGCCGCGCGGAAGCGCTGCATGAGACGCTGCTTTCGCTGCTGCTGCCGATCATCGTCCTGATCCCGCTCTCGGCGATCGGCATCTTCCTCGTCGTCCGCGCGGGCCTTCGGCCGCTCATCGGCTTCAGCGCAGAGATCGCGCGCCGCGACGCCCGGCATCTCTCGCCGATCGACATCGGCCCGCTGCCGACGGAACTGGTCCCGACCGCCGAGGCGGTGCAATCGCTGATCGCCCGGCTCGGCGCCGCGATCTCAGCGGAGCGGGCGCTCGCCGCCAACAGCGCCCACGAGCTGCGGACGCCGATCGCCGGCAGCCTCGCGCAGACGCAGCGCCTCATCGCCGAGCTCAAGGGGCATCCGGCCGAAGCGCGCGCGCGGCAGGTGGAGGAGAGCCTCAGCCGGCTGCGCCATCTTTCGGAAAAGCTGCTGCAGCTCGCTCGCGCCGATGCCGACATCGCGCTGACCGAGCACGCGACCGACCTCATGCCGGCGCTCCGCCTCGTCGTCGAGGATACGCGGCGCTCGATGATACGCCCGGATCGGCTGTCGCTCGACGTCGCGGCCGGGGCGACGCTCGTCGCGCCCTTCGATGTCGATGCCTTCGGCATCGCGGTGCGCAACCTGATCGAGAACGCGCTGCGGCACGGTCCGGTTGATGGACCGATCGCAGTCGCCGTGCCCGCGGCAGGCGTCGTCAGTGTCACGAGCGGCGGGCCGGCCGTCGCGCCCGAGATCCTTGCCGGCCTAGTCCAGCGCTTCGCGCGCGGCAACACCGCGGCGTCCGGATCGGGCCTCGGCCTCGCCATCGTCACGGAACTCGTGGAAGGCGCCGGCGGCACGCTCCGCCTCACCTCGCCCGTACCCGGACGTGCCGACGGCTTTCGCGCCGAACTGACGCTGCCGAAGGACCGCTGAGATTTTTGCGGAAAGCCGGCTTTGCCGGGAATTGGTTGCGGGGGCAGGATTTGAACCTGCGGCCTTCAGGTTATGAGCCTGACGAGCTACCGGGCTGCTCCACCCCGCGCCAATTGGGAAGCGGCTTGTAGGACGGCCGGGAGCCGAACGCAACCCCTTTTCCGTCGCGCTGCCATTGAGCCGATCCCGCGCGGCTCCTCCGGCGCGTCATCGATATGCTATGGAGCTTCGATAGTCATTCGCGCTGGCCGTTCGGGGGAACCGTCCACATGCTGATCTCCGCCTTCGTCGCGACCTGCGTCGGCTTCTTCTACCGCGCGCGAAAGGCGCGAAGACTCGAGCGCGAGCAGGCGACAAGGACCGAGGTTGCCGACAGCACGGGGCTTTGACGCGGCTGGCGGCGACTTCGCTCCGCTCGCCCTCCGCTATCCGCTGCCCTTCTCGTGTTTTCGATGGCCGCCGTCATACCAGCCGCGGTCGCCGAAATGATCAGGCTCGCCGCGCATCAGGCATTTGAGTTCGTGGCCAAGTTCGAGGCAGCGGCGGCAGAGCGGGTCGCAGGGCTCGCGGCGGGCATGCCAGCGCATGCAGATGACGCGCGCCAGCGCGTCGCGCTTCGGATTGGCGACATAGGCCCTGAGCGCCTCCAGCACGACGACGCTCGTCTCCCATGTCAGCCGCGCGCCCTTCTGCCGCTCGACGAGCCGCTCCAGCCGGTGGATGATCCCCCAAGGCGTCAGGCGGCGGCGGGCGCTCTCGTCATCCGCCACGGCCCCGCCCGCGCACGAAGCCGAACGAGACCTGCTCGACGCGGTCGTCATAGGCCATCAGCAGCGTCTCGATGACGGCCCTGAGATCGCCGCCATGCACGGCGATCAGCTCGTCCACGCGCTTCAGCAGCGCCTTCTCCTGTTCGGTGAAATCGCCCTCGGCCAGCTCGTCCGCGACGACGTCGTCGTCGGTCGCCGGGTGCCTGCTGAGGTTCCTGAGCCTTTGGCCCTCGTCAAACGGCTCGGCCATCGCCGCCTCCATCGCCACAATTCGTTCCTATAATGTTCTCGTTGGCGGCGGAGTCAATCAACCGCCGGGCGGCTGTGGATGGCGCCCGCGCGTCATGGCATGCTCTTGCCATGTGCAACCTCTATTCCATGACCTCGAACCAGGAGGCGATCCGCGCCTTCGCGCGCTTCTATGCCGACCTCGCCGGCAATCTCGCGCCGATGCCCGCCATCTTCCCGGACTATGCGGCGCCGATCGTCCGCAACGCGCCCGCGGGACGCGAACTCGCCATGGTCCGCTGGGGCATGCCGTCCTCCTCGCAGGCGCTGTTCGCGGCGACGACGAAGCGGGCCGACAAATTGCGCGCCAAGGGCAAGGAGGTCGATTTCCAAGCGCTTCTGAAAGCCGAGCCCGACAGCGGCACGACCAATATCCGCAACACGGCGAGCCGGCACTGGACGCGCTGGCTCGGCGTCTCCAACCGCTGCGTCGTGCCCTTCACCTCGTTCAGCGAGTTCAACAGGGAGGCCGGCGGCGACATCTGGTTCGCGCTCGACGAAAGCCGCCCCCTCGCCTTCTTCGCCGGCATCTGGGTGCCGCAATGGACCAGCGTCCGCAAGGTCAGGACCGGCCCGGAAACGATCGACCTCTTCGGCTTCCTCACCACCGAACCCAATGCCGAAGTCGCCGCCGTCCACCCCAAGGCGATGCCGGTCATCCTGCGCACGCCCGAAGAGGTCGAAAACTGGCTCACCGCCCCGAGCGCTGCCGACGCGCTGGCATTGCAGAGGCCGCTACCGGATGGGGCGCTGAGGGTCGTGGCGCGAGGGGTGAAGGAGGATGGGTGAACGTGAGCCACGCGAAAGCGCCATTGCCGCATCCGGCTGCGACGAAGGAGCCCCGCCAGATGCCCACGCAGTATTTACGTTCGTCGTCGATGAGATCGCTCGATTTCAAGAGCATTTAAACGCCGGCAAAATCAGAAGTATAGATATTTATGACATATTGACGATGCTCGGAGGAAGTCGCGGACGACAAAGGATAATTGGCCGAAAGGCCTTATCTGAGCTATATAGACTATCAAATTTCGAAATATCCCGGAACCCAAAACTCACCGGGCGAGTTAATGCGGACAAGCTCGTAGCACACCTCAGGGAATCTATACTGGAGGAGATCGACAATCCGACGACGCTATCGGCTAGCGACATATTGAGATTAAATGCCAATCGACTTGTAGACTCATTGTCGTCGGAACGCAACTTCTACTTCCCATGCAAATTACCGAGGCAATCCAGAATATCAAAATTCCATATTGGTCCTGTAAAATTTCGGCGGAAGGATGATTTTTATATTGACATAGCTGATATATGCGACGATCGCGACTTGCTTAAAGAATACGATGCACAGTATACTGAATACAATTGGATTGCATCAGTTTGCATAAAGGACTTTGATTTCGAAAAGGGTCACCAGCGAGCGAGTCTTTTCGTCAAGCTGGCTATCGTAGGATTGAAGATATGTTTCAAAGAGTCTTTCTCCAAATGGATGGGCTCAATTGACCAGCTAAATCCTCGCCTTGCGCAATATTACGCGCACGAAGATTGCGGCCGTGTCTATGTCGGATCATCGCGAACGTTCGCGCTAGCAATAAGCGAAGAGAATCTTTCTGAAATATTTGAAAACCGGCATGACACGTGGTTAAGAAAATGCGGTAATTTTCTAAATCAATACATCGATCGTGGAGACTTTGGTTTTTTGGGCGGGAAGATCATATCCGCTTTGACCTGGATGGACACAGGAACAACCCCATCATTTCCTGCCCAGAGAATCCTAGCTTACTCAAATGTGCTCGAAGTGCTCTTCGTAACCTCGGATCGGGGGGTCTCCAGCCAAATCAGGCGACGCGCGGCACCGCTGCTCTCTGTTTACGACCCAGATCGCGATTGGGAGAAGCTTGTCCGCGACTTCTACAGGGTGCGGTCGGAACTGGTCCACGGGTCGGTATCGCCGGTCTACGATAAACTCGACCGGCACGTCGCTCTGGGTGCCGACCTCGCAGGCAAAGCGATCGTCTCAATGATGGAGTTTTGTGGTTGGCTCTTGCAGCGCTACCCAGCAGATGCAACACCACGAGATGTGAGCCCGTTCGGTGGGGCCGCTCTGCTATCCGATGCCTTTGAAAGACATCTATCGGAGTTCGTCGCTGAATGCAGAGATCGGTGACTACGGGATAAACTTCACGCCCGCCGAGCACAGCCACCCCATGGCCCCCTCGCCGCCCTAATGAGCTTGTCGGATGAAAATTTGGTAGCGGGAGAGGGACTTGAACCCCCGACACGCGGATTATGATTCCGCTGCTCTAACCAGCTGAGCTACCCCGCCACGGGCGATGAGCGATCATCGATGGCGCCGCTTATAGGAAGCGCGGCGAAGGGCTGTCAAGCGCGATCACGGCGCCCAGTCCCTTAGCCCACCGCTCCCTTACTCGCGACTCCCTTACTCACCACTCCCTTGCCCACGACGCCCTTGCCCGCCATTCGCTGACCCACCCGTCGCGGGCCCGCCGCTCGCTTGACCACCGGTCGCTGATCCATCGCGCGCGGCCCGCCATTTGCGGGCCGGGCATTTGCTGAGCGGCCGCCCTCTCACCCGCCATCCGCCAGCGCCGGATCGAGCGGCCAGGGCTCGACGTCGCGGGTCGCGACCAGGCGGCCGTCCTCGACCGCGATGCGCGCAAGATGGATGACCGTGCGGCGCTCACGGAAATCGACCGGGACAGGCGTCTCCGTCTCGGCCCAGTCGGGATGGGTGAAATAATAGAGCGCGGCGTGATCGCCCTGCGGCACCACGTCGGCATGGCGGGCGAAGCGGCGGTCGTCCACATGGCTGCCCGGCGCGCCGAGGGTGAGGCCCTGCCGCTGCCAGACGCGCGCGTCGTCCGAGCGGTAGACGGCGAGGCCGCGCCATTCGTCGGTGATCATCCACCACCAGCCGCCGAGGGCGAAGACGTTCGGCCCCTCATGCGGCGGCGCATCCGGAGCGCCGGGGATGATCTCGCCTTCGAGGCGCCAGTCGCGAAGGTCTGGACTCGTCAGCGCATAGGTCGCCGAGCCCTTGCCCTCGTCCTTGTACCATAGGCGATAGAGCCCGTCGGGGCAGTGGGCGACGGCGGCGTCGATGACGTTGCGCGAGGTGCGCGGCAGTTCGCCGACGCGCGTCCAGCTTTCGAGATCGGGGCTGGTGAAATGGACGATGCGGCGGTCGGCCTCGGCGGCGCTGTCGGAGGCGCCCGGCATATAGGTGAGGAACATGTGATAGGAGCCCTCGGCGCGGATCACCTCGGGAGCCCAATGCGTGTTGAGGCCGGGATGCTCGGGGGCGTCCAGCCCGGCCACCGTGCCGCGATAGGTCCAGGTGAGGCCGCCGTCGCGCGAGACGGCGGTGCCGATGGCGCTGCCATGGATCCAGCCGAAGCCCTCGCCGCCGAGATCGGCGCGGCGGTTCGTATAGAACATCCACCATTCGTCGGTGCCGGCGCGGTGGATCACGGTCGGATCGGCGGCGCCGTCATGGACGGGATCGCCATAGATCGGGCGCGACATCGGTCCTCAGAGCCTCTCGAACACGACGAGCGTGAAGAAGCCGATCGGCCCGACGCGGCGCTCCTCGACGAGACGCAGCTCCTCGCGGCCGAGGATGCGCGCCATCGGAAAATCGGAATGCCAGCCGAGCGCCGAGGCGAAGGGGGCGGCGGCGTCCTCGATCCATTTGCGCCAGCCTCCGTCGGCGGCGAAATGGCTGACGATGACGACCCGGCCGCCCGGCCGCGTGACGCGGATGAGCTCGGCCATCACGGCCTTCGGATCGGGCACCACGGTCATGACGAACATCGCGACCGAGGCGTCGAAGCGGCCCGTCTCGAAGACGAGATCGCCGGCATCGGCCTCTTCCAGCGCCTCGACATGATCGAGGCCGCCCTCGCGCACGCGGCGGCGCGCCACGTCGAGCATGTCGGGGCTCAAGTCGATGCCGGTGATGCGGTGGTCGCGGCGATAGGAAGCGAGCGAGAGGCCGGTGCCGACGCCGCATTCGAGCACGCGGCCGGCCGGCAGCGCGTTGATGGTGGCGACCGCGGCGCGGCGGCCGCCATCGAGCGCGGCGCCGAACACGCGGTCATAGACCGGCGCCCAGCGGGCATAGGCGGCACGCACGGCGCCATCGTCGATGCGGCCGGCGGCGCGGCTTCTGGTGCGGTCCTTCCAGCGGCGGGCGACGTCCTCGAAGAGATCCGGCATCGGCGGTCCTTATGCTGCGGGCTGCGGGGCGTCCGCCAGCCGGGCCAGCGCCGCCTCGGCGGCCTCGGAGCGGCGGCTGGTCGCGATCCATCCCCCGCCGAGCACGCGCGCGCCGGCGCCCTCCCCTTCATAGAGGACGCAGGCCTGGCCGCTGGCGACGCCGCTTTCCTCGCCGAGAAGCTCGACCTCGACGCTGTCGCCGTCCATCACGAGCCGCGCCGGCTGCGGCGCCCTCGTGGAGCGGACGCGCGCGAAGAGCTCGACGCCGCTATTATCGAGATCCGCGAGCGGCCGGTCGCCGAGCCAGTTGACGTCGCGCAGCACGAGGCGGCGCACGGCGAGCGCCGAGCGCGGCCCGACCACGACGCGGCGGCGGGCGGCGTCCAGCGCCACGACATACAGCGGCTCGCCGGCGGCGACGCCGAGGCCGCGGCGCTGGCCGATGGTGTAATGGATGATGCCGTCATGGCGACCGAGCACGGTGCCGTCGAGATGCACCACCTCGCCGGCTTCGGCGGCATGCGGCCGGAGCCTGGCGATCACATCGGCATAGCGTCCGCCGGGCACGAAGCAGATGTCCTGGCTGTCATGCTTGTCGGCGACCTCGAGGCCGAGCTCGCGGGCGAGCGCGCGCGTCTCCGGCTTGGTCATGCCGCCGAGCGGGAAGCGCACGAAATCGAGCTGCTCCTGCGTGGTCGCGAACAGGAAATAGCTCTGGTCGCGATCGAGGTCGGCCGGACGGAAGAGCCCGCGATGGCCGGTGGGAAGCGGCTTCGTCGAGACATAATGACCGGTCGCCAGCGCCGCGGCGCCGAGGCCCCGCGCGGTGGCGAGCAAGTCGACGAACTTGACCGTCTGGTTGCAGGCGATGCAGGGCACCGGCGTCTCGCCCGCGATATAACTGTCGGCGAAGCGGTCGATCACCGCCTCGCGGAAGCGCGATTCGTAGTCGAGAACGTAATGCGGGATGCCGAGCGTCTCGGCGACGCGCCGGGCATCGTGGATGTCCTGGCCAGCGCAGCAGGCGCCGCGCCGATGCGTCGCCGCGCCATGATCGTAGAGCTGCAGCGTGATGCCGACGACATCGTAGCCCTCGCGCGCCAGGAGCCCGGCGACGACCGAGGAATCGACGCCGCCCGACATGGCGACCACGATGCGCTGATCCTTGGGAAGGCCGGGAAGGTCGAGACTGTTCGGCATGACCGCTCTCGATAAGGCGCGCTGGCGAAGACTGCGCGCGCGATATGTCGGATGCGGCTCTCGCCACCGGATCAGCCCTATATAGCTGCGTTGCTCGGCGCTTCAAGAGAGAAGCGTCGTCGCATCCCCGGCCGGCCTAACGGGCAAGAGCTTCGCGAGTCTTGGGACACGCAACGATCGGGCTTTGTTGCAATTTGCATTGCAGAACGAGCCGTCAGAGGGCCGAAACGACGGAAATCGCTTCGAATTTCACCGATCGGCTTAGCCAAAATTTAAGGGGGACCGCCTAGTCTCAGCTGCTGACAAGGTCAGGTTGAGTGTGAGTGTAGAATGACCGATCAGATGCGTCCGCGCGTGAAGTATGTCATCGGACCCGATGGTAGTCCGCTGACCATCGCGGACCTGCCGCCGCGCGACACCAAGCGTTGGGTCATCCGCCGCAAGGCAGAGGTGGTGGCCGCCGTTCGTGGAGGACTTCTCAGCCTCGAGGAAGCCTGCCAGCGCTATACGCTGACCGTCGAGGAATTCATTTCCTGGCAGCAGTCGATCGACCAGCACGGCCTCGCGGGCCTCAGGACGACGCGCATCCAGCAATATCGCCAGTAGTTTCCCCACCCCCGGAAATGCCAAAGGGCCGGCGCCAGCGCCGGCCCTTCTTCGTTAAGTGACTGGCGACCGCTCAGAGCGTCAGCGTCTCGCCGACGGCCGGGACGACGACCTCGACGCCCGAGCCCTCCATGCCCGCCACGAAGGCGTCGGCGGTGGCGTCGACCAGCGGGAAGGTCGCGTAATGGCCGGGGATCACCGTCTCGAAATGGAAGAAGCGGCGCGCCGCCATGGCCGCGACCTTGCCGCCCATGGTGAAGCGGTCGCCGATCGGCAGAATGCCGATCTTGGGCGCATAGATCTCGTCGATGAGCGCCATGTCGGAGAAGATGTCGGTGTCGCCGGCATGGTAGAGCGTGCGCTCCCCGGGCGCGCGGATGACGACGCCATGCGGGCTCCCGAGCGAATGCACGACGCCGTTCTGGTCGATCGAGCCCGAGGAATGATGCGCGACGGTGAGCGAGACCTGGAACGGGCCTTCGTCGACCGTGCCGCCGGAATTCATCGGATCGCCCTTCTGGACGCCCTGCCGCGCGAGATAGCCGATGAGATCGGCATCGCCGATGACCTTGGCGCCGGTCTCGCGCGCGATGGCGACGGTGTCGCCGA
>CAWZZK010000168.1:0-7209 GCA_963966455.1 Kaistia sp. | reverse complement strand
CTGCGTACCAAGCAGGGCAAGGGCCAGCCGATCCGCGAGGACGGGCCGCAGAGCCATCTTCTGACCAAGAAGGGCACGCCGACGATGGGCGGCCTGATGATCCTGTTCGGTGTCATCGTATCGACGCTGCTCTGGGCCAATCTGACCAGCTTCTATGTCTGGGTCGTGCTCGGCGTCACGATCGGCTTCGGCCTCATCGGTTTCTATGACGACTATCTCAAGGTCACGAAGCAGAGCCACAAGGGCTTTTCCGGCCGCTCGCGCCTGGCGGTCGAGTTCCTCATCGCGGCGATCGGCTGCTACCTGCTGTCGCGCCTCTCCGGCGGCCCGCTCGCCGACGCCCTGACCTTCCCGTTCGTGAAGTCTTTCGTTGTCGATCTCGGCTGGTTCTTCATTCCCTTCGGTGCGTTCGTCATCGTCGGCGCCGGCAATGCCGTGAACCTCACCGACGGTCTCGACGGGCTCGCGATCGTGCCGGTGATGGTCGCCGGCGCCAGCTTCGGGTTGATGGCCTATCTCTCGGGCAACGCGATCTTCGCCGAGTATCTGCAGATCCACTTCGTGCCCGGCACGGGCGAACTCGCCGTGCTCTGCGGCGCGCTGTTCGGCGCCGGCCTCGGCTTCCTCTGGTTCAATGCGCCGCCCGCCGCGATCTTCATGGGCGATACCGGCTCGCTGGCGCTCGGCGGCATGCTCGGCGCGATCGCGGTCGCCACCAAGCACGAGATCGTGCTTGCCATCATCGGCGGCCTCTTCGTGCTCGAGGCGGTCTCGGTCATCATCCAGGTCGCGTCGTTCAAGCTGACCGGCAAGCGCGTCTTCAAGATGGCGCCGATCCATCATCACTTCGAACAGCTGGGCTGGACCGAGCCGCAGGTCGTGATCCGGTTCTGGATCATCGCCATCGTGCTGGCGCTGGTCGGCCTCTCCAGCCTCAAGCTGAGGTGAGGCCATGATCCCGGTCACCGTCTTCGCGGGACGCAAGGTCGCCGTCTTCGGGCTCGGCGGCAGCGGTCTCGTGACCGCCGAGGCGCTGGTGGCTGGCGGCGCCGAGGTGTTCGCCTTCGACGACAGCCCGGATTCCGTCGCCAATGCCGCGGCGCGCGGGGTGCCGACCGCCGATCTCCGCGCACTCGACTTCGCCTCGCTGGCGGCTCTGGTGCTGGCGCCCGGCGTGCCGCTGACCCATCCCGAACCGCACTGGACCGTGGTCAAGGCCAAGGCGGCCGGCATCGAGATCATCGGCGACATCGAGCTTTTCTGCCGCGAGCGCCGCGCCGTGGCGCCCGATGCGCCGTTCATCGCCATCACCGGCACCAACGGCAAATCGACGACAACCGCCCTGATCGCTCATCTTTTCGCGAGTGCCGGTTGGGACGTTCAACTCGGCGGCAATATCGGCACCGCGATCCTGTCGCTGGAGCCGATCACCGACGAGCGCATCTATGTCGTCGAGTGCTCGTCCTTCCAGATCGACCTCGCGCCGAGCATCGATCCGTCGGTCGGCATCCTCCTCAACGTGACCGAGGACCACCTCGATCGTCACGGCTCGATGGAGAACTACGCGGCCATCAAGGCGCGGCTCGTGAAAGGCGCCGACGCGGCGGTGGTCGGCGTCGATGACGACTGGTCGGCCGACATCGCCTCGGCGCTCGACCATGCGGGCCGCAAGGTCGAGCGGATCTCGGTCCGTCGGCCGGTGACCGACGGCTATTATGCCGAGGGCAGCGCCATCTTCGAGGCGGTCGACGCCAATACGCGCGAGATCGCGGACCTCGCCGGCATCGGCTCGCTGCGCGGCACGCACAACGCCCAGAACGCGGCGGCGGCGATCGCCAGCGCGCGGCTGCTCGGGCTTTCCGACGAGGCCATCGAGAAGGGGCTCAAGTCCTTTCCCGGCCTCGCGCACCGCATGGAGGAGGTGGCGAAGATCGGACACGTCCTCTTCGTCAACGATTCCAAGGCAACCAATGCCGACGCCGCCGAGAAGGCGCTTTCGAGCTTCGAGCACATCTACTGGATCCTCGGCGGCAAGCCGAAGACCGGCGGCATCGACAGCCTCTCGCCCTATTTCGGCAGGATCGCGCGCGCCTATCTGATCGGCGCCGCCTCGGACGCCTTCGCCGCGGCGCTGGAAGGCAAGGTCTCGGCCGTCAAATGCGGCACGATGGACCGCGCCGTCGCTGCGGCGGCCGAGGATGCGGCTCGCGACGAGGCGGCGGAGCCGGTGGTGCTTCTCTCGCCCGCCTGCGCGTCCTTCGATCAGTATCGCAATTTCGAGAAGCGCGGCGATCATTTCCGCGAACTCGTCCTCGCCCGCGCTGCCGCGGGCGCCACCGAGGAGGTCAGGTGATGGTGAGCAGGGCCGATCGCGGCGTCATCGCCGAATGGTGGTGGACCGTCGACAAGTATCTTCTCTTCTCGCTGCTGGCGCTGATGTTCATCGGCGTGATCCTGTCGCTCGCCGGCAGCCCGCCGGTCGCCGAGCGCATCGGGCTCGACAGCTTCCACTTTACCGAGCGCCACGTCGCCTTCCTGATCCCGACCATCGCGATCATGGTGCTGACCTCGATGCTCTCGCCGCGCGATGCGCGCCGGGCGGCGCTGATCGTCTTCATCATCGCCATCGTGCTCATGTTCCTGACGCTGTTCATCGGCCAGGAGGTGAAGGGCGCGCGGCGCTGGATCAACGTGCTCGGCTTCTCGCTGCAGCCTTCCGAGTTCATGAAGCCGGCCTTCGTCATCCTCTCGGCCTGGCTCTTCACCGAGCATGAGCGCCGCAGCGACATTCCCGGCAACATCTTCGCGATCCTGCTGCTGACGATCGTGGTGGCGCTGCTCGTCGCCCAGCCCGATCTCGGCCAGACCATGCTGGTCGTCATCGCCTGGTCGTCGCTGTTCTTCATGGCGGGCCTCTCCTGGTACTGGATCGCCGCGCTGGCCGGTCTCGGCGCCGGCGGCGTCGTCGCCGCCTATACGGTGTTTCCGCACTTCGCCGGCCGCATCAACCGCTTCCTCGATCCCGCTACCGGCGACACGTTCCAGGTCGACACCGCGCTGCAATCGATCCTCGGCGGCGGCATTTTCGGCCGCGGGCCGGGCGAGGGCATCGCCAAGAAGATCCTGCCGGACAGCCATACCGACTTCATCTTCGCGGTGGCGGCGGAGGAGTACGGCGTCCTCTTCTGCATCGGGCTGATGATGATCTTCGCCTTCATCGTCGTGCGCGGCCTCAGCCACTCGATGAAGAACGAGGATCCCTTCATCCGCCTCGGCGCCGCCGGCCTTCTCGTCATGTTCGGCGTGCAGTCGGTCATCAACATGTCGGTCAATCTCAATCTGATGCCCGCCAAGGGCATGACGCTGCCCTTCATCTCCTACGGAGGCTCGTCGATGCTGGCGCTCGCTTTCCAGATGGGTCTCGTGCTCGCACTGACGCGGCGCCGCTTCGAGCCGATCCGCCTCACTGCCGGCTTTGGCCGCTATGGCGGCGGCGAGGCCAAGGCCGGGGTGGCCTGAGATCGTGGCCGGCACGGTTCTCCTCTCGGCCGGCGGAACCGGCGGCCATCTTTTCCCCGCCGAGGCGCTGGCGCATGTCCTGGTCGCCCGGGGCTGGACCATCCACCTCGCCACCGACCACCGCGTCGAAGCCTATGGCCAGAGCTTTCCGGCAGCCGAGACACATATCATCCGCTCGGCCACGCCGTCGGTGAAGTCGCCGCTGGTCATGCTCTCCGCGGCCTGGAGCCTCTTCGGCGGCTACCGCCAGGCCAAGGGCGTCATCCGCCGCATCCACCCGGATGTCGCGGTCGGCTTCGGCGGCTATCCGACCGTGCCGCCGATGCTGGCGGCCGCGCATCTCGGCGTGCCGACGATCGTGCATGACGCGAATGCCGTGCTCGGTCGCGCCAACCGGCTGCTGGCGCCACGCGTGACCGCGCTCGCGACGTCCTTCGCCAGCGTCGGCCATGCCGACGGCCTGAAGACCCGCGTCGTTCAGACGGGCAATCCCGTCCGGCAGGCCGTGATCGAGGCGAGCCGCGTTCCCTATGATCCGCCGGGTCCGGGCGCTCCGCTGAAGCTCGTTGTCTTCGGCGGCAGCCAGGGCGCACGCTATTTCTCCGACGTCATGCCGCCTGCGCTGGAAGCGCTCGGCGCCGACAAGCGCGCGCGGCTCTCGATCGTCCAGCAATGCCGGCCCGAGGATCTCGATCGGGTCCGGTCCGCCTACGAGCGGCTCGGCGTCAAGGCCGAACTCGCGCCGTTCTTCCGTGACCTGCCGGCGCGAATCGCCGCGAGCCAGCTCGTGCTCTGCCGCTCCGGCGCTTCGACGGTGAGCGAACTCTCGGTCATCGGCCGGCCCGGCATCATGGTGCCGCTGCCGCATGCGATCGACCAGGACCAGAGCGTCAACGCCTCCGTCCTCGCCAAGGCAGGCGGCGGATGGATCGTGCCGCAGGCGGAGTTGACGGCCGAGCGTCTGGCGGGCGATATCGCCGCCTTCCTCGACGCGCCGGAGCGCCTTGTCGAGGCCGCCCGCGCCGCCCGCTCGGTCGGCCGCCCCGACGCCGTCGAACGCCTCGCCGACCTGGTCGAGGAGATCGCGGGCCGCAAAAGAGGGAAATCCCCATCGTGAGAATGCCCACCGATATCGGTCCGGTTCATTTCGTCGGCATCGGCGGCATCGGCATGAGCGGCATCGCCGAGGTGCTGGTCAATCTCGGCTACCGGGTCCAGGGTTCCGACGCGGCCGAGAACGCCAATGTGCAGCGCCTCCGCGCCAAGGGCGTCACGATCGCGATCGGCCATGACGCGGCCAATCTCGGCGATGCGCGCGTCGTCGTCGTCTCCTCGGCGATCAAGCCGTCCAATCCCGAACTGAAGGCCGCGCGCGAGCGGCTGTTGCCGGTCGTGCGGCGCGCCGAGATGCTGGCCGAGTTGATGCGCCTCAAGAGCGCCATCGCCATCGCCGGCACCCACGGCAAGACGACGACGACCTCGATGGTTGCGGCGCTGCTCGATGCCGGTGGCTTCGATCCGACCGTGATCAATGGCGGCATCATCAACGCCTATGGCACCAATGCCCGCATGGGCGCCAGCGACTGGGTGGTGGTCGAGGCCGACGAGAGCGACGGCAGCTTCGTCAAGCTGCCGGCCGACGTCGCGCTGGTCACCAATATCGATCCCGAGCATCTCGACCATTACGGGTCCTTCGAGAAGGTGCGCGACGCCTTCAAGCAGTTCATCGAGAACATTCCCTTCTACGGCTTCGCCGTGATGTGCCTCGATCATCCCGAGGTGCAGAAGCTGATCGGGCGCATCGAGGACCGCCGCATCATCACCTATGGCGCCAATACGCAGGCCGACGTCCGCTACCGCGACCTTCGCACCGAGGGCTCGATGTCACGCTTCAGCGTCTCGATCCGCGACCGGGCCAGCGGCGCCGTCAGCGACATCGTCGGCCTCGCGCTGCCCATGCCCGGCGAGCACAATGTCCAGAACGCGACCGGCGCCATCGCCATCGCGCATCAGCTCGGCATCTCGGACGAGGCGATCCGCAAGGGTCTCGCCGGTTTCGGCGGCGTGAAGCGGCGCTTCACCCATACCGGCAGCTGGAAGGGCGTCGAGATTTTCGACGACTACGGCCATCACCCGGTCGAGATCGCGGCCGTCCTCAAGGCGGCGCGCGCGGCGGCGCACCGTTCGCATGTCGTCGCGGTGGTTCAGCCGCATCGATACAGCCGCCTGCACGACCTCTTCGACGGCTTCTGCACCTGCTTCAACGACGCCGACACAGTCATCGTCGCCCCGGTCTATGCCGCCGGCGAGGCGCCGATCCAGGGCGCCGATCGCGACCATCTCGTGGACGGCCTCAAGGTCCGCGGCCACCGCGACGTCCGCGCCATCGACGGCCCCGAAGACCTCGCACCGCTCGTCGCCAGCATTGCCAAGGGCGGCGACTATGTCGTCTGCCTCGGCGCCGGCTCGATCACCAACTGGGCCTACGCCCTGCCGGGAGACCTCGAAAAGATCGGCGGATCGACTTAATATCGAGCGATGGGCACGATCGCGCTTTCCCCGCATGACCTTTCGCAGGCGGATCTCGTCGGCGCACTGCGTCGCATGCGTCCAGAACTCGCGCGCCTCGGCGTGACAGGGCTTTCCCTTTTCGGTTCTCGCGCCCGCGGCGACCAGCGTGCTGACAGCGACATCGATCTCCTCGTCGACGTCGAGGAGGGGCGGAAATTCTCACTGCTCGACTTGATTTCCGTGACCCACGCGATCGAAGACGAGATGGGGCTTTCCGCCAATCTCGTGATGCGTCGGAGCCTCGATGCGGCCTTTATCGACGAGGTGAGGCGCGACGAGCTGGTGGTCTTCGGTGGACCGTGACAGGGCGCTCTGGCGGCTTCGCGACATGCGGGCGGCCATGGCGGAGATTCGCCATATGCTGGAAGACGCGAGTCTGGCGAGCCTTCGGAACGAGCCAGTGACTCGCGCGGCCTTCGAGCGGTTCCTTGAGATCGTCAGCGAAGCGTCGCGTCATGTTCCTGACGAGTGGAAGCGCGACCACGTCAATGTTCCCTGGCGGCAAGTCGCCGATCTCGGCAATCACCTCCGCCATGCCTATCATCGGACCGATCCCGCCGCTCTCTGGTCCATCTATACTGACGACCTTCCCCCCTCTTGAACGCGCCGTCGCCGCGTTGCTCGCGCAATACGGGCCAGGAGCTGATGTCTGATCTCATGTCGATACTGAACGAACTGCCGCCCGTCCGCGGAAGGCTGACCGAGATTTTCGAACTCGCGCCCATCACCTGGTTCCGCGTCGGCGGTGCGGCGGAGGCTCTCTTCCAGCCGGCGGATACCGAGGATCTGGCGCTGTTTCTGGAGCGGCTGCCTGGTGAGGTCCCGGTGACCGTCATCGGCGTCGGGTCGAATCTTCTCGTGCGCGATGGCGGAATTCCCGGCGTCGTGATCCGCCTTTCGGCCAAGGGCTTCGGCAGCATGGAACGGCTCGATGGCGACCGCATCCGTGTCGGCGCCGCGTTGCCGGACAAGCGGGTGGCGGCCTTCGCCCTTGAGCAGGGCCTCGCCGACTTCGCCTACTATCACGGAATTCCGGGGGGATTCGGGGGCGCGCTCCGCATTAATGCCGGCGCCAATGGGGGCGAGACGCGCGAGCGGCTGGTCGAGTTAACGGCTTTC
>CAWZZK010000167.1:0-3575 GCA_963966455.1 Kaistia sp. | reverse complement strand
CGGCGCTCGATCTGCAGGCGGCGATCCGCGCGCATCTCATCGCGGATGCCGACTTCCTCGCCGCGCTCGGCGGGCCGAAGCTCCTTGACGGCGCGCCGCGCGGCACGGCCTTCCCCTATGTCACCTTCGGACCGGCGAGCCAGGGCGACTGGAGCGACGGCGAGGTGACCGGCGCCGACGTCGCGCTGACGCTGAATGTCTGGTCGCGCGCCGCCGGCAAGCGCGAGGCCTGGGCGATCGTCGGGCTGATGATGCGCCTCCTGCACGACGCGACCCTGTCGCTCGGCACGCGCCGGCTCGTGACGCTCTCCGCCGTCTTCGCCGAGGTCCGCCGCGAGGCGGACGGCATCACGGAACGCGGCGTGCTGCGCCTCTCCGCGCTCGTCGAAGGCTGACGCGCTTTTCCCGAAAGGACCCGACCATGACCGCCCAGAAGGGCAGGGATCTCCTGCTCAAGATCGATACGACCGGCAGCGGCGCTTTCCAGACCGTGGCCGGGCTCAGGACGCGGCGGCTGGCGCTGAACGCCGAGACGGTGGACATCACCGACCAGGATTCGGCCGGCCGCTGGCGCGAACTGCTGGCCGGGGCCGGCGTGCGCCGCGCGAGCCTCTCCGGCTCCGGCATCTTCCGCGACGCCGCCACCGATGCGGCGGCCCGCAGCCTCTTCTTCGACGGCACGATCAGGGCATGGCAGGTGATCCTGCCCGATTTCGGCACGCTCACCGGCCCGTTCCAGATCACCGCGCTCGAATATGCCGGCGAGCATGACGGCGCCGTCACCTATGAGATCGCGCTCGAATCCGCCGGCGCGCTCACCTTCACGGAGGCCTGACCATGGCCAACCGCCATCGCGGCGAGATCGAGGCGATGCTCGACGGCAGGCCGCGCACGCTCTGCCTGACGCTGGGCGCACTCGCCGAACTCGAAAGCGCGTTCGGCGCCGAGGACCTGCCGGCGCTGGCCGCGCGGTTCTCCGGCGGCAGGCTGTCGGCGACCGATCTCGTGCGCATCATCGGCGCGGGCCTCCGCGGTGCCGGCGAGGCGATCGACGACGAAGCGGTCGCGGCGCTTCGTGCGGAAGGTGGAGCGGGCGGCTTCGCGCGCATCGCCGCCGACCTTCTCACTGCCACCTTCGGCGGGGGCGAGGCGTGAGCGAGCCTTTTCCCTGGCGGGCCGCGATGGCCTTCGGCTTCGGCACGCTTCGCCTTGCAAGCCGTGACTTCTGGGCGATGACGCCGCGCGAACTCGCCGCCGCCATCGAGGGCGTCTCCGGCCGCCGCGCCGCGCCGATGGACCGCGCGGCCTTCGAGGCGCTGGCGGCGCGGTTTCCGGATTGACGGTCAGTTGTCGCGGGGAGGGTGTTCCTTGAGCGCCCTAAGCTCCGGATCCGTCTGAATGGCCGCCATGAAGCCGCGGTAGAAGAGCTGGCTTCGCTCGGACACGGCGGCGGCAATCTCTTTCCGGAGGGTGGCGTTCTTGGCGAGGATCGCGGCTCCGGTCGGCGTCAGCGACCCCTGATACATCCAGTCGATCTCCTCCGGCGTGTAGACGGCCTTGTAGACATCGACAAACAGCGTGAAGCGATCGCCGAAGACCTTCTCGTACTCGGTCTTCCAGATATCGGCGATGCGCGCCACCGCCTCGGGCGGGATGTCCTTAAAGCCTTCGATCATCTGCTGCTTCGACTGTTCGAACTGCTGCGCCTGAGCGGCATCGTCGTCCAGCCCCTGCAGCAGGTGCCGCACCTTGTCGTCCAGCGTCGGCTCGGCGGCCAAGGCCCGGGGCATTGCCAGCGCGGCGAGCATCAGGATCAGTACCAGGCGCAGTCTCGGCATCACATCCTCCGATTGTATCGTTCGACCCTAGCATTGTCCGCCCCCCCACGGGAACGGCGTGGACGAGGAGAGCCTGCATGCCCGCACCGATCGATGAACTCACCGTGACGGTTTCGGCCGATACCAGCGGCTTCCGGCAGGCGCTGGACGAGCTCGGCAAGCGCGCCGACAGCTTCTCCGCGGCCATGACCAAGGCCTTTGCCGGCGCGGTGACGGGCGGCAAGGATCTCGACGACGTGTTGAAGGGGCTGGCGCTGCGCCTGTCCTCGATCGCGCTCGACGCGGCGCTGAAGCCGCTCTCGGCGGGGTTCGGCGCCATCCTCGGCGGCCTCGCCGGCAGCATCAGCAGCAAGGCCTTCGCCAAGGGCGGCGTCGTGCCCTTCGCCGATGGCGGCGTCGTCTCGCGGCCGACCTATTTCCCGCTTTCGGGCGGGCTCGGGCTCGCCGGCGAAGCGGGCAGCGAGGCTATCCTGCCGCTCCGGCGTGGTGCCGATGGCAGCCTCGGCGTCGCCGGCGCCGGGGCGGGATCGGTCACGGTCAATGTCGCGATCCAGACCCAGGACGCCGCGAGCTTCCGCAAGTCGGAAGCGCAGGTGACCGCGGCGCTGGCGCGGGCCGTCGGCCGCGGCCGGCGCGGCCTTTGAGGAGACAGCGATGCCGCTCATCGAGGGATTTCACGATGTCCGCTTCCCGACGGGGATCAGCCTCCGCTCCGCCGGCGGGCCGGAGCGCAAGACCGAGATCGTGGCGCTGGCTTCGGGACGGGAAAAGCGCAACCAGCGCTGGGCCGACTCGCGCCGCCGCTACGATGCCGGCTATGGGGTGCGCTCGCTCGCCGACATCCATGCCGTGATCGCCTTCTTCGAGGAACGGCGCGGGCGGCTGTTCGGCTTCCGCTGGCTCGACCGCACCGACGACGCCTCGGCGCCGCCCGGCACGGAGCCGACGCCCTTCGACCAGCTGCTCGGCAACGGCGACGGCGCGACGGCCACCTTCCAGCTCGTGAAGCGCTATGGCGGCGACCACGCGGCCTATGTGCGGGCGATCGAGAAGCCCGTCGCCGGCAGCGTGCGCGTCGCGGTCGGCTCGGTCGAGGCGGCGGCAGGGCATGTCGCGGTCGACCATGCGACCGGCCGCATCACCTTCGCAGCTGGCCACATCCCGCCCTCGGGCGCGATCGTCACCGCCGGCTTCCGCTTCGACGTGCCGGTGCGCTTCGACACCGATACGCTCACCATCAACCTCGCCGCCTTCGAGGCCGGCGAGATCCCGTCTATCCCGCTCCTGGAGATCCGGCCGTGAGGGTGCTTCCAGAAGGGCTCGCCGCCCATGTCGCCGGCGAGGCGACCACTCTCTGCCAATGCTGGCGGCTGACGCTCGCGGACGGCACGCGGCTCGGCTTCACCGATCACGACCGCGACCTTTCCTTCGACGGCACGCTGTTCGAGGCGGCGAGCGGGCTCTCGGCGAGCGAGGCGGTCAGCGAGGCCGGCTTCTCCACCGGCGGGCTCGAGGTCGCCGGCGCGCTCAGCTCGGATCGCATTGCGGCGCATGATCTCGCCATCGGCCGCTTCGACCATGCCGGCGTCGAGGTCTTGACCGTGAACTGGCAGGCGCCGGACGAGCGCGTCCTCCTGCGCGCCGGGCATGTCGGCGAGGTGGTGAGCGAGGACGGCGCCTTCCGCGCCGAGATCCGCGGCCCGGCCGCCGCGCTCGACGAGCCGCGCGGGCGCTATT
>CAWZZK010000166.1:0-12377 GCA_963966455.1 Kaistia sp. | reverse complement strand
CCGAGATCTTGATCTTGAGCTCGCCGATCTCGCGCTGGCGGGCGCTGTCGCCAAAACGCTCGGAAATGCGCTGCGCCACCGGGATCGACCGGGCATTGGCCAGCGCGCAGTAATCGAGGCCCGGGCAGGCGATGATGTCGGTGACGAGGCCGGCATTGGCGGCCGCGAGATCCGCCGCGACCAGCCCGTCATAGACGGGCCGGAGCGCCGTCTCGGGCAGATGCGGCAGGATGAGATTCTGCTCGTGGCTGACGCGGATCTCGTCATAGGCATAGCGCTCGGCGAGATCGGCGACGGCGTCCATCTGCGCGTCGGTGGCATCGCCCGGCGTACCGCCGATCGCCTTCAGCGAGATGGTGGCCGAGACATGGCCGGCCACGGCATGCGGCACCGTATTCTGCCGAACCCAGGCATCGAAATCCGGATCGGCCGCGCGCGTGGCAGCAAGTGAAGGATCGCCGGCCAGCGGGCGCACGGCCTCCGGCAAAGCGAAATATTCGCGGATGCGCTCGACCTCGCCCTGCGGCAGCTTCAGGGCACCATGGCGGATGCGCTCCCATTCCTCCTCGACCTGGCGCGTGATCTCCTCGGCGCCCATCTCGTGGACCAGGATCTTGATGCGCGCCTTGTATTTGTTGTCGCGCCGGCCGGAGAGGTTGTAGACGCGCAGGATCGCCTCGCAATAGGAGAGCAGATCCTCCTCGGGGAGGAAGTCGCGGATCTTCTTGGCCAGCATCGGCGTGCGGCCCTGCCCGCCGCCGACATAGACGGCGAAGCCGAGCCGGCCGTCCGCGTCGCGCTTCACATGCAGCCCGATGTCATGCACCTGGATCGCGGCGCGGTCGCGCTCGGCGCCGGTGACCGCGACCTTGAACTTCCGCGGCAGAAACAGGAATTCGGGGTGCAGCGACGACCATTGGCGCAGGATCTCGGCGTAAGGCCGCGGATCGGCGACCTCGTCGGCGGCGGCGCCGGCAAAGTGATCCGCGGTCACGTTGCGGATGCAGTTGCCGGAGGTCTGGATGGCATGCATCTCGACCTCGGCCAGCTCGGCGAGGATGTCCGGGATGTCGGAGAGCTTCGGCCAGTTGAACTGGAGGTTCTGCCGGGTCGTGAAATGGCCGTAGCCGCGGTCGTAACGGCGCGCGACATGGGCGAGGCGGCGCATCTGGCGGCTGTTGAGCGTGCCGTAAGGCACCGCGATGCGCAGCATATAGGCATGCAGCTGCAGATACACTCCGTTCTGCAGCCGGAGCGGCTTGAACTGGTCCTCGGTCAGCTCGCCCGAGAGGCGCCGGTTCACTTGGTCGCGGAACTGCGCGACGCGATCGGTCACGAAGTCCTGGTCGAACTCGTCATAGCGATACATGGGGCGCTCTCACGTATTGTTGGCGGCGCGGGCGGCGATCTCCGCCGCGCCATAGGCGACCGTCGGCCCGCGCTCGGCGCGGATCCGCTCGCGAAGGCGCACCGGCACCGGCAAGCCCCCTTCCACAGTCACCTCGATCTCGTAGGGTTCCACCACGATGCGCGCGTCATGCTGCGCCTTGCCATAGGCAACGGCCTCGGCGAGCGCGTCGGGTCCGAACACCCGCGCTTCGGCGATGTCGTTGCTCCAGCCGCCATCGGCTGTCAGGAACACGACGAGGCCGTCGCCCAGCGCATTGGCTGTAATGACGTGAAGAACGGGCGCTTTGGCGGTCATGGATGGGGATCTTCCCGGAATGGGCGACGCGGCGGTCAGGCTGCCATGGCGGCGAGCGGCAGCGGCGCGACGCCGAGCGCGCTCTCCGCGATCACCTTGCCGACGATGATGACGACGGGACCGTCCAGTTCGGGACGGTCGGCGATGCCGGCGAGTTCGTCGAGGCGGCCGGCAAAGGCGCGGCGGTCCTCGCGCGAGGCGTTCTCGATCACCGCCACCGGCGTCGAGGCGGAAAGCCCGTTCTCGATCAGCCGCGCGGCCACCCTGGAGGCGACGCTGCGGCCCATATAGACGGCGATCGTGGAGCCTGCGAGCGCGAGGCCGGCCCATTCCGGCAGCGTATCGCCGCGCATGTCATGGCCGGTCGCCAGAACGAAGGTGGAGGCGACATCGCGCAGCGTCAGCGGAATCTCGTTTTCGGCGGCGGCGGCGATGGCGGCGGTGACGCCCGGCACGATGTCGAACGGGATGCCGGCGGCCCGGAGCGCGGCCATTTCCTCGCCGGCACGGCCGAAGATCAGCGGATCGCCGGATTTCAGGCGGACGACGCGGCGCCCATCCTTGGCCTCGCGGACGAGGATGGCGTTGATCTCGTCCTGGCTGGCGGCATGCATGCCCTTGGCCTTGCCGACATAGATGCGCAGCGCGTCGCGCCGGCCCATGGCGACGACCGCCTCGGGCACGAGCTTGTCATAGACGATGACGTCGGCTTCCTGCAGCAGGCGCACGGCGCGCAGCGTCAGGAGATCCTCGGCGCCCGGCCCGGCGCCGACCAGGCTGACATGACCGACAAGGCGCTCGCCGGTCTCGGCCGCGAGATGACGCTCGGCGACATCGGTGGCGCTCTCGATCTGGCCCTGCAGCACCTTGGCGGCGGCGGGGCCGGAGAAGAAATGCGCCCAGAAGCGGCGGCGCGCATCGCCCGACGGGATGCGGGCGATGACGCGCTCGCGCAGCCGCTCGGCAAGATGGGCGAGATCGCCGATCGCCGGCGTCAGCAGGCCTTCGATCCGCGCGCGGACATGACGGGCGAGCACCGGCGCCTTGCCGTCGGTCGAGATAGCGACGGCGAGCGGCGCGCGGTTGACGAGCGCGGGAACATGGAAATCGCACAGCTCCGGCCGGTCGACGACATTGACCGGAATGCCGGCGCCCTTGGCGAGGTCGCGGACCCTGGTGTCGTGATCGAGTTCGCCGGTTGCGGCGAAGACGAGCGCCGCGCCTTCGAGGTCAGCCGCCTCCGGCCAGCGCGCGACATGCTCGGCCCCCACGGCCGCGGCATCGCCGGCGGCTTCCGGCTCGATATGCGGGGCGAAAAGGACGAGCTTCGCGCTGGTCTCGGAGAGGAGGCGCAGCTTCGCCGCCGCCTCGCGGCCTTCGCCGACGATCACGACGCGGCGTCCCTCCACCCTGTGGAAGGCCGGGAAGGTCGACAGTTTCCGATGGGCTGCCGCCATCGCCATCTCCGGCACCGGGTCGCGTTTCGCGAGGAAATCCTTGCACGCTATTTAAGGAAAGCGCAGCAGAAACACGACAAAGGCGGTTCCAAACTCCGGCGCGGGCTTGGAAAATCATTCTTCGGCGTGAAACGACGCGAGCGCCGGCGCAAGAGGACTGCGCGCCGGCAAGGCCTTGCTAAGCCTCGCATAGCGCCGCCCGAAGCGCAGTGAGCGGGCTGCGGCTCAGCAGTGGACGCTTCCAGATAGACGACTAAAGCAGTCGCCTATCTGGAATTTCATTCCGCAGCGGATGCGGCGCCTCAGAAGACCCCGGCACCGAGATCCGCCGCACCGGCGCGCTGGCGGAACATCTCGAAGAGTTCGCGGCCCATGCCATAGACCTCGTCCTCCTCCTCGCGGCGGATGGCGGCCGGACGGGCAGCGAATTCGGCCGGATCGACGAGCACGTCGAAGTGGCCCGTCACCGCATCGACGCGGATCATGTCGCCGTCGCGGATGCGGGCGATGGGGCCGCCATCGAGCGCTTCCGGCGTCACATGGATCGCCGCCGGCACCTTGCCCGAAGCGCCCGACATGCGCCCGTCGGTCAGGAGCGCGACGCGATGGCCGCGGTCCTGCAGGATGCCGAGCGTCGGTGTCAGCTTGTGCAGTTCCGGCATGCCGTTAGCGCGCGGGCCCTGGAAGCGGATCACGGCCACGAAGTCGCCCGTGAGCTCGCCCGCCTTGAAGGCCGCAAGAAGCTGGTCCTGCGCGTCGAACACCTTCGCCGGCGCCTCGATGACATGGCGGTCCGGCTTGACGGCGGAGATCTTGATCACCGCGCGGCCGAGATTGCCGGAGAGGAGCTTCAAGCCGCCCGTCGGCTGGAAGGCCTTCGCGACCGGCGCCAGGACCTTCTCGTCGAGGCTCTCGCGCGGTCCATCGCGCCAGACGACGGCGCCGCTCTCCTCTAGCTTCGGCTCGGTCGTATAGGCGGCGAGACCCTGGCCCCAGACCGTCTTCACGTCCTCATGGAGATAGCCGGCCTCGAGCAGTTCGCGGATCAGGAAGGCCATGCCGCCGGCGGCGTGGAAATGGTTCACGTCGGCGAGGCCGTTCGGATAGACGCGCGTCAGCAGCGGCACGACGTCCGAAAGATCGGAGAAATCGTCCCAGGTGAGTTGGATGCCGGCCGCCTTGGCCATGGCGACGAGATGCAGCGTGTGATTGGTCGAGCCGCCGGTGGCGTGCAGCCCGACGACGCCATTGACGATCACCCGCTCGTCGACCAGCTCGCCGATCGGCGTGAACTCGTTGCCCATCGCGGTGATGGCGAGCGCCCGCTTGGTGGCAGCCTTGGTCAGCGCGTCGCGCAGCGGCGTGTTCGGATTGACGAAGGAGGCGCCGGGGATATGCAGCCCCATGATCTCCATCATCATCTGGTTGGTGTTGGCGGTGCCGTAGAAAGTGCAGGTGCCCGGGCCGTGATAGGAGGCGCTCTCCGCCTCGAGCAGTTCGGCGCGGCCGACCTTGCCTTCGGCATAAAGCTGGCGGATGCGCGCCTTCTCGCCATTCGGAAGGCCGGTCGTCATCGGGCCGGCGGGCACGAACACCGACGGGATATGGCCGAAAGAGAGCGCCGCGATCATGAGACCCGGCACGATCTTGTCGCAGATGCCGAGATAGACCGAGGCGTCGAACATGTTGTGCGACATGCCGATCGCCGCCGCCATGGCGATGGCGTCGCGCGAGAACAGCGACAGCTCCATGCCGGTCTGGCCCTGCGTGACGCCGTCGCACATGGCCGGGACGCCGCCGGCGACCTGCGCCACGCCGCCCGCCTCGCGCGCCGCCCTCCGGATCAGCTCCGGATAGGTCTCGTAGGGCTGGTGGGCGGAGAGCATGTCGTTATAGGCGGTAATGATGCCGAGATTGGGCACCACGTCGCCCTTCAGCGCCGCCTTGTCGTCGACGCCGCAGGCCGCGAAGCCATGGGCGAGGTTGCCGCAGGCGAGCCCGGCCCGGCGCACGCCCGCCTTCAAGGCGGCGGCAACGCGGTCCAGATAGCGGCTGCGGCTCTTCTCGCTGCGGGCGCGGATGCGCGCCGTGACCTCTGCGACCCGTGGATGGATGGTCATGCGTCAGGTCTCCTCGTGGCCGGGCACCTCCGCGCCCGGCAATGCGGCCTCCCTCTCGTTGGAAAGGCCGTCAGTCGATTTCCTCGTGCCAGGTGCGTCCGTCGCGCTCGATGAGGGCGATGGCCGAGGACGGTCCCCAGGTGCCGGCGGTGTAGCCCTTCGGCGCCTCGCGCGAGGCCGACCAGCCGTCAAGGATCGGGTCGATCCACTTCCACGCCGCCTCGACCTCGTCGCGGCGCATGAACAGAGTGGCATTGCCGCGGATCACGTCCATCAGCAGCCGCTCATAGGCCTCGGGGCTGCGGACCTTGAAGGTCTGCGCGAAGCTCATGTCGAGCGGGACATGGCGAAGGCGCATGCCGCCCGGGCCGGGATCCTTGATCATCAGCCAGAGGCGGACGCCCTCGTCGGGCTGCAGGCGCATGACGAGCTGGTTCGAGACCAGCTGCCCCGCCGCATCGCCGAAGATCGAATGCGGGATCGCCTTGAACGAGACGACGATCTCGGAAATGCGCTCCGGCAGGCGCTTGCCGGTGCGGATATAGAAGGGCACGCCCGCCCAGCGCCAGTTCTCGATCTCGGCCTTCAGCGCGACGAAGGTCTCGGTCACCGAATCGTCGCGGCCGAGCTCCTGCAGATAGCCGGGCACCGGCCCGCCGGCCGACGCGCCAGCACGGTACTGGCCGCGCACCGTCACGGCCTCGAGATCGCCGGCATTGATGGGCTTCAGCGAGCGCAGCACCTTCAGCTTCTCGTCGCGCATCGCATCCGCCTCGAACTGGTTCGGCGGCTCCATGGCGACGAGGCAGAGAAGCTGCAGGATATGGGTCTGCACCATGTCGCGCAGCGCGCCGGCGGTGTCGTAATAGCCGGCGCGGCTCTCGACGCCGAGATTCTCGGCGACGGTGATCTGGACATGATCGATATGGGCGGCGTTCCAGAGCGGCTCGAACAGCGCGTTGGCGAAGCGCAGCGCCATGAGGTTCTGGACCGTCTCCTTACCGAGATAGTGGTCGATGCGGTAGATCTGGCTTTCCTTGAACACCTTGCCGACCGCGTCGTTGAGCGCGGTGGCCGAGGCGAGGCTCTTGCCGATCGGCTTCTCGATGATGACGCGGGTCTCGGGCGTGATCAGCCCATGCGCGCCGATACCCTCGCAGATGACGCCGAAGAGATCCGGCGACACGGCGAGATAGAAGGCGCGGACGCGATCCTTGCCCTCTTCCAGCACGCGGCCGAGTTCAGGCCAGCCGGCATCGTCGATCTTGGCGTCGACCGAGACATAGAAGATGCGCTTCAGGAAGGACTCGATCTGCTCCGGCTCACGCTCGGCCGCCGGCACGAACTTGGTTAGCGCCTCCTCGGTGAGCTTGCGGTAGTCGTCGTCCGAGAGCTTGCGGCGCGAGGCGGCGATGATGCGCGAAACGTCGGGCAGCTGGCCGTCGCGATGACGGTGGAACAGCGCCGGCAGCAGCTTGCGATAGGCAAGGTCGCCGGTGGCGCCGAACACGACGAGGTCGAAGGGGTCGACGGCGATGATTCGACTGGTCATGAAATCCCTCTTTCCCGACACCGGACCGGCAAGGCCTGGTTCGCCACGGTGTCCTATCCAATTCCGCTTCATATGTTGAGCGTGAAAATTAGAGCATCGAAATAAAACTCCTGCGACCAGTTTGCCCTAAGGTGCGCTCCGCCTTCCGGGCAGGCCCCGGACAAGAGCCAAGCATGATACGGGCCAAGGAGACCCCATGATGACCGAACCCCGATGCATCGTACCGGCGGGAGACCGAACCGGCGAAGGCGTGACATGGCACGCCGCGGAACGGGCGGTCTACTGGACCGACATCAACCGCTTCCTGATCCACCGCCTCGACACCGAGAGCGGCTCGGTCCGCAGTTGGTTCTTCGACGAGCCGGTCACGACGATCGGCCTCACCGACCGCCCCGGCACGCTCATCATCGCGCTCGGCTCGAAGGTGATCCTGTGGAAGGTCGAGACGGATTCGCGCAGCGATTTCGCGACGCCGGAGAAGAACACGCCCGGCGCGCGGCTCAATGACGGCCGGCCCGATCCCCATGGCGACCTCATCGTCGGATCGATGTTCAACAATGTCGCCCCGGACGGCTCGGGCGTCGATATCAGCGGGCCCGCCCGCGGCCAGCTCTACCGCGTGCGCGGCGACGGCTCGACCGAAACGCTGCGCGGCGATATCGGCATCTCCAATACGATGGCCTGGGATCTCGAGCGCCGCCGGTTCTACACGGGCGACACGCTGAAGAACGAGATCTGGGCCTATGACTACGACAGCGCGAGCGGCGCGATCGCCCATGAGCGCGTCTGGTTCGCCGGCTTCGAACGCGGCTCGCCCGACGGCTCGCAGATCGACGCGGAAGGGCATCTGTGGAACACGCGCTATGGCGGCGGCTGCGTCGTGCGCGTCACGCCCGAGGGCAAGGTGGCGAGCGTGCTCGACATGCCGGTCGGCAACATCACCAACTGCACCTTCGGCGGTCCGGATCTGAAGACGCTCTACATCACCACCGCGCAAGGCGGCTCGGGTCCGACGGAGCGGCTCGCGGGCGGGCTCTTCGCCTATGCGAGCCCGGTCCCCGGCGTCGCCGAGACGGTGTTCCGGCTCGACCGCTGAAGCCGTTGCTGGAGCGGCGAAGCGCGTGCGATGCTGCGCGCGCTTCGGCCTCGCGATGCGACGGGGGGCATCGGCCGGGCCGACCATCGGGCGATGGAGGGCTTCCGATGACGACCACCCGTTTCCGCATTCCGGCCGTTCGCCTCGGCTTGGCGGCGGCCCTGCTGCCGCTACTCGCCGCCGGCGCGGCCGCGCTGACGAGCAGCCAGCAGCAGGCTCTGAAATCCGCCTGCCAGAGCGATTATCGCGCCAACTGCGCCAGCGTGCCGCCGGGCGGCAGCGAAGCGCTGCAATGCCTGCAAACGAATCTCGCCAAGCTCTCGCCCTCCTGCCAGCAGGCGGTGACCGCGGCCTCTGGCGGCGCTGCCAGCGCACCCGCCGCGACGGCGCCCGCTCCTGCGCCTGCTGCGACCCCGGCTGCGCCGGCTGCCGCGACGCCCGCTCCGGCGCCGGCGAAACCCAAGGCAGCCGCGACGCCCCCTCCCCCGATGCCGCCGCTCACCCCACGGCAGGAGGCGATGATCGTCCGCCAATATTGCGGGGCCGACTTCGCCCGCTATTGCAGCACCGTCCGGCTCGGCGCCGGCAATGGCGTCGCCTGCTTGAGGAAGAACGCGGCGCGGCTCTCCGGCGGCTGCAAGCAGGCCATCGCGGCGGCAATGCGCTGAGACGATGCCCATCGTCGGCCTCGACCATGTCCAGATCGCCATGCCGCGCGGCGAAGAGGCGCTCGCGCGGCAGTTCTATGGCGAGCTTCTCGGGCTTGCAGAAATCCCCAAGCCGGAGAATCTCGCGAGGCGGGGCGGCGTCTGGTTCGCCCTCGGCGATCGGCAATTGCATCTCGGCGTAGAGGAGCCCTTCCACGCCGCCCGAAAGGCGCATCCCGCCTTTCGCGTCGACGACCTCGACTCGCTGCGCGGCCTGCTTCGCGCCGCCGGTCACGTTCCGATCGACGATGAGCCGCTTCCTGGCTACCGGCGCTTCTATCTCGCCGACCCCTTCGGCAATCGACTCGAATTCCTCGAGCCGCTGCATCCCGGCTGAGACGCCGTGACGATCTTGTTCTTGTCCATTTTCGGACTATATTGTCCGTAACTGGACTGGAGCTATGATGCCATCAGCCGGACAGCGTCCGATCATCGGAGCCGAGAGCGGCGGTACGAGCCCCTTTTCGGCCGCCGATCGCCGCCGCTTGAGCGGACCCGGCCTTCGCGCCTTCGCCGCCATCGCCGACCAGTGGCGGCTCGGCGAGACGGAGCGGATGCGGATGCTCGGGCTTCCCGGCCGCTCGACCTATTTCGGCTGGCTCGCCAAGGCCCGGGCCGGCATGGCGCTGACGCTGCCGCTCGACACGTTGCTGCGCATCTCGGCGGTGCTCGGCATCCACAAGGCGATGCGCATTCTCTTCACCGATGACCGGACGGCGCTCGACTGGCTGCACAGCCCCAATGACGGCCCGCTCTTCGGCGGCCAGCCGCCGCTCGCCCTCGCCGCCAACGGCACGCAGGACGGATTGCTGCTGCTGCGGCGCCATCTCGACGCCTGGCGCGGCGGGCTGTTCGCGGCGCCGCTGCCGGCGCTCGACGACGTCGCCGCCCCGATCGGCGACGACGACATCGTCTGGGCCTGAGCGATGACCGCCGATGAGCGCATCGCGATCGACGGTCCGACGCATCGCCTGATACCGTCGCGCTTTCCCCCGATCGGCGCCTTCGACGACGTGGCCTCGCCGGACGACCTCGCGGCGGTGATGGAACTCGAGGGGTGGACCAATGACCGGCTCGTCGCCGAGCGGCTGAAGCGGCTGCCCGAGAGCGAATGGGTCTATGGCCGCGCCAATGCCAGCGTCGTCATGGCGTCGTTCCTGCACACGCCGCCGACGGGGCTGCGCTTCTCGTCGGGCGCGCTCGGCGCCTGGTATGGGGCCATGCGCATCGAGACGGCTGTCGCCGAAGTCGGCCATCACCTGCGCCGCGAGCTGGTCGCGAGCCGGATGGACCGCTTCACCGCCACCTATCGCGCCTATGGCGCCCGGCTCGACGGTCGCTACCTCGACATCCGCGATGTCGCCAAGGCGCCGGCGGGGCTCTATTCGTCATCGGACTATGCCGCCGCGCAGGCCTTCGGCGAGGCGGCGCGCGCCCGCGGCGAGGATGGCCTCTTCTATGCAAGCCTCCGCCATCGCGGCGGCGAGAATATCTGCGCCTACCGCCCCTCGAAGATCCTCGACGTGACCCAGGCCGGTCATATCGAACTGACGCTCCGCCGCGAGGGCCCGATCATCGCCCGCCGGCTGGCGTGAGCGGCCAGACTGTCGGGCCCAAGTCCGCGATCGGGCGGCTGGCCTTCAGGACCATGTCGAGAAATAGCAGCATAAGCCGGCCGGACGGGTTCGCTCCCGCATCGCTCGCCATGGCCGCGCCATTCGAGATCGCGATGAAGGTCGCCGCGATATCCGATACCGGCGCAGGGGGCCGGAGGCCGAGACGCGCGAAGACGGCGGTGATGAAGCCAACCAACTCCCCGCTCAGCCGCCCCTGCAGCGCGCGGTAGCCGACTGCGAGGCTCTCGCTCCGCCGCGCCTGCAGTTCGATCTCGGCAGCGAGCAGCGACAGGGTGGGATCACCATGCGACGCGTTGAACCACGCGCGAAGGCCCTGCATGAGCGTATCCGTATCGGGCTCGGCCAGCAGGGCGCGGATGGCGGCGATTTCGCCGAGCTTCTTCTGCTCGAGGAGAGCGAGGAAGATGGCCTCCTTGGACGGGAAGTTGGAATAGAACGCCCCCTTCGAGAAGCCCGCCTCCTCGGCGATCTCGTCGACGCTGGCACCGCCATAGCCGGCCCTCGCGAACGCACGCGCCGCCGAAGCCAGCAATCGCTCCCGCGTTCTCGCCCGACTCTCCTCACGCGTCAGACGCGCCATGACCGACTCCACTCGCAGACCACTTGAACTTTGGATACCGATCGGTATTTTAAAGACCGATCGGTATCCCAATCCCTCATCGGATCAGAACACCATGGCACTCGCCAGCGCATTCGTCACCGGGGCAACCGGGCTGCTCGGCAACAATCTCGTGCGGTCGCTTCGCCAGCGCGGCGTGCGCGTCACGGCGCTGGTGCGCTCCCGCGACAAGGCATCGCGGATGTTCGGCGATCTCGACGTGGCAGTGGTCGAGGGAGATATGGGCAACGTACCCGCATTCGCCGACCGCCTCGGCGGGCACGACGTCCTGTTCCACACCGCAGCCTATTTTCGCGACAGCTATAAGGGCGGGCGCCACCGCGACGCTCTGATCGCGACCAATGTCGCGGCGACCACGGCGCTGCTCGCCGCCGCCCATGCCGCCGGAATCCGTCGCTTTGTGCATACCTCGTCGATCGCCGTGCTGGACGGCCCGCGGGGCAGCCTGATCGACGAAAGGATGGCGCGGCGGATCGAGGATGCGGACGACTATTATGCGAGCAAGATCCTGTCGGACCGTGCCGTCAACGACTTCCTGAGGGCGCATCCCGACATGGATGGCTGCTTCGTCCTGCCGGGCTTCATGTTCGGACCGGGGGATGCCGGCCCAACCGCCGCCGGCCAGATCGTGCTCGACCATGCAAGGCGCAAGCTGCCCGGCATTCCGCCGGGCGGGTTCTCCGTGGTCGATGCGCGCGACGTCGCGCTGGCGGAGATCGCGGCGGCCGAGAACGGCCGGCGGGGCGAACTCTATCTCGCCGCCGGGCGGCCGATGACGATGGCAGACCTCGTCGCGGCGCTCGAGCGCGTGACTGGAATTGCCGGTCCGAAGATGAAAGTCCCCTTCCCGCTGCTCACGCTCATCGGCATCGCGGAAGAACTCGGCCAGAGACTGTTCGGCAGGCCCGCTCTGGTCAGTCTCGCGACCGTCAGGCTGATGCGGCGGGAGGACGGACGCTATCGCTTCAGCGCCGAGAAGGCCGCGCGCGAGCTCGGCCTCGCCTTCCGTCCTGTCGAGGAAACGCTCGCAGACGTCATAGGCTGGTATCGGGCGAACGGATGGCTCGCCGCGGCGGCGCCATCCGCGCGCGATCACCCCCGCGGATAGGCGACGCCGTTCTCGTCGAAGACGTGCAGGTGGCGCTTTTCGGCGGTCAGGGCGATCTTCTGGCCCTTCGAGACCGCGACATCGGCATCGACCTTGGCGACGATCGGCTCGGACGTGCCGACATCGACATAGATGAGCGTGACCTCGCCGAGCTGCTCGACGATGTCGATCGTGCCGGTGAAGATCGCGTCCGGTCCGTCGGTGAGCACAAGATCCTCCGGGCGGACGCCGAAGGTGCCGCGCTTGCCGGCCGCCGTGGTCGGGATCACGGCCGAGACCGAGATCTTCGCGCAGCCGTCCGGCTGGACGCTTCCCTCGGCGCCGCCGCCGACGATCGCGCAGGGGATGGTGTTCATCGAGGGCGAGCCGAGGAAGC
>CAWZZK010000165.1:0-6571 GCA_963966455.1 Kaistia sp. | reverse complement strand
GGGGGCGAGGACATCGCCCTCGCGGCTCTGCTGATCGACGACGGCGAGCGCCGCCTCCGCGGCCGCGAGCTGGCTGGTCGCGACATCATGGGCGGTGGTCGCCTGGTCGAGCTGGCTCTGGCTGGTCACGCCCTTGGCGAGCAGCTGCTTGGCGCGGTCGAGATCGGCCACCGCCTTCGCGAGGCTGGAGGTCGCCTGACGGACATTGGCCTCGGCGGCATCGCGTTGCAGCGCCAGCTTGTCGTCGACCACACGTGCGATGACCGCTCCCGCCGCGACCTCGCTGCCCTCGGTGACCGAAACGGACTGCAGAGTGCCGCCGATCCGCGCCCGCGCCGGGACGACCGTGCGGGCGCGGACCTCGCCGAACACCGCCTTCATTTCAGGGATCGAGACCGGCTCGACGGTGAACTCCGCCGCGCCGGCGGCCGTGGCCGTCAGCGCCGCGACGAGCGCGAGGACGGAAGGCGCGATGATTCCGCGACGCGACATGGCAATTCCCCTTCGATCAGCGGAAGGCGCAGCCGGACCGGAGGCCGGCCCGCTTGAAGACGATCGCGGCCGGGCAGAACCCGGTGAAGGCCGACTGGATCAGGTTGAGGCCGACGAAAGCGGTCAGCAGCAGCCACCACGGCGAAATGAAATGCGCGAGCAGCAGCGAAGCGAGAATGACGCAGCCGGCGAACACGAGAACGGCACGATCTATGGTCATGGTGAAGCCCCTTGACGGCGGGGCGACCCGCGCCGCCCCCGACGGACTTGCACGTAACATTCAGAAGTTATAAATTCAAGATCATGAATGTAGAAGAAATGATCCCGGCCTCCGAGCGAGCCGCCGACCTGATGCGCAGCCTCTCCCATCCGCAGCGGCTGCTGGCGCTTTGCGCGCTTGGCGATCAGGAGAAGACGGTTGCGGAGCTGCGCAGCGAACTCGGCATCGAGCAGGTTCCGATGTCGCAGCAACTCATGCGGCTCAGGGCCGACGGCCTCGTCGCATCGCGCCGCGAGGGCACGACGGTCTATTACCGCATCACCACGCCCGAGGTGATCGCCGTCGTCCAGGCGCTGCACGACGCCTTCTGCCGGCCGCGGCAGGCGGCGGCGGAATGACGCCGCGTCGTTAGCGCCGCTTGCGGCCGGCGGAGAGCGCCACCGCGACGACGATGATGAGGCCGGTGGTCAGGTCCTTGAAGAACGGATTGACGTTCAGGATGTTGAAGCCGTTGCCGATCAGCGCGAGCAGGAGCACGCCGGCGATCGAGCGCCAGATCGCGCCCTTGCCGCCATAGATCGACGTGCCGCCGAGAATGACGGCGGCGATGGCGTCGAGCTCCATGCCGACGCCGGCCTGAGGCTGGCCCATCGAGATGCGAGATACCGCGATGACGCCGGCAAGGCCGGCCGCGAAGCCGGTCAGCCCGAAGGTAGCGATCTTAACCAGGTTGGTGCGCACGCCGGAGAGGATCGCCGCCTCCTCGTTGCCGCCGACCGCGAAGACGCGGCGGCCGAAGGTCGTGCGGTTCAGCAGGAACATCATCGCCAGCGCGAAGACGACGAAGACGATGACGGCGATGTTGACGATGCCGACCCGGCCGCGGCCGAGCCAGGCGAACTCCTCCATGCGGACCGGGATCAGCGCGCCGCCCGTGATGAGGATCGCGATGCCACGGAAGACCATCGAGCTCGCCAGCGTCGCCAGGAAGGAATGGACGTTGAAGCCGGTGATGATGAGGCCGTTGACGAGCCCGAGCACCAGCCCGACCAGCGGCCCCGCGACGATGCCCAGCATCGGATCGACATTGACCGCGAGCCAGGCCGCGGAGACGCTGGCGACGCCGAATACGGCGCCGGCCGAAAGGTCGAAGCCGCCGCCGATGATCACGAGGGTCAGCGCACAGGCGATGATGGCGAGCGGCGCGCTCTGGTTGACGATGTTGAGCAGGTTGCGCGGCGTCAGGAACGAGTCCGACAGCATGGTCAGTCCGGCCATCAGCAGCGCGATGATGATGAGGATGCCGTAGCGCTGCAGGAAGGCGATCGCCCGGCGCCCTGGTGGAACCGTCGCCTGCGCGGAGCGGGCGGTGGAGGTGGTGCCGGACATCAGGCCGCTCCCATCTGCTTTTCGACATTGAAGAGGCGGAAGAGCGCGTCCTCCACCGTGAGGGCCCGGCAGTCGGCCTCGCCGATGATGCGCCCGTCGCGCATCAGATAGCCGCGATGCGAGAGGCTGATGACCTCTTCGAGTTCCGAGGAGATCAGCAGCACCGCCGCTCCGCCGCGGGCGAGTTCCACGACGAAATCATGGATCCGGCGGCGGGCGCCGATATCGACGCCGCGGCTCGGCTCGTCGAGGATCACGACCTTCGGATTGCCGTAGACCCATTTCGAGAGCAGCACCTTCTGCTGGTTGCCGCCCGAATAGAACGCGACCTCGCCGTCGATCTGGCCGGGGACGATGTTGAAGTGCCTGATCATCTCGGCGGTGCGCCGGCGCTCGTCGCGCGGCCGCAACACGCCGAGGCGCGAGACCAGCGAGAGATGCGGCAGCGACATGTTGGGCCGGACCGTCTGAACGAGGTCGAGCCCCTGCTTGCGGCGATCCTCCGGCACGAAGGCGAGGCCGCGCTGCACCGAGAGGCGCGGGCTGCGATCGTCATAGGCCGCACCGCCGATGCGCACCGTGCCGGTCGAGGGATCGGCGCCGAAGATGGCGCGCGCCAGTTCGCTGCGCCCGGAGCCGACGAGTCCCACGAGCCCGACGATCTCGCCGGCCCTGACCTCGAGGCTGATGTCGGAGAGCCCGGTCGCGCTCGAAAGGCCGGCGACCTCCAGCAGCACCGGCGCATCCGCCGCCGGCGCCGGGGGCAAGGGCGGAAAGGCCACGTCGGCCGGCTCGCCGAGCATCGCTTCGATAAGGCTCGCTTTGGTCTCGGCGGCAATCGGGCCGGTCTTCACGACGCGCCCGTCGCGCATCACGGTGACGCGGTCCGCCGTCTCCAGCACATGGTCGAGAAAGTGGGTGACATAGATGACGGTGCGGCCCTCGTCGCGCAGCCAGCGGATGACGCGATGCAGCTTGTCGGCCTCGTCGGCGGTCAGCGATGACGTTGGCTCGTCCATGATGATGACGCGAGCATCACGGGCGATCGCCCGCATGATCTCCACCTTCTGCCGCTCGGCGATGCGGAGGTCCGCCACGACCGCGTTCGGCGAAAGACCGAAGCCGCAGCGCTCGTCGAGCGCGCGGAAGCGCGCCTGCTCCGAGCCGGTCAGTACACCGGCCCGGTTCTCCTCGATGCCGAGAAAGACGTTCTCGGCCACCGTCAACTCGGGAACGAGCTGCAACTCCTGATGGATCATCGCGATGCCGCTCGTCAGCGCGGCCCGCGGCGACCAGTGGCCGACCTCCCTGCCGAAGACCGTCAGCGTTCCGGCATCGAAGGAATAGTAGCCGCCGACGACCTTGCCGAGGCTCGACTTGCCGGCGCCGTTCTCGCCGATCAGCGCATGCACCTCGCCGGTCGCGAAAGCGAGCGAGATGCCATTCAGGATGCGGGCGCTGCCGAAGCTCTTCTCGATGCCGGAGAGGCGGACGGCGTCATCGGGCATCTCTGATCCTCGTCTTCATGACCGGAAAGCGAATCCGACCCGGGGGCACGTCATGCCCGGGCTGGTCCCGGGCATCCACGTCGTTCGTACCGCAGTCCCCGCGCGAGCACCGCGTGAATGGCCGCAACGAGTGCGGCCATGACGCGCCATTGCTCGAAACAGGCGGCCTCGGCCTGCCTCAGCCCTGCCATTCCGGCTTGTAGTCCGGATGCTCGTCGAGAGCCTTCTTGGTGATGATCGCCGGCATGGTGCCGCCAAGCTTCAGCTCGTCGGTGAAGGCCGGCGTCGGCTTGCCTTCCAGCGCATCGACGACGCCGTTCAGCGCATATTCGCCTTCGCTCCGCGGCAGCTGGGCGAGGGTCGCGTCCCACTTGCCGGCCTTGATGGCGTCGATGGCGATCTGGTTGGCGCCGCCGCCGATCAGGTAGAGCGAGGGCACATCGAGGCCGGCGTCCTCGAGCGCGATCTCGGCGCCGACGAGGTGCTGGTCGGCGTTGGAGAGCACGACATTGATGTCCTTGTGCGCCTGCAGCACGTCCTGCATGCCGGCCATCGACTTGTCGGGATCGTAGTTGCCCTCGACCGTCGCCACGATCTCGATGTTCGCCTCAGGCTTCAGCGTGTCGAGATAGGTCTGGTAGCGCAGATTGTCGAAGGGATAGATCTTCTGGCCGATGATGATCGCGACCTTGCAGGGGTTCTTGTCCTTACAGAACTCGATCACGGCATCCGCCTGTGCCTTGGCGCCGATCGCCGGATTGGAGGCGACGGTCGTCACGAGGCCGGGAACCTGCGGCTCGAGCACGTCGAGCTTGGGTCCGATCGGGAAGAGCGTGGTCGCGACCTTGACCCCGGCCTTGGTGGCCTCCTCGACGGCGGCGGCGATGCCGACGCTGTCATTGGGGGTGATCACGATGCCCTGGAACTTGCCGCCGGCGACGATGTCCTCGACCTGCGAGAACTGCTTCGTGGCGTCGAACTCGCCGTTGAAGATCTCGACCTCGACGCCGCGCGCCTTGGCGGCCTTCTGGACGCCTTCCCAGATCGCCTGGTTGAAGCCGTTCTGGCTGGAGGCGGCGAGATAGGCAATGCGGTAGTCCGCCGCCTGCGCGGCCATCGCGCCCATCGCAAGCGCGGCGGCGCCGGTCGCGAGCTGGATCAGTCTCGATTTCATCGTCATGGTTCTGCTCCGCTGTTGTTCCGCGGCCACGGATCATTCCCGGGCCGAATTCTGGAAGGCCGCTCGGCGGCTCTTGTGCTTGGGGGCGGCCAAGGCCACCTCAGTTCAGCCGGTTCTTGTAGAAGCGCCCGCCGCGCATGATGGCCGACATGTGTGCGCCGTCTCCGGCGAGAAGCGTGATGTCGGCATAGGGATCGCCGTCGACGACGAGAAGGTCGGCCTCGGCACCCGGGGCGATGACGCCGATCTCCCCTTCGAGACGGCACAGCTTCGCGCCGACCAGCGTCGCCGAGCGGATGATCTCCGCCGCCGGCAGGACGCGGGCGAGGATCTCGAACTCCATCGTGTGGTACTTTTGGAGTTCGCCGAGGAGATCCGATCCGAACGCCATCGGCAGCCCGGCTTCCTGCATGATCGCGAGCGACTCGAGCCCGGCCTTGCGCACCGTCTCGATCTTCGCAGCCGATTCCTTCGAGAGGCCGAAGCGCTCGCCTTCGAGCGCCAGCCCCTCATAGGCGACGAGGGTCGGCACGGCGATGCAGCCCGCCTCGGCAGCAAGCCGTGCGGTTTCCGGCTGGATCAGGTTGCAATGCTCGAGCGAATGGACGCCGCATTCTACGGAGCGGCGGATCGCCTTGTCGGTATAGACATGCGCCGAGACATAAGTGCCGGCGTTCTCCGCCTCCTCGACGATCGCCCTGATCTCGTCGCGGGAGTACTGGATCGAGTGGATCGGATCGGTCGGCGAAGAGACGCCGCCATTCGCCATGATCTTGACGAACTTCGCGCCCTTGCGCAGTTCCTCGCGCGCGGCGAGCCGGACATTGTCGACGCCGTCGACGATGCGGCCGAGATTGCCGAGCCGCTCCTCCATCACCTCGGTACGGTCGTCGGTCCTGACACGCTGGTCGCAATGGCCGCCCGTCTGCGTCAGCCCCTTGCCGGAGATGATCAGCCGCGGGCCATCGACGACGCCCTGCTCGATCGCCATGACGAGCCCGAGATCGGCCCCGCAGCAATCGCGCACGGTGGTGAAGCCGCGCTGCAGGATCGTCTCCATGATCCGGCCGGCTTTCAGCGCGACCAGCGAAGACGGCGCCAGCGTATTGGCCCAGCCATCGACCGTGGTCGAGACGACATGGACGTGGCAATCGATGAGGCCGGGCATCAGCGTCTTGCCGCGAAGGTCGATCCGCTGTGCGACGGCGCCTCGGATCGGGTGTTCGGACACTTCCGCGATCCGCCCGTCGACCACCAGCACCTCGAAACCGTCGAGCAGCTCGTCGCGGGCGGGATCGAGCAGCCGCCCGCCGGTGAAGAGGGTCGCGCTCATTCCGCCGCCTCCGCGCCATAGCCATAGATCTCGGCGGCGCGCTCGGGCGTCAGGTAGCCGTTCTTGATGTCGTCGGCGATGGCCGCGGCGCTGCGCTTCTTCGGATCGCCGAAGCCGCCGCCATTGCCGGTCACGACGCGCACGACATCGTCCGTATTGAGCGGGATGTCTGTGCCGAAGGCATAGCGCTCGGGGTCCCTGCCCGGCCGCAGAACCTCGACATAGTTCGGCGTACCGTCGAGCCCGCCGTCGACGCCCCATGGCGGAATGCGCGAGCGGGTATAGCCGATGGACAGGAAGTTGTTGTCGGCACGGACGCGGTAGTGGGTGTTGATGCCCTTGCCGCCGCGCCACTCGCCCTCGCCGCCCGGCTCGGGATTGAGCGCCATCTGGTCGACGGCGAGGCCGTAGCGCGCCTCGGCGACCTCGGCCGGGCAGTTGAACGTGTC
>CAWZZK010000164.1:0-18954 GCA_963966455.1 Kaistia sp. | reverse complement strand
GTCTCGGCCGTACCCCGGGTACGGCCGTCGCCAAAGCCCTCGACCTTGGCCCGGAGCAGGCCGGCAGAGCGCTTCCAGCAAGCCAGGAAAGGCTCTAGACACTTGGGAACAGGCTTCTTCCGGCGGGGTTGGGTCAACAACCCTCCCCCAAACGAAAGAGGCTTTCCATGAACGAGCGACCGACTCCCCCCTTCGAGAAGCAGCAGCAGCCGATGCCGGGCGCCACCGAGGCCATGAAGCCGGTGCCGGACCATGGCGAGGAGAGCTACAAGGGCTCGGGCCGCCTCAAGGGCCTCAAGGCCGTGATCACCGGCGGCGACAGCGGCATCGGCCGCGCCGTCGCCATCGCCTATGCCCGCGAGGGCGCCGACGTCCTGATCTCCTATCTGAACGAGGACGCGGACGCGCAGGCGACGCGCAAGCTCGTCGAGGCGGAGGGCCGCAAGGCCGTGCTCGTCGCAGGCGACATCCAGGACCCGGCGCATTGCCGCGCGATCATCGACACGGCGGTGAAGGAACTCGGCGGCATCGACATCCTCGTCAACAACGCCGCGCATCAGGCGAGCTTCTCCACCATGGAGGAGATCAGCGACGAGGAATGGGACCTGACCTTCCGCGTCAACATCCACGCGATGTTCTACCTCACCAAGGCCGCGGTGCCGCATATGAAGAAGGGCGGCTCGATCATCAACACGACCTCGATCAACGCCGATACGCCGAGCCCGCATCTCCTCGCCTATGCGACGACCAAGGGCGCGATCCAGAACTTCACCGCCGGCCTCGCGCAGATGCTCGCCGAGAAGAACATCCGCGCCAATTGCGTGGCCCCGGGTCCGATCTGGACGCCGCTCATCCCCTCGACCATGCCCGAGGACAAGGTCACCAATTTCGGCAAGCAGGTGCCCATGCAGCGGCCCGGCCAGCCGGCGGAGCTGCAGACCGCCTATGTCATGCTCGCCGATCCGCAGTCGAGCTATGTCTCGGGCGCGACCATCGCGGTGACCGGCGGCAAGCCGATCCTCTAGGCCGTCCGCGTATCATAAAGGCCGCCGCATCCCGAGGGGTGCGGCGGCCTTTTCATGTCGAAAGCGGCTTCCGTCAGGCGATCAGACGCGACGGATCGGCGTCGGTCGGCAGGAGGCGGACGATCTCGACCGGCTTCTCGGTGCCGAGCCGCGCGGCGAGCTTCTCGCGTACCAGCTCCGGCCAGGAGCGCTGCACGGCACCCGCCTTGCCGCGTTCGGCCCAGAAGCGGCAGAGCAGGACGAGGCCCGACTGCGTCGCCTTGTCGAGCGCCACTTCCGGCGCCGGCTGCTGGCTGACATCGGGCGCGGCGAGCGTCGCCTCGCGTAGCGTCGCGCGGGCGAGTTCCACATCCGCCCCGGCCGGCAGGTTGACCTGATAGGCGATCAGCCGCGCCCGCGACTGGGTATGATTGCGCAGCGCCACGTTCCAGATCGTCGAATTGGGCGCGAAGATCACGACGCCGTCATAGGTGACGAGGCGGCAGGCGAAGAGCCCCATCTCCTCGATCGTGCCGGCGATATTTCCGGAAACCTGCTCGATATAGTCGCCGGCGCGGAACGGGCGCAGCCAGAGCAGCATGATGCCGGCGGCGATGTTGGTGAGCGTGCCCTGCAGCGCGAGGCCGATGGCGAGGCCGGCGGCGCCGAGCACGGCGAGCAGCGAGGCGGTCTGCACGCCGAGCTGGCCGAGCGTCGCGATCGCGGTCAAGACGATGATCGCATAGCGCACCACGGCGCCGAGCACCGGCCGCACCGTGCGGTCGATATGCGCGACGCTGCCGCCATAGCCCGAGACGAAGCGGCCGGCGAAGCGCGCGAGCGTGATGCCCGCCACGAGCACGATGAGCGCGGTCAGGAGGCGAGGGAGGAAGGCGACGCTCCAGGTCCAGGCCATGGCGGCGCCGGCATTGAGATCGGGCGGCGAGACGATCGGATCCAAGGGTTCTACTCCGCTGCGTGGATGTTTCCGCAACGCAGCATGGCCGTGATCGATCCCGCGTGAGCGGAACCAGCCGGCGGCGACGATGTTGGCTGCATATCGCAACCGATCGTCGGAGGGCGGGTCATGACTGTTGCCAGATATCAGGTTCTGCCGCGCGAGGACCATTGGGTCGTTCGCCACGACGAAGACGTCGCAGGCCCCTATGTCACCAAGGAAGCGGCCTTCGAGGCCGCGGTGAGCACCGCCGGCCGCGCCATGGCCGAGGGCTATGCCGTGGAGCTGACGGTCGAAGGCGGCGCGGAAGGGCGCTGGGCCTGAATGTCCAGTCCTCCGGGCTCCGATGCTTCCGACAAGCTCTGCTGCGCGCTGCCCTATCGGCTACGCGCCGACCATGTCGAAATCCTGCTGATCACGGACCGTGCCGGCCGCTGGATCCTGCCCAAGGGCCATATGCGCCCGACCGAGGCTCCGTTCGAGGCGGCGGAGCGTGAAGCCTGGGAAGAGGCGGGGGTCAAGGGCTCGATCGACGTGCTGCCGATCGGCGGCTTCGATCATGCTGGCGAGGCGGGAACGGTGCATATCCTCGTCTATCCGCTCGGCGTCGCCGAGGAAGCCGCCGCCTGGCCTGAATCCGACCGCCGCCGCCGTCGCTGGGCGCGGGCCGAGGAAGTGGCGCGGCTCGTCTCGCGCGATCTCGCGCCGCTGGTCGAGGAATTCGCCGCCGATACCGATGCGATGCTCGGCGATGGCGCCGACAAGGGGTTCGATCGCAATTGACCATGACCATGAGCGCGCGCCGCAGCGTCGCGGAACCGGCTGCTGAAACGAGATCGGCGCGCGGGCGCCCATCGGCAGCGGGGCTGCTCGCGCCGGGGCGCAATGCCTGGCGCAGCGAGACCTCGGCGCGGACGGCGGTGATGGTCGACGGGTTCGACTATTTCCGGCATCTCGAGCAGGCGCTCCGCTCTGCGCGTCGCTCGATCATGATCATCGGCTGGGATTTCGACGATGCGATCCGGCTGACCGATGACGGGCCAACGCTCGGCGATCTGCTGCGCGGCCTCGTCGAGGCGCATCCAGATCTCGAAGTGCGGGTGCTCATCTGGAGCGTCGCGGTGCTGCATGCGCCGAGCCCGGTCATGCCGCTGCTGTTCGGTTCGCCCTGGCAGCAGCATCCGCGCATCAGCGTCAAGCTCGATACCGCGCATCCCTTCTATGCGGCGCATCACCAGAAGATCGTCGTCATCGATGATGCGCTCGCCTTTGTCGGCGGCATCGACATGACCAATGGCCGCCGCGACACGCCGGAACATCGGCCCGACGAGCCGCGCCGCGCCGGCCCCGACGGCAAGCCGGCCGAGCCGGTACACGACGTCCATATGGCCGTCAGCGGCCCCGCCGCGGCGGCGCTCGGCGTGATCGCGCGCGATCGCTGGCTCGTCGCGACCGGCGAGAGCCTGCCGCGCATCTCGGGCGCCGATCTCGACGCGCTGTGGCCGCCGGATCTCCCCGCGACCTTCTCGGATCTGCCCGTCGCTATCGCGCGCACCTGGCCGCGCTGGCGCACGCGGCCGCCGGCTTATGAGAGCCAGGCGATGATCCGCGACATGCTGATGGCGGCGGAGCGTCATCTCTATATCGAGGCGCAATATCTGAGCGCCCGCTATGTGCGCACGGCCCTGCGCCGCCTGCTGCGCCGGCCGAGCGGCCCGGAGATCGTCGTCGTGCTCAATCGCATGCCCGACGTCTTCGTCGAGCGTCTGGTGATGGGCGAGAACTGCATGCGCATGGTGCGCGCGCTCAAGAAGGCGGACCGCCACGGCCGCCTCGCGATCTTCTATCCCGTCGTTGCCGGCGAAGACGGCGATCACGCCGTGCATGTCCATTCGAAGCTGATCATCACCGACGATCAGGTGATCCGCATCGGTTCGGCCAATCTCAACAACCGCTCCGTCGGCCTCGACACCGAATGCGATCTCGCGCTGGAGGCGTCGAACGACGCCGACCGGGAGAGGATCGCCGCGATCCGCGACGGCCTGCTGGCGGAGCATCTCGGCGCCGAGCCGGCCGATGTCGCGGCCGCGGTCGCGGAGACCGGCTCGCTGATCCGCACGATCGAGCGCTTCAACCACCGCCCGCGCGGATTGCGGCCGTTCCCGGTGACGCCGGGACCCGCTCATTTCGTCTGGGGGACGCGGTTTCTCGATCCCGAGGCACCGTTCGAACCGGGTTGGCTGCTCCGTCTCGGGGCCTATCGTCGCCGGGCGCCCGGGCTGCTGCCAGCTCGCTGACGGCGAGGAGCGCCGCGCCGATGGCGAGCGGCACGAGGAAATAGACGATCCGGAACAGAAGCACGGGGCCGACCACGGCCTCGCCCGGCAGCAGCAGGATCACCACGCTTTCGATGACGCCGATGCCGCCCGGAACATGGGTGATCATCGTCGCGATATTGGCGAGCACGAAGATCGCCGCGACATCGAGATAGTCGACATCGCCGGCGGTGCGCACCAGCACGAAGAGGCAGGCGGAGACGAGCGCGAAATTCACCGCGCCGACCAGCGTCTGCGCCAGAGCGGTACGGATGTGCGGGATGCCGATCTTCCAACGGGTGATGGTCCTGCCGCCGAAGCGCCAGGCGAGCAGCAGATAGGTGGCGACGGCGGTGGCCGCGAGCGCTGCGACGGTTCGCCCGAGCGTGGCGCTGCCGAGCAGCCGCGCCGAGAGATCGCCATGCATGAGCAGCGGCGCGATCGAGAGCGACAGCAGCCCGAGCGCGACGGTGAGCCCGCAGATCGCCGTCAGCTTGGCGAGATCGGCGAGATGCACGCCGTGGCGGCGATAGAAGCGATAGCGGATCGCGCCGCTGCTGAGCCCGGAAAAGCCGACCGTGTGGCCGATGGACAGGCTGACGAAGGAGGCGAGGGCGATGGAAGGATAGCGGATGCGATGGCCGAGATGGCGAAGCGCGATCCGGTCGGAGAGCGTGAGCGCCGCATAGCTCGCCGCGGCGAAGAGGAGCGCCAGCGCGATGCTCGACGGCGGCACGGCTTTCATCGCCGCGACGATGTCACTGAGGCTGTAGTTGCGCAGCGTCAGCCAGACGAGAACGCCGGCGGCGACGAGGCCGAGCAGCCAGAAGGCGCGCATGATCCAGCGCTTGAGCACAGGATTGATGCGGGGCTTCCGCCGCGTCTCGGTTTGGGAGGATCGGCTCGGGAGGGGCGTGGCGGTGGGCTGGGTCATGATCCTCTGAACGGCGCAGCCGGCGCTGCCGTTCCATCCCCGTCGGGATCCGCGAAGGCGAATTCGGCGAGAAGCGGCAGATGGTCGGAGGCGAGGCGGGCGAGCGGGGTGCGTACGACGCGGCTTCCGATCACGCGCAGGCCCGGGCGATGCCAGAGATGATCGAGCCGGAGGAAGGGCCGGCGGCTCGGAAAGGTCGCGCCGCGGCGATCAGCGGGTTCGCCGCGGAAGGCGTTGGTCCAGCCCGCTGCGAGCCGGCGATAGGTCGGCGTGCCGGGCGGGGCGTTGAAATCGCCGCCGAGCACGGCCAAGGCGGAGAGGGCGGGGGAAGCCGACCAGTCCGTCCCCATGAGGTCGGCGACCTGCGCCGCCTGCTGGTGCGGCAGCACGCCGAGATGAGAGTTGAGCACATCGACACTCCGTCCCTCGATCTCGACCCGCACCCAGAGCGCGCCGCGCCGCTCGCCGGTGAGGCGTCGCGGACCAACAAGCGGGCCGGCCTTGATGAGCGTCATCGGCAGGCGGGAGAGGATCGCGTCGCCATAGCTCTCGTCGGCGAGGGTGAGCGCCGCGTGGAAATGGCGCGTCATGTCGAGCGCCTCGGCGATGCGATGGGCCTGGTCCTGCCGCCCGGTGCGAAGCCGGCCGACATCGATCTCCTGCAAGAGCACGACATCCGGCGTCTCGGCGGCGATCACCGAAGCGATGCGCTCGACCGAGAGAAGGCCGTCGCTGCCGATGCAGGAATGGACATTGTAGGTGAGGACGCGGAGCAAATCTCTGCCATGGGTGGCCGGAAGACCTCCAGCCAACGTCGCGCGGCGCGCGCCGTTCCAGACAGAAGAAGCCCCGCCGCGACAGGGTCGGGGCGGGGTCTCTCTCCCAGCCGGGCGCCAGATGGGCGGCGCTCGGCCCCTTCGGGCTCGTGGATCCGGGCTCTTGGATCGGCCGCAGCTTTGGCCGGTCGATCCGTCGTGTCCCTGTCGAGGTGTGACTCGTCAGGAGTTCTTGTGGCTCTGCTGACCAGCCTTCACATGCTGCTCATGCGTGCCGCCGCGGGTCGACGAGGACTTGTCGTCGCCGGACGAGGCGGATTTCGAGCCGGACGAGCCGCTGGCGCTCTTGCTGCCGCCGTTGTCGTCGTTCTTGTGGCTCTGCTGGCCGGCCTTCACATGCTGTTCATGCGTGCCGCCACGGGTGCTTTCGGTCGCCATTCGTCATCTCCTTCGTTCAATGAGTTCGATACGATTGCCGGACCTGGTCGAGGTTCAGCGGGAGGTCAGGCTCAGCTCTGGCCGCCCTTGCGGCCCGCCTCGGAGGCGCGCTCGCGATCATTGGCGAAGTTGCCGCTGCCGCCGCGCTCCGAGCCGCTGCCGCCCTGCTGCGAGCCGCCGCTGCCGGACGCCTGCTGCTGCCCGCCATGCGACGCCTCGCCGCCCTTGCGGCCGGCTTCGGCCGCGAGCTGGCGATCCTGCGAGAAGCTGCGCTTCTCGTCGGGCACGCTCTGGCCACCCTTGCGGCCGGCTTCGGCTGCGAGTTCGCGGTCCTGCGAGAAGCTGCGCTTCTCATCCGGCACGCTCTGGCCGCCCTTCGAGGCGATGTCGCGCTGCTTGTCTTCGTCCATCGAAGCGAAGCCGCGGTTCGAGGTATCCTGATTGTTGGCCATGATTGTCATCCTCCTTTTGGATGGGACGACCGAACAACGATCGAAATCGCGCTGGGTTTCATCTTTAACCCATTGATTTTAATCAGCTTAAGCTTGGCTTCTGTAAGGGTGCCGGCAAACTTCGGCAGGCCGGATTTGTTCCCGCCGGCCGTGTTTCGTACGCTGCCGAACATTGGCCCGGAGCGAGCGCTCCGCCGCATGCGAGGATGAGGGATGGACATCACGCTCGACGTCACCGCCGCGCCTCTGGCCGACGACCTCGCCGTCATCGGCGATGGCCTTGCCGCCTTCAACGAGAGCGATGTCGGACCCTCGGGACGGCTGCCGCTCGCCGTGCTGCTCAGGGATGAGACCGGGGCCGTGCGCGGCGGGCTGTCGGGCTACACCGCCTGGGGATGGCTTTATATCCAGTGGCTGTTCGTCGCCGAGCCGCTGCGCGGGCAGGGGCTGGCCGGGCGGCTGCTGGCCGCCGCGGAGGCCGAGGCGGAGGCGCGCGGCTGCCACGGCGCCTTCATCGACACCTTCAACCCGAGGGCGGAGGGCGCGTATCGGCGGCAAGGATATGAGGTGTTCGGCGTTCTGCCCGATTTTCCCGTCGGGCGGCGGCGCGTGTTCCTGCAGAAGCCGCTCGGCCGGGGCGTCTGAGCCGCCGCGCCGCCGGGGACTGCCCGGCATGGTTGTTGGGGGCCTCGCCGGGCAGCAGGCCGCGGCATGGCCGACGACCCCGACGGATTGCTCCGCCGCCTGCGGCCAGCGGGGGACCGGCCGCGCCCTTACAACCCGCAAACAGACGATGCGTTCACGCCTTCGTCCGGGCGGCGTCGTGAAAAGCTGGAGCGGCCGCCGGCCCTTGCCGCTAGCCGCGCGCGCCGCGGCTATCCGTGCCCACCAGCTCGGCCAAGGCGTCTTCGTCTTTCGCGAAGAGGCGCTGCATCGCGTGGAACGCGGTCTCCGGGCGGCGCTCGCGGATGGCGTCGGCGAGGCTGCGCACGGTCTCGCCGCGCATGCGGCCGGTCGCGGCGTCGAGGAAGGCGGGGTCGTCCTGCACGAGATTGCCGAGGCAGGCGGCATTCAGCGCGCGCAGATAGGGATTGCCCGCCGCGGCGACGGCGACGAGAAGCTGGCAGATGGCCGCGCGGCGCTCACCGGCGCCCGCTGCACTCTCAAATCGCGCGGCGGCGTCCGCGACCGCCACGCCGTGGCCCGCCCGCGCCAGATCCGCGGCCAGCGGCGCCTGAACGGCTGCGATGGCTTCCCAGAGTTCGCGGCTGGTGCGGGCGCCGTTGTCGCGGCGCGACCAGGCGATGAGCTCGGCGTCGAGCAGGTTCCAGTGCTCGCGCTCCAGAACCAGCGTGCCGCGCTTTCGCCGCGTCTCGAGCAGACCCTTGGAGGCCAGCCCCTTCACGGCCTCGCGCAGCGCGGTGCGGCTGACGCCGAGGCTCGCGGCTAGCTCATGCTCGTTGGGCAGGATGCTGCCGGCGGGGAAACGGCCGCCGACGATCGCGAGGAAGATGTCGCGCGCCACGAGGCGGTTCAGACTGTCGGGCTCGGGCCGCACCGGCGCCAGCCCGGCCGCCCTCGGCGTCGCCGTGGCGCTGCGCAGCGGGATCGGGTCCGGGCGGCGATAGACGGTCAAGAAACGGCTCCAGCAGCGGCCGGCACTTCGCGCTGTTCCACCAAGACGCCGGATTGCAAGTGGTGATATGTAGGACTTATACCTCACATGGAGGCGCGAACGCAACCATCGCGCCGATTGCAGCGCTCGCGCCCATTGCCCGCCGGATAGAACACCCCATGGCCACCATCGTCTGTTTCGGGGATTCGAACACCTGGGGCTGCCCGCCCTTCGCCAATATCGCGCAGACCCCGGACCGGATCACGCCCGAGCGGCGCTGGCCCCATGTCCTGGGTCGCGCGCTCGGTCCGGGCACCTGGATCGTCGAGGAAGGCCTCTCCGGCCGCACCACCGTGTTCGACGACCCGATCGAGGGCATCCACAAGAACGGCTCGCGCACGCTGATCCCGATCCTCGAGTCGCATGCGCCGATGGATGTGCTCATCCTCATGCTCGGCACCAATGATTTCAAGGACCAGCTCTCGATCAGCGCCTATAACTCGGCGCGCGGCATGCTGACCCTGATCCAGATGGTGAAGGGCCACTATGCGATGGTCGAGCATCCGCCGGAGGTGTTGATCGTCACGCCGCCGGCGATCACCGAGGCGGCCGAGCCGGCGATCTGGGGCGACGGCCATCGCCGCTGCCGCGACCATGCCTATTACCTGGAACAGGTCGCGCACCGGACCGGCTGCTTCCATTTCGACGCCAACAAGGTGGTCGCTGCGGGGATCGACGGCATCCATCTCGACGAAGCCGCGCACGAGGTCCTCGGCCGCTCTCTGGCCCGTGAGGTCGGCGCGCTGCTCGGGCTTCGCAACGTCCGCTAGCGCCTCTTTACATCATACATATTACATAATAATCCTAAGCGAGGGCGCCAGTCGCGTCCAAGGGGCAAATGCGCGTCGGGAGGACACGCAACGCCCTCCGAGTGGGAGGAAGCTATGAGCATCAAGAAGCTGGGCGCGCTCGCGTTCGCGGCCATGATCGCGGCTGCGCCGTTCGCGGCGCATGCCGAGGAAGACGTGATCATCATGCTCGGCGGTCCGAGCTCCGACCCGTTCTGGGGCGCGGTCCAGCAGGGCTTCGACCAGGCGACCAAGGATTTCGGCGTCAAGACGCAGTGGACCGCGCCGGCCGACTTCAACGACATCGTGCCCGTCTACACGAAGATGTTCGAGGCCGCGATCGCCCGGAAGCCCGCCGCCATCGCCGTCGGCAACTTCTTCCCCGAGCCGACCGAGCCGCTGATCAAGCAGGCCGCCGCCGAGGGCATCCCGGTGGTGATCATCAATTCCGGCGGCGCGAAGTACAAGGATCTCGGCGCCATCGCCTTTATCGGCGAGGACAGCTACCAGATGGGCTATCAGGGCGGGAAGGTCGCCGTCGGCAAGGGCGTGAAGAACGGCCTCTGCATCAACCAGATCGCCGCCAATCCGGTGCTCGAGCAGCGCTGCCAGGGCTATATCGACGCCGTCACCGAAGCCGGCGGCAAGGCCAAGATGGTCATCCTCGCCTCCGAGGACATCGGCAATTCGCAGAAGGTGCAGGCTGCCGTCTCGGCGATGCTGATGCAGGATCAGACCATCGATGGCGTGGTGACGCTCGGCGTCGCGGTCGGCGTCGACGCGCTCGAATCGATCAAGCAGGTCCGCGCCACCGGCCGCTCGGTCGATCTCGGCACGATGGATCTCGGCAACACCGTGCTCGAGGCCGTCGCGGCCGGCGACATGAGCTTTGCCTCCGACCAGCAGCCCTTCCTGCAGGGTTACTACGGCGTGATGATCCCGATGATGTACAACAAGTACAAGATGGCGCCGTCGGGGGCGATCGGCGTCGGTCCCTATATGGTGACCAAGGACAATGCGGCCGCTGTGCTCGAGGTCAACAAGACCATTCCCGGCTCGCGCGGCGCCAACTGACGGCGCAAGGCGGCGGCGGAGCGCCGCCGCCTTCGCCTGCCGCTGCATGTCGCCCGTTCATCTTGCGCCCGCCGTCCCCGCATCGCGTCCGGAATCTGCCGATGACAGCAACCCTTGAGACTTCGACGCCCGCCGCACCGGCGCGGCGCCACGGCCTGATCGAGCGGCTGCTCGGCATCGTCTGGATCGGCCCCGCCATCGCGGCGGTCGTCATCTACATCTTCTTCGTCATCGTCGGCGGCGCCTCCGGCTTCCTGTCGATCCCCGGCACGGCCGGCTGGCTCAACACGGCGGCCGAGCTCGGCATCATCGCGGTGCCGATCGGCCTCTTGATGATCGCCGGCGAGTTCGATCTCTCGACCGGCTCGGTGGTCGGCGCGGCGGCGATCATCGTCGCGCTCGGCACCGGCTTCTACGGGCTCCCCATCGCGCTCACCATGAGCATGGCGCTGGTGATGGGCATCGCCGTCGGCTGCTTCAACGCGCTGCTCGTCAGCGTCACGCGGCTGCCGAGCTTCATCGTCACGCTGGCGTCGAACTTCATCCTCGCCGGCACCTCGCTCGGCCTGTCGCGGCTGATCTCCGGCTCGTCCAACGTGTCGCTCAAGGACGCGGGTTGGGCCGAGGCTGTGTTCGGCTCCAAGTGGATGTTCTTCAACGTCTCCGTGCTCTGGTATGCCGTCGCCATCTTTATCGCCGCCTGGGTGCTGAAGCAGACGCCGTTCGGCAACTGGATCTTCGCGACCGGCGGCAATGTCGACGCCGCGCGCCGGGCCGGCGTGCCGGTCGCCCGCGTCAAGCTGATCCTCTTCATCTGGACCGCCGTGTCCTCGGCCTTTGTCGGCGTGATGAGCGCCGTCATGTACAATCAGGGCAATGCCGCGCAGGGCCAGGGCTATGTGTTCCAGAGCGCGATCGCGGCGGTGATCGGCGGCGTGCTCCTGCAGGGCGGCTTCGGCTCGGTGACCGGCATCGTGCTCGGCACCTTCATCTACGGCATCGTCAGCCTCGGCCTGTTCTACACCGGCTGGCCGACGGACTGGCTCGCGACCTTCATCGGCGCGCTGCTCGTGATCGCCGTCCTCACCAACAATTTCGTGCGCGAACTGGCGCTGAACCGCGGCAAGAGGAAGTCCTGATGTCCGCGCTGATGACCCTTCAGTCCGTCTCGCGCAGCTTCGGCAACAATCTCGCGCTCGACGATGTCAGCCTCGAGGCCTATCCTGGCGAGGTGCATTGCCTGCTCGGCGACAATGGCGCCGGCAAGTCGACGCTGATCAAGATCATGTCGGGCGTCACGCCGCCGAGTTCGGGAACGCTGACCTTCGACGGGCGGCCGGTCGCCTTCCGCTCGCCGCGCGACGCCAAGGCCTATGGCATCGGCACCGTGCATCAGGATGTCGGCTCGATCCCACTCATTTCGGTGGCGCGCAACTTCTTCCTCGGCAACGAGCCGACCAAGGGCTGGGGGCCGTTCCGCCGCCTCGACCATGCGACCGCCAACCGCATCGCGCTCGAGCAGATCCGCGAGATGGGCATCCGGCGCATCAACGATGCCGGACAATTGGTCGGCACGATGTCGGGCGGCGAGCGGCAGGCGCTCGCCATCGCGAGGGCGCTCTATTTCGGCGCGCGTCTGTTGATCCTCGACGAGCCGACCGCGGCGCTCGGCGTCAAGGAAAGCAAGATCGTCATCGATCTCATGATCAAGGCGCGGGCACAGGGCATCGCCCTCGTCTTCATCACCCACAACGCCACGCATGCGCTGCAGGTCGGCGACCGCTTCACGGTGCTGATCCAGGGCCGCATCGCCAGCCAGTTCAAGCGCGGCGAGAAGACCCGCGAGGAAGTGCTGAACCTGATGGCGGGCGGCGAGGAATTCGACGCCACCGGCCATGGTGACTGAGACCGGCGACTGAGAAGGGCGATCGAGGGCTTCGACGTGAGCAGCATCAACTGGACTTCCGAAAGCGCGCCGGCCAAGGGCCATGTCGCCCCCGGTTTCGAGGCGGTCGCCGAGGAATTCGCGCGCAACTTCACCATCCGCGGCGATCTCGGCGCCGCCTTCGCCGCGACCCATCGCGGGCAGACGGTCGTCGATGTCTGGGGCGGCAGCGCCGCGCCGGGCCGGCCCTGGGCGGCGGACACGCTGCAGGTGATCTATTCCGGCACCAAGGGCCTGATGGCGGCCTGCGTGCTGAAGCTCGTCGAGCGGGGCGCGCTCGATCTCGATGCCCCCGTCGCGCGCTACTGGCCGGAATTTGCGAGCGCCGGCAAGGGCCGGGTTCTCGTCCGCCATGTCGTGTCGCATGCGGCGGGCCTCCCGGGCATCGCCGCGCCGCTGGCGATGGGCGACTATACGAATTTCGAGAAGATGGAAGCGCTGCTCGCCGCGCAGCCGCTGCCGCCCGATCCCAACGCCTTCCACTGCTATCACCCGGTGACGATCGGCTGGCTGGTCGGCGCCCTCGTCCGCCGCATCGACGGGCGCACGATCGGCCGCTTCTTCGCCGAGGAATTCGCCGGCCCGCTCGGGCTCGACGCCTATATCGGCCTCCCCGAAAGCGAGGAGCCGCGCGTCGGTGCTCTCCAGCTCGGCCCCGACATGCTGCCCTATGAGGAGGCGTTCTCCGCCGACAAGCGGCAGGATCCGACCTTCGTCTCGGCCTGGGGCAACCCGCCGCTCTTTCCCGCCGATCTCCCCTGGAACAGCCGCGCCTTTCACGCGGCGGAGATCGCCGGTGCCGGCGGCATCGCGACCGCGCGCGCCATGGCCCGCTATTATGGCTGCATGGCGCTCGGCGGCTCGGTTGATGGCGTCACCGTGCTCCAGCCCGAGACGGTCGCGCTCGGCCGGGCCGAGCGGTCGCGCTTCATGGACCCCTATATCGACGAGGCGATGGCCTTCGGCGTCTGCTGGGCGCTGCAGACGCCGCAGGGCCGGTTCGGCCCACCGCGCGACGCCTTCGGCCATGCCGGCGCCGGCGGCTCGATCCATGGCGCCTGGCCGACCGAGAAGGTCGGCTTCAGCTACGTCATGAACGAAATGCGCGCCGACCCCGAAGACCTCCGCACCCGCCACATCCTGAAGCGGCTTCACGAGATCGTCGGCTAGGACCTAGGCTCCGCCTGCCAGGCAGCCGACCGGTTGGTGTCCCGCCTGCCGGGCCGTACGCACGTCTCTGCCGATCGATGTCCCGCACCTTCGCGCTCGCGCGCAGGGGCGATGCGCGCCGGCCCGCCGAATACGGCGCGGGCTTCCCTGCCGGCACCCCCCGCTTCTTTCGCTGATTGGACCATGGGGCCGCCATCCGGCTCGCGCCGCGGCGCGGGGCCGATCCCCTGCGGCCAGATGGGCGCTTGCCACATTTATGCGATGTGATATTTCTCAGGATATCTTGATGATGTTTCGAGGCGTCGCGGACATGCCTCGCCACAGCGCGCGGAGCGGCCGTGATCCCCGAACTCCTTCCCGATGATGACGCGGCATTCTCCCCCGACTATGCCAGTGCCCGCGAGAGGATCGCGTCGCTTGCCGGCGAACGTGCGACGGCGTCGATCGCCTATCCCAATCCGCATCAAGGGCCGCGCGGCGAGCCGCTGGCGACCGAGACCTACTGGTTCGGGCCGCGCGACGCGCGCGACGTTCTGGTCCTGGTTTCGGCGACGCATGGCGTCGAGGGGTTCTGCGGATCGGCTGCCGCCGCCGACTGGCTCCTCACCGGCGGGCCGGACCGGCTGGGTCCCTCGACCGCTGCGCTCATTGTCCATGCCATCAACCCGCATGGTTTCGCCTGGCTGCGCCGGACGACCGAGGAGGGGATCGACCTCAACCGCAACTGCATCGATTTCGGCGGCCCGCTGCCGGAAAACGCCGGCTATGACGAACTGGCGACCGCCTTCGTGCCGCGCGCGCTCGACGCGGAGACGCTCGCCGAGGCCGACGCCCGCATCGCCGCCTATCGCGACCGCCATGGCCCCGTCGGCCTCGAACAGGCGCGGTCGAGCGGCCAGTACGCCCATCCCGAAGGGCTCTTCTATGGCGGGACCGCGCCGGCCTGGTCGATCCGCACGCTGAACGCGCTTGCCGCCGATCACGGCCTCGCCGACCGGCGCAATGTCGCGGTGATCGATTACCACACCGGCCTCGGGCCATTTGGCTATGGCGAGCCGATCTGCGGCCATCGCCCGGGCGAGAGCGGGCAGGCGCGCTGCCGCGACTGGTATGGACCGAGCCTCGGCGAGCCGCTGCTCGGCCGCTCGTCCTCGCTGCCGATCGCAGGCCTCACGCAATATGCCTGGGTCGCCGCGGTGGGCGCCGAGCGCCTCACCTTCATCGCCCTCGAATTCGGCACCTATCCGCCGGAGGAGGGCACCATGGCGCTCCGCGCCGATCACTGGCTGCATGCCTATGGCACGCCCGACTGGTCGAGCGCGGAGACGCAACGCATCAAGGCCGCCCTCCGCCGCTTCTATCATCCCGACACGCGCGACTGGCGGCAGATGGTGCTCTGCCGCAGCCGCATCGTCATCGGCCAGGCGCTGGCGGGCATGGCCCGGACGCCCGCCTGACCTTTGCCCATCCCCCTCTCGACGGATCCCAGCCGATGACGCGCATTCTCGTCCTCAATCCCAACAGCTCCGTCGGCGTGACGGAGGATATGGATGCCGCGCTCGACCTGCTGCGCGCGCCCGGCGGGCCGGAGATCGTCTGCGAGACGCTTCTCGAGGGGCCGCCCGGCATCGAGACGCAGGAGCATGTCGAGAGCGTCGTGCTGCCGATCGCGCGCCACTTCGCTGCCCGCGCGGCCGACGCCTATGTCATCGGCTGCTTCTCGGATCCCGGCCTCGCGCTCGCCCGCGAAAATCTCGGCAAGCCGGTGCTCGGCATCGCCGAATCCGCCTTTCATCTCGCCATCGGCCTTGGCCAGCGCTTCGGCATCGTGGCGATCAAGCAGGGCTCCATTCCGCGCCATATGCGCCATGTGCGCAGCCTCGGCTTCGAGACCCGGCTTGCAGGCGACCGGCCGCTCGGTGTCGGCGTGACCGAAATGTCGGGCGAGGGCGTGATCGACCGCATCGTCGCCGTCGGCCGCGAGCTGCGCGACCGCGACGGCGCCGACGTGCTGATCCTCGGCTGCGCCTCGATGGGCGGCTATCGGGGGGCGGTGGAGGATGCGCTCGGCCTACCGGTCGTCGATCCGACCCAGGCGGCGGTGGCGCGCGCGATCACCCTTCTCTCGCTCGGCTACCGGAAGGCGGTGTAGCGCATGGCATTCGACCTCATCCTGCGTGGCACGCTGGTCCGCACCGACGGGCTGATCGAGGACGGCTGGATTGCGATCGCGGGCGAGACGATCGCGGCGATCGGCAGCGGCGCGGCGCCCGAGGCGGCCGCGACCGAGGATTTCGGCGACGCGCTGCTCTTTCCTGGTTTCGTCGACGGCCAGACGCATGCGACCAGCTATCGTGGCCTGCCGGGTTTCGCGGCGACCAGCCGCTCGGCACTCGCCGGCGGCATCACGACCATGGTCGACATGCCCTATGACAACCCGGACCCGCTGAACACGCTGGCGCGGCTCGAAGCGAAGGTCGAGGCGGTCGAGACGCTCTCGCATTGCGACGTCGCGCTCTATGCGACAGTGGCGCCGGGGCAGGGCACGGGCCATATGGCCGATCTTGCGAAGGCCGGGGTCTGCGCCTTCAAGATCTCCAGCATCGAGAGCCATCCGGTGCGCTTTCCGCGCCTGCCGGCCGACGAGACGCTGGCGATCCTGAAGGCGTCGGTCGAGACCGGGCTCCCCGTCGGCCTCCACAACGAGGACCAGGAGATCGTGCGGGCCGGCATCGCCGCGCTGAAGGCGACGGGACGCACGACGCCGGAATGGCACGAGCCGAGCCGGCCGCTCGCCGCGGAACTCACCGCGACGGCGCATTTCCTCGAGCTCGGCCGCGTGACCGGCGCGCATGTCCATATCGTCCACATCTCGCATCCGACGGGCTATGATCTCGTGGCGCGCTATCGCGACGAGGGCGTCAGGGCGACGGGCGAAATGTGCGTCCACTATCTCCATTTCGATGCCGGCCGCGACACGGCGCGGCTCGGCGCGCGCATGAAGGTGAGCCCGCCGATCCGGTCCGGCGTGCTCGACGCCCTCTGGCAGAAGCTCGCGGAGGACAAGTTCGCGCTCGTGTCCTCCGATCATTCCAGCTGGCCGGTCGACAACAAGCTCGTCCCCTCGATCTTTGATGCCGGAGCCGGCATTCCGGGCCTCGAAACGCTGGTGCCGTCCTTCTTCACCGATCTCCGTGGTCGCGTCGCCGACCCGGTCGAGCGGCTCTGCCTCGAAGTCTCGGAGAAGCCGGCGCGCTTCTTCGGCCTTTATGGCCGCAAGGGAGCGCTGCATCCCGGCTTCGACGCCGATGTGGCGGTTCTCGAACGGGGCGCCTTCCGCTTCGATGCCTCGGCGACGCGCGACGGTCTGAACTGGAGCCCCTATGACGGCGAGACCTTCGCCGCCCGGATCGCCGCCACCTATCTGCGCGGTCGCAAGGTCTTCGACGGCGTCGACATCATCGGCGCGCCGGGCGACGGCCGCTTCGTCAAGCGCGCCGCCTGAGCCATGGCGACGGAAACCTTCCAAAGCTCGCTCTGGTCGTCCCTCGCGCCGCCCGCGGCGGCAACGCCGCCGCTCTCCGGGTCCGGCAAGGCGGATGTCGTTGTCGTCGGCGCCGGCTTTCTCGGCCTCTCGACCGCGCTGCATCTCGCCGAGAGTGGCGCCAGCGTGGTGCTGCTCGAGGCGGAGGAGCCGGGCTTCGGCGCTTCCGGCCGCAACACCGGCTTCGTGGTGCCGAGCCTTCGCACCTCGCTTGGCCCAACCGATATCCGCGACCGTCTCGGCGCGCATGGCGAGCGGCTGACGGCGCTGGTCGGGCAGTCCGGCGATATCGTCTTCGACCTGATCCGCCGCCACGGCATCGCCTGCAGCGCCGAGCAGGCCGGCTGGATGCAGCCGGCGCATAGCGCGGCGATGATGCGCGTGCTCGAGGCGCGGCAGCGCGACTGGGCGGCCCGCGGCCGCTCGGTGCTGATCCTCGACGCGGCCGAGACGAGACGCCGGGCCGGCTTCGGCTCCTATCACGGGGCGCTGCTCGATCCGACGGGCGGCCAGATCAACCCGCTCGCCTATGCGCGCGGCCTCGCCGGCGCTGCGCTCGCGGCCGGCGCGGTCATCCACGCGGCGAGCCGGGTCATCGCCATCGACCGGCAGGGCGAGGGCTGGCGGGTGCGCACCGCCTCGGGCGAGATCCGGGCCGGCCGCGTGCTGCTCACCACCAATGCGCTTGTCGGCAGCCTCAATCCGGCCATGGCAGGCTCGATCATTCCGGTCCGCGTCCACCAGATCGCGACCGAGCCGCTCTCCGAGGACATGCGCCGGGACATCCTGCCGGGCCGCTCGCCGCTCGCCGATACGCGGCGCCATACCTTCGCGCTGCGCTGGTCGCCCGATGGCCGCCTCGTCACCGGCGGCATGGTGCTGCCCGGCCCCGCCTCGCTGGCGCGCGCCAGCCGCGCATTCCTGAAGCGGCTCCGGCACTTCCTTCCAGCGCTGGGTCCGGTGCGCGCCGACTTCGTCTGGAACGGCGTCATCGCCGCGACGCTCGACCAGATGCCGCGCTTCGTCGAACTGGCGCCCGGCCTCGACGGCGCCATCGGCTGCAACGGTCGCGGCGTCGCGCTCACCACCGCGCTCGGCCGCGAGATCGCCGGTCTCTATGCGGGGCGGATCACGGCTGACGCGTTTCCGCTGCCGCATGGACGGCCGGAAGCCGTGCCGGGCCATTTCCTCGCGCGCCATGGTCCGGCATTGTGGCTGCCCTGGAGCAATTGGCGCGATCATCTGGAAAGCGCCCGGAGCAACTGACGGGCGAGGGAGAAGCTGCATGGATCTCGGACTTGCCGGCAAGCGGGCCCTGGTGCTCGCCTCATCGCGCGGCCTTGGGCTCGGCGTCGCGACGGCGCTGGTCGCCGAAGGCGCGCATGTCGTGATCACGGGCCGCAGCGCTGAAAAGCTCGAGGCCGCTGCGGCGCGCCTCTCGGCCGGCGGGCCGGGACGGGCGGAGGCGCTCGCCTGCGACTTCGCGGCCGAGGGCGCCGTCGCCGCGCTCGCGGAAGGGGCGGTCGCCCGGCTCGGTGGCGTCGACGTGCTCGTCAACAACACCGGCGGCCCGCCGCCCGGCAGCGTCCTCGCGGTCACGGCCGAGACCTGGGAGATGCAGTTCGGCGCCATGGTGCGCAACGTCTTCGATCTGACGGGCCGGCTGGTGCCCGAGATGCGCGCGCGCGGCTGGGGGCGGATCCTCACCATCGCCTCGTCGGGCGTCGAGCAGCCAATTCCTGGGCTCGGCATCTCCAATGCCCTGCGCGCCGCGATCCCCGTCGGCCGCTACGGCAACGACGAGGACGTCGCCCCCGACGCCGACAACCACGAAATCGACCCGGCCCGAAGACTCCACACCCCCCTCATCCCCGGCAACGC
>CAWZZK010000163.1:0-8055 GCA_963966455.1 Kaistia sp. | reverse complement strand
AGTCAGGCGGCGTGGTCGCCGAGCACTTCGATGACGCGGCAATCGGCGACGCGGCCATGTGCACCCTCGTCGACCATGCGCTTGACCTCTGTCCTCAGCGCCGTCAGGCGGGCGATCTTCTCGTCGATATCGGCGAGATGCAGCCGGGCGATCGAATCGACATCGCCGCAGGAGTGATCAGGCTGGTCCGAAAGATCGATCAGCTGCCGGATCGCCTCGACCGAAAAGCCGAGATCGCGCGCATGGCGGATGAAGCGCAGCCGCCGCACCGTCGTCTCGTCATAGGACCGCCGGTTGCTTGTCGTCCGGTCGGCGGTGGGGAGCAGGCCGACATCCTCATAATACCGGATCGTCGGAACCTTGACGCCGGTCGCCTTGGCGACGGCGCCGATCGAAAGTGCGCGCATCCGTGAAATTCCCGCTTGATCCTCTAGTCGCTGGAGCATTTAGCCTCTCGCTCAATGAATGCAAGAGAAGAGAGGATCGCGATGAACGCGCCGCTCACGACGGAAGAGCGCTACCGCATCGGTGGCATGGATTGCGCGGCCTGCGCTGCCAAGATCGACCGCGCCGTGCGGCGCATCGACGGCGTCGTCGAGGTCAGCGTCTCGGTGGCCGCGGGCACCATGACCGTGTCCCGCCGCAGCGAGGCCGCCATCGCGCCGGCGGTGACGCGCGACGTGGCCGCGCTCGGCTACCGCGCGGCGCTGATCGGCGGCGCGACCGCGCCGGCGGCCCCCGAAGCCGCGCATGAGCACCACGATCACGACCATCACGATCACGACGGCCACGACCACGCCGGCCATGATCATGCCGCGCCGGCCGCGGACGCCATGCCGGCGGGTCTGCACGGCCACGACGACGAGGACGAGGATGGCGTCGCCTGGTGGCGGACCGGCAAGGCGCGGCTGACGATCGCCGCCGCGGCCGGCTTCGCGCTGGCCTGGATCGTCGTCGCTGCCCTGCCGCAGTTCGGTCACTGGCCCTTCGCCCTCGCCATGCTGGTCGGCCTGGTGCCGATCGCCCGCCGTGCCTTCATGGCGGCGCGGTTCGGCTCGCCCTTCTCGATCGAGACGCTGATGACCATCGCCGCTGTCGGCGCGGTCGCGATCGGCGCCAGCGAGGAGGCGGCGGTGGTCGTCGTCCTGTTCCTGATCGGCGAGATGCTGGAAGGCGCCGCCGCGCGCCGCGCCCGCTCCTCGATCCGCGCCCTGTCGGAGCTCGTTCCCGAGACCGCGCTGGTCGAGGCCGAGGGCGGTACGAAGACGGTCGCCGCCGACAGTCTCGCCGTGGGCATGGTGATCATGGTCCGGCCCGGCGACCGGGTCGCGGCCGATGGCGTCATCCTCACCGGCGAGAGCGCGCTCGACGAGGCGACCGTCACCGGCGAGAGCGTGCCGAAAAAGAAGGGCGTCGGCGACGCGGTCTATGCCGGCACGATCAACACCGACGGCGTGCTGCGCGTCGAGGTGACGGCGGCGGCGAAGGACAACACGATCTCCCGCATCGTCCGTCTCGTCGAGGAAGCGCAGGAATCGAAGGCGCCCACGGAGCGCTTCATCGATCGCTTCTCGCGCGTCTATACGCCGGCCGTGCTGCTGGTCGGCGCGCTGGTGGCCGTCGTGCCGCCGCTCCTCTTCGGTGCCGGCTGGGACGAGTGGATCTACAAGGGGCTGGCGCTGCTGCTCATTGGCTGCCCCTGCGCGCTGGTGATCTCGACGCCGGCGGCCATCGCGGCCGGTCTCGCCTCGGGCGCCCGGCAGGGCCTGCTCATGAAGGGCGGCGCCGTGCTCGAACAGCTGGCCCGCATCGATCGCGTCGCCTTCGACAAGACCGGCACGCTGACGCTCGGCCGGCCGGTGGTGAGCGAGATCGTGCCGCTCGGGAGCGAGACCGAGGCCGAGATCCTCGCGCTCGCGGCGGCGCTCGAGACCGGCTCGAGCCATCCGCTGGCCAAGGCGATCCTGGCGCGCGCCGGCGAAGCGGGCGCCACGGTCCCGGCGGCGGGGTCGGTGAAAGTCGTGGCGGGCCGCGGCGTCGAAGGCGAGGTCGCGGGCCGCCGGCTCTTCCTCGGCACGGCCGCCGCGGGCGAGGGCAGGGAGGCGCTGGCCACGTCCGCGCTGGCGCGGGCCGATACGCTCGCCGCCGCCGGCGACAGCGTGTCGGTTCTGGTCGCCGATGGAGCGGCGTTGGCGCTCGTCGCGGTGCGCGACGGGGCGCGGCCGGACGCGGCGGATGGGCTCGCCGCGCTGAAGGCGCTCGGCGTCTCTGCGATCATGCTGACCGGCGACAATGTGCGCGCCGCCGAACGGGTCGGCCGCGACATGGGCATCGAGGTCCGCGCCGAGCTGCTGCCCGCCGACAAGCAGCGCATCGTCACGGAGCTGCGCACGGCTGGCTTCCATGTCGCCAAGGTCGGCGACGGCATCAACGACGCGCCGGCGCTGGCGGCGGCCGATGTCGGCATCGCCATGGGCGGCGGCACCGATGTCGCGCTGGAGACGGCCGACGCCGCGGTGCTCAACAGCCGCATCGGCGATGTCGCGCGGCTCATCCGCCTCACGCGGCGCGTGATGAACAAGATCCACCAGAACATCGCCATCGCACTCGGTTTGAAGGCGGTGTTCCTGGTGACAACGCTGCTCGGCATCACCGGTCTCTGGCCGGCGATCCTCGCCGATACCGGCGCGACGGTGCTCGTGACGATCAACGCGCTGACACTGCTCGGCCGCAAGCGCGAAGGCTGACGTCTTCTCCGGTCTCGACAAGACGCCGGTCCGCGTCGCGCTGCCGCTTGCCGGCTTTGCATCCGGTTTCGACGCCATCAAGTAATTCTTAACCAAGATTACCGATTGTTGAGCGGTCGATTCACCCGGACAGCCCCCCGTGTCACGCATGAGCGACTCGTTTGACGAGCTTGAGCCGCCGGATCCGCGTTCGACCCTTTACCGCGTCGTCGAGGGGCTGACGGTCGTTGCCCTGGTGGTGGCGGTCATCCTCTGGCAGTCCGACGGCACGCTGATGGCCGCGCGCACGCTGATCGGAATCAATGGCGGCGGGGCGGAGGAGCCATCGCCGACGCTGGTCGCCATGTCGGCTCCAACGCCGGCGATCCAGCCGCAATCGACCGATATCCGCCTCGTGAAGCATGTCACCCCAGCGGCGCCCGTGGCCGATATCGATCCGGTCGCCACCGGTTCGGTCGCCGCGCCGGCGGCTACAAGGCCGGTCCGGCCCTCTGCTGCACAGCCCGCGCCGGAACCCGTCCGCCTTGTTGCACCCTCCGCAACACTGCCGACGCCGCCGCTGACGCCGCGCGGCTGGATCGCCGCCTGCGACCGGCCTGAGGCGAGCTTCTGCACCGCCTCCCAAAGCCTCAGCCAGGTCGACGATCCGCTGGTCGAGACCTCCTGGACCATCGAGCACAGCGCCGACGGCCTCTTCGCCGTCTGGACCGCGCCGACCAGCGTCATGGTCGATCGCGGCATGACGCTGATCATGGGCGACGGCCGGCCGAAGACGGTTCCCTTCACCGCCTGCGGCGCGCATTCCTGCGAAGTCCGCGCCCGGCTCGCCGGCGATTTCATCGCGCTGCTGCGCCGCTCCGGCCGGATCTCGACGGAAATGGTGCTGAAGAGCGGCAAGACCGTCAGCTTCGATTTCTCCCGCGAGGGCCTCGACGCGGCGCTCGCGAAGCTCGGCGTCTGAACCATCGCATCCCGGTCACGTTGGGCCTCTATGCTGACAGCGCATGAACCCCATGCCGCATGGAGGAGGATCAACCATGGCCGATCTCGAAGAACGCGTGCGTGAGCGGGCCTATCATCTCTGGCTCTCCGCCGGCTCGCCGGAAGGCCGCGCGGAGGAATTCTGGGCCGAGGCCAAGCGGATCGAAGGCGGCCATGTCGAGCCGGAGCTGCCCGCCGCCGGACCGCATGCGCGCCCCGATCTCGTCAATCAGGACGCCACGATCGGCAGCGGCATGATGCCGGACGAGGCGGACGAAGACGGCAACCAGGGTCCGACCGGCTGACCCGAACCGGGCCTCGATTGGCACGAAATCTGCTTTCGACAATCCAGTGATCTTTCGATGGATCGCCGAATTGCCGGGCTTTGTCGATAATGGCGCGTCCGGCCGGACGCCGCGCTTGCTGCGCGGCAGCGGAAGGATGCGTGACCGTGCCTCAATCTTCGTCGCTTGCCGCACTCGATGTCGGCGCCATCCTGGCCGAGCCCGGCAGGGCGCCGGCGAGCGGTCCGGCGCGCATCACCATCGAGGATGGCCGCATTGCCGCCATCGCGCCGCTAGAAGGCGCCGTGCCGGGGACGATGGTGATCGCCGCGCCGGTCAACGCGCATGACCATGGCCGCGGCCTGCGCACGCTCGCCTTCGGCGCCGTCGACGATGCGCTCGAAGCCTGGATCCCGACGCTCTCCCGCGAGCCGAAGCTCGATGCCTATCGCCGCGCCGCCGTCGCCTTCGCGCGCATGGCCGAGGGCGGCATCTGCGCCACCAATCACAGCCACGGACCGCAGGACGAGAGCCGCATCCTCGAGGAATGCGAGGCGGTTTCGCGCGCGGCCGCCGATGTCGGCATCCATGTCGCCTTCGCGGCGCCCTTCACCGACCGCAACCCACTGGTCTATGGCGACCAGAAGACCTTCCTCGCCGCCGCCGAGCCTTCGCTCCGGCCGCGGCTGGAGGCGCGCCTCGGGCCGCCGAAGGAGGTGCGGGCCTATCTCCGCCTCGTCGAGGAGATGGCCGCGTTCGAGCATGAGCGCTTCTCGGTCCAATACTGCCCGGTCGGTGCGCAATGGGTGTCGGACGCCTCCCTCGCGGCCATCGCCGAGGCCTCGGCCCTCAGCGGCCGGCGCATCCATATGCATCTCCTCGAGACGCGCTATCAGCGCGAATGGGCCGATCATGCCTATACGGACGGCATCGTCCGCCGGCTCGACGAGATCGGCCTGCTCTCGCCGCGCCTCTCGATCGCGCATGGCGTCTATCTGACGGCAGACGAAAGCGCGCTGCTCGCCGAGCGCGGCGTCATCGTCTCGGTGAACACGTCGTCCAACTTCCGCCTGCGCTCGGGCATCGCGCCGGTGGCGGATTTCCTGACGGCTGGCACGCGCTTCGGCATCGGCCTCGACGCCCAGCCGCTCGACGACGACGACGACATTTTGCGCGAGATGCGGCTCGTCTGGCTCAATCACCGCGGCTTCGGCCTCGACGACGTGCTGACGGCGGCCCGGCTTTTCGAGGGCGCCACCATCGACGGCCGCCGCGCGGTGATCGGCGAGGATGGTGGCGGGCGGATCGCGCCGGGCGCCCCGGCCGATATCCTCGAACTCGACTATGCCGCCATGACGCCGGACGTCCTCGCCGACAATGCCGATCCGACCAATGTTCTGCTGACGCGCGCGACGCGGAAGCATATCCGCCGGCTGATCGTCGGCGGGCGGGTGGTCGTCGCCGATGGCCGCTGCATCACCATCGATCGTGCCGGGCTGGAGGCCGAACTGATCGGCGAGGCGAAGCGCTCATGGAGCGCCGCGCCGCCCGACGACGCGGCGACAGCATCGATGAAGCGCGCCGTCCGCCGTTACTATGGCTGCGGCTGCCATTTTGGCGCCGGCCTCCGGTAGCCGTCAGCCCGCGGCGAAGAGATCCGGCCGCAGGCGCGCAACGGCGGCTTCGAGGTCGTCATAATGGCTGATGACGATGTCGGGGCCGAGTTCGGTCACCGGCACCGGCGTATAGCCGAAATCGACGGCGACGACGGGAATCGCCGCGGCCTTGGCCGTGTCGATATCCGTTCGCGAGTCGCCGACCATGATCGCCGCCTCCGCGACGCCGCCGGCGCGGCGGATGGTCTCGGTCAGCGCGATCGGGTCGGGCTTGCGCGCCAGGAACGTGTCGGCACCGCAGATGGCGTCGAAGCGTTCGGCGAGGCCGAGATCGCCGAGCAGCTTCAGCGACAGATGCTCGAGCTTGTTGGTGCAGACCGCGAGCAGCCAGCCGCGCGCCGCGAACGCGTCGAGCGCCGCGACGACGCCGGGAAAGGGCCGGCTGCCGACAGCGATATTGGCCGCGTAATGCGCGATATAGTCGTCGAACATGCGATCGACGATCGCCGCCTCGCGGCTGACGCCGTTGGCGGCGAGGCCGCGCTCGATCAGGACGCGCGCGCCATGGCCGACCATCGGCACGGCCTCGGCATAGGGCACGGCGGCGAGGCCCTCGCGCTTGAGGATCACGTTGAGCGTGGCGACGAGATCGGCCGCGGTGTCGACCAGCGTGCCGTCGAGATCGAAGACGAGTGTGGGGCGCATCGGGCGTGGGTTCCATCGCTAAAGGCGCGGCGAGCATAGCCGCGACCATCCTGGCGGCAAGAGGAACGGAAGCGGAGCCAAGTCGCGGATGGCGGGCGTTGGCGCGGCCCCGACCCCGTGCTAACACACGGCTCCGGCAGGCCGGGGGCCGCGAGGCGAGGGCGAGGAATGACCGATACCGACGATCTCAAGCGGCAGGCTGCGCTGGCGGCGCTGGAGCATGTCCGAAGCGGCATGAAGCTCGGCATCGGCACCGGCTCGACGGCCGTCCATCTCGTCCGCGGTCTCGGCGAGCGCGTGCGCGCCGGCCTCGACGTCATCGGCGTCCCGACCTCCGAGCGCACCGCGAAGCTCGCCCGCGAGGAGGGCATCCCGCTGACGACCCTCGACGAGACGCCGCATCTCGACCTCACGATCGACGGCGCCGACGAACTCGACCGCTCGCTGCAGCTCATCAAGGGCGGCGGTGGCGCGCTGTTGCGCGAAAAGATCGTCGCCGCGGCCTCCGACCGCATGATCGTCATCGCCGACGGCTCGAAGCTCGTCGACCGGCTCGGCGCCTTCCCGCTGCCGATCGAGGTCAATCATTTCGGCCTCGGCGCGACCCTCCTCGCCATCGAGGCGGCGGCGCGCCGTCTCGACCAGCAGGTGGAGCTGAAACGGCGTCTCGCTGCCGATGGCACGCCCTTTGTCACCGATGGCGGCCACGCCATCATCGATGCATCTTTTGGCCTCATTCGCGAGCCAGAAGCCATGAGCCTTGCCCTGGCGGCGATTCCGGGGGTGGTCGAACATGGTCTCTTCATCGGCCTCGCGACTGCTGCCGTGATCGCCCGTCCCGATGGCGTCGTCTGGTTGGGCGCCTGAACTTTTCGCCCCGAAGGGAGCCGGTTTCATGTCTTTCATCACAACGTCGTTCCGCGCCGCCGTGGTCGCGCTCGGCCTCATGGTCGGCTGCGTCGCCGCCGCGAACGCCCAGGAAGTGACCGAGTCGCACCTGAAGGCTGCGGTCGCCGCCGTCCAGGCCGCCAAGACCTCGAAGGGCTTCGACAATCTTCTGCCGCTGCTCTCGCAGCAGGTGCAGAACCGCCTGATCCGCCTGCGCCCCGACCAGCACCAGCTGATCGGCCAGGTCGTCGAGCAGGAAGCCATCGACCTCGTGCCGCGCCGCAACGATCTCGACAACGACGTCGCGCGCATCTGGGCGAAGTACTTCACCGAGGACGAGCTCAACGCGATCACCGCCTTCTACAAGAGCCCGGCCGGCGCCAAGCTCGCCGAGATCGGCCCGAAGGTCGTCGCGGAGACGCTGCAGTCCGTGAAGGGCTGGTCCGATCGCGTCGGCGAGGAGCTCTACGAGAAGTCGCGCGAAGAGCTGAAGAAGAAGGGCGTCGATCTCTGATCGGCTGCGAAGCCTGAAAGTCTGAAGGGGCCCGCAAGCCGATGACGGAATTCGACGTCGACCTGTTCGTGATCGGGGCGGGCTCGGGCGGCGTGCGCGCCGGCCGCATCGCCGCGCAGCATGGTGCGAAGGTGATGGTGGCCGAGGCGGACCGCGTCGGCGGCACCTGTGTTATCCGCGGCTGCGTGCCGAAGAAGCTCTTCGTCTATGCCTCGCGCTTCACCGAGGAGTTCGAGGATGCCGCCGGCTTTGGCTGGACGCTTCCCGAGGCGCCGCGCTTCGACTGGCCGACCCTCGTCGCCGGCAAGGACCGGGTGATC
>CAWZZK010000162.1:0-5219 GCA_963966455.1 Kaistia sp. | reverse complement strand
AGAAGGGCGGCGCGTCGCCGCCATTGATCCAGAAGCCCGCCTCGAACCGGGACACCGCCCCATGCGCGCGAGAGACGGCATCGCACCATTGGGCATTGTTCCAGGCGGCGAGCGTCACGGGGTCGGACATCGATTCATCCTCAGAATGGCCATGAGGGCCGCAGACGAAAACGGCGCGGGGGTGCCGCGCCGTTCGCTTCAGTCGGGAGGCGACCGCCTAGCCGGCCATGGCCTTGGTCAGGTTGTCGCTGACCTTGTCGAGGAAGCCGGTGGTCGAGAGCCACTTCTGGTCGGGACCGACCAGGAGGGCGAGGTCCTTGGTCATGGAGCCGGCTTCGACGGTGTCGACGCAGACCTTTTCGAGCGTCTCGGCGAATTTGGCGAGTTCGGCATTGTCGTCGAGCTTGGCGCGGTGGGCGAGGCCGCGGGTCCAGGCGAAGATCGACGCGATCGAATTGGTCGACGTCTCCTTGCCCTTCTGGTGCTCGCGATAATGGCGGGTAACGGTGCCATGCGCCGCCTCGGCCTCGACGGTCTTGCCGTCGGGAGTCAGCAGCACCGAGGTCATCAGGCCGAGCGATCCGAAGCCCTGCGCGACGGTGTCCGACTGGACGTCGCCGTCATAGTTCTTGCACGCCCAGACATAGCCGCCCGACCACTTCAGCGCCGAGGCGACCATGTCGTCGATCAGGCGGTGCTCGTAGGTGATGCCGGCGGCCTTGAACTCGGCGGCGAATTCGCTGTCGAACACTTCCTGGAACAGGTCCTTGAAGCGGCCGTCATAGGCCTTGAGGATCGTGTTCTTGGTCGAGAGATAGACCGGATACTTCCGCATCAGGCCGTAGTTCAACGAGGCGCGGGCGAATTCGCGGATCGACTCGTCGAGATTGTACATCGCCATGGCGACGCCGGCGCCCGGGAACTTGAAGACTTCCTTCTCGATGACGGTGCCGTCGTCGCCTTCGAACTTGATCGTCATGCGGCCCTTGCCGGGCACCTTGAAGTCGGTGGCGCGATACTGGTCGCCGAAGGCGTGGCGGCCGACGATGATCGGCTGCGTCCAGCCGGGAACGAGGCGCGGCACGTTCTTGCAAATGATCGGCTCGCGGAAGATCACGCCGCCGAGGATGTTGCGGATCGTGCCATTCGGCGACTTCCACATCTCCTTGAGGTTGAACTCCTTCACGCGCGCCTCGTCGGGCGTGATGGTCGCGCATTTGACGCCGACGCCGACCTTCTTGATCGCCTCGGCGGCCTCGACCGTGACCTTGTCGTTCGTGGCGTCGCGAGGCTCGATGCCGAGGTCGAAATATTGCAGGTCGATGTCGAGATAGGGGTGGATCAGCTTGTCCTTGATGGCCTGCCAGATGATGCGGGTCATCTCGTCGCCGTCGAGCTCGACGACCGGATTCGCTACCTTGATCTTCGCCATGGACTGTTCGCCTCGCCTTCGTTCGGAAGCCCCCGCGGCGGGGAAGGCCGGCGCGGTCGGGCATGAGAAACCCGGCCTGCTATAGCATCGCCATCGGGGGGCGCCAATGCGCCGCGGCGAGGCGTCCGTTAAGGTTCGGGGCGATTTTGTGGCTCAGGGCGGGAACGGCCGGCCAAGCTTGCCGTTGCACTGCATCGGCCCGGACGCAGTGCGATCCGGTCCGCTTCCGACAGCCACGGAGTCCACCATGTCCGATCTGCACGAGTTGATCGAAACGCTCATGCTGAAGGCCGCGCTGACCCTGATGCTCGGCCTCGTCGGCTGGGCAGGCGCCGTCGTCTTCATCGGCCTCGCCACGGCCGCCGCGCGCAATGTCGTTGCATCGCCCGCCGTCACCTGGGCGGACGAGAACGCGGCGATGCTGGCGCTGTTCCTGACGACGCTCGGCTATGTCTGGCTGAAGCTGAAGCCCGCGGCGTCGAACTGACCGTTCGGCGCCGTTGCTTCGCTCGCTGCGGGATCGCCTCAGGCGATCCGGCTGGTCAAGCGATCCGCTTGGCGGCGAGGCCGAGCGCGATATAGCTCCAGCCCGTGAAGATCAGCGAGATGCCGGCCAGCGTTCCGGGCACCCAGAGGCCGGAGAACGGGTAGTTGGTGAGGATCATGACGCCGGCGATCAGCGCGATGACGCCGGCGGCGGCGATCCAGCCCCAGCCGTCATGCGGGCGGATGCGGAAGCCGAGAATGATCTGGAAGATGCCCTTGGCGATGAAGACCGCCGCGATCACGAGGGTCAGCGCGACCGAGCCGGTGGCCGGCGACATATAGATCGCGATGCCGCCGAGCAGCATCACGATGCCGATGATCAGCTGCCACAGGAAGCCGGTCCAGCTCTGCACGCTGAAGCTCTGCCAGATCTGGACGACGCCGGCGACGACGAGCACCGCGGCGAGGAAAATCCCGACCGCGAGCGAGGAGACGAGCGGCATCGCGATGGCGAAGAAGCCGCCGATCAGGAACACGATGCCGAGGGCGATGAACCAGCCCCATTTTTGCTGGACCGTCGTGGAAATGTTGCGGACCGTCACGTTCGACATGGCTTGATGCTCCCTAGCTCCGCCACTGATTCTGAACCGAGTCTGGCTTCAGCACAATGACGGCGCATTGCGTTGGTCGGGCCCGACTGGAACGACGCCGGGCGATGCGCTAGGGAACGGGGAAACCGAGCCCCTCCTGCCGATGACACAGAACACCGACCGCCTTCTCGCCGATGGCCCTGCCATCATCCTCGTCGAACCGCAGCTCGGCGAGAATATCGGAACGGCGGCGCGCGCCATGGCGAATTTCGGCCTCGGCGATCTCCGGATCGTCAATCCGCGCGACGGCTGGCCGAACGAGAGCGCCCGCCGCGCGGCGAGCCGCGCCGATCATGTCTTCGACCGCATCCGCGTCTTCGACAGCCTCGCCGATGCCGTAGCCGATCTCGGCTTCCTCATCGCGACAACGGCGCGCTCGCGCGAGATCGTGAAGACGGTACGCGGCCCGGCCTCGGCGGCGGCCATCCTGCGCGGCCACGCCGCAGCCGGCACCGGAACGGGCATCCTGTTCGGGCGCGAACGGGTCGGTCTCTTCAACGAGGAGATCTCGCTCTGCGACGAGATCGTCACGCTGCCGGTCGATCCGCGCTTCGCCTCGCTCAACATCGCGCAGGCGGTGCTGATCCTCGGCTATGAGTGGCGGCGCAGCGGGCTTTCCGAGGAAGAGGGCGGATTGCCGTTCCAGACGCCGAATCCGAGCCGGCCGGCGACCAAGGACGAGCTTCTCGGCCTCTTCGAGCATCTCGAACGGGCGCTCGACGCGGTGACCTTCTTCCGCCCGGCCGAGAAGAAGCCGGTCGTCGTGCAGACGCTGCGCGCGATGCTGACCAAGGCCTCCTTTACAGAGCAGGACATCCGGACGATGCGCGGCGTCATCGCGGCGCTGGAGAATCGCCCGACCCGGCCGCGGCGGCGCAGCGACGGATCGCTGACGACGAGCCGCGAGACGGACGAGGAGGGGACGCCATGAGCGTCCGTCCGTCATGAGCGTCCGTCTGCTGGTGTTCGATTCGGGCATCGGCGGATTGTCGGTGCTCGCCGAGATCCGGCGCCGCGTGCCGCAGGCCGGCATCCATTATGTCGCCGACGACAAGGCGTTTCCCTATGGCGACTGGGAGGAGGGTCCGCTCGGCGACCATGTCGTCGGTCTCGTCGGGCGACTGATCACCCGCTATCGGCCGGACGCAGTCGTCATCGCCTGCAACACAGCCTCGACGCTGGTCCTGCCGGCGCTGCGCGCGGCGCATGCGATTCCCTTCGTCGGCACGGTCCCGGCCATCAAGCCGGCGGCGGAGCGCACCAAGAGCGGCGTCATCGGCGTTCTGGCGACGCCCGGCACGATGCGGCGCGACTATACGCGCGCCCTCATCCGCGATTTCGCACAGGCCTGCCATGTCCGCCTCGTCGGCTCCTACGAGCTGGCGCCGCTCGCCGAGGGCGCGATGCGCGGCGAGGCGATCGACGACGCCGCGATCCTCGCCGAGATCGGGCCGGCCTGCGTCGACATCGACGGCAGGCGCACCGACGCGGTCGTGCTGGCCTGCACGCATTACCCGTTCCTTATCGATCGCTTCCGCCGCATCGCGCCCTGGCCGGTTGCCTGGATCGATCCGGCGGATGCGATCGCGCGGCGGGTCGTGTCGCTGCTCGGTCTCGACGAGACGCCGAGCATGATGCGCGTCCCCGGCAGCGCGCGGCTCTCCTCGGGCAAGGCGTGGTCGCCGGCGCTGGTGCCGCTGCTCGAGACTTTCGGGCTGGCGGCCGAAGCGGGCGAGCCCTTGTGAGCCGCGGGCGGCGGGCTTAGGTTGCCGCGCCTCGGGGGCGGGACAGAAGCAAGAAGCTCAAGCTCACATGATCACTGACCACCGCGCGCAAGGCGGCAGCCGCGTCCCGGCGCCGCCCGCGCCATGGACCCTTCAGCTCGGCGGCGTCGGGCTCGCCCTCTTCGTCATCCTGAACCTCGTCGTCTTCGTGATGGTCTTCATCAATCCCGAAGCGCGCAGCGTCGTGCCGATCTACCGCGTCGGTTCGCTCGGCTGGTGGGCGGGGCAGGACATCTTCGGCGAAGGCACGGCCGGCTTCATCTACCTGCCGAGCTTCGCCGTCCTCTACACGCCCTTCGCGCTGCTGGGACCGCAGCTCGGCGACATCGCCTGGCGCGCCGTCTCGGCCGGACTGCTCGCCTTCGGCGTCGCCGAGACGCTGCGCGTGGCGCTGCCGCGCTTCGACCGGCGCACGGTCTGGCTCTCGGCCGGCGTCGCGCTGCTCGTGGCTCTTCCGGGCGCCGCCAATTCGCTGCGCAACGGCCAGGCGACGACGATCCTCTATGCGCTGATGCTGATCGCCACCGTCGCGGTGATCGAGCGGCGCTGGTGGTCGGCCGGCATCCTGCTGGCGCTCGCCTTCGCGCTGAAGCCGCTCGCCATCGTCTATATCCTGCTCGTCGCGGCGCTGCAGCCGGCGGTGATCGGGCGGCTCGTCGTGGCGCTCGTCGTTCTGATGGCGCTGCCGCTCCTCCATCCCCACCCGCCGCGGGCGCTGGAGCTCTACGGCCTCGGCATCCACAAGGTGCTGATCGCCGGGGCGCCGGATCTCGGCCGCTGGTCCGACATCACCGGCCTTCTCGGCAAGCTCGGCATCGTCGCGCCGGAAAGCCTGCTGACCGTGATGCGCATCATCGCCGCGCTGGC
>CAWZZK010000161.1:0-3428 GCA_963966455.1 Kaistia sp. | reverse complement strand
GAGCAGGCGCCGCCGCCAGAGCCGCCCAAGGAAACGCCGCCGCCGCCGAAGCAGGAGCCGGCCCCGGTGAAGCCGGCCGAGCCCGAGAAGGTCGCCGAGGCGCCGCCGCCTCCGCCGGCCCCGAAGCCGCGCGTCAAGCCGGCGCCGCCGAAGCCCGACCAGACCGCCGCCGTGCAGAAGCCGCCGACGCCGACGCAGAGCACCACGGATTCGAAGTTCGATGCTGACCGCATCTCGGCCCTGCTCGACCGGCAGAAGCCGGCGGGCGGCTCCGAGGCCAGCCAGACACCGGAGAGCTTCGGCGCCGAGGAGGCCCGCAATCCGAGCGCGATGATGACGCAGAGCGAGCTCGACGCGCTGCGCGCGCAGGTCCAGCGCTGCTGGCAGCTGCCGGTCGGCTGGACCGATCCGCGCGAGGTGACGGTCACCATCCGCTTCAAGCTCAACCAGGACGGCACCGTCAACGGCACTCCGAGCGTCGAGCAGTATCCGGCGAGCAATTACGGGACGGTCGCGGCCGAAGGCGCGGTGCGCGCCATCCTGCAATGCGGCCCCTATCAGCTGCCGGCCGAGAAATATGACCAGTGGAGTGAAGTGCAGATGCGCTTCAGTCCGCAGCTTTGACAGTCATCGTCACCACGTCGCCGTTATTCGAGCCGATGATCGGCCGATCGACGGGGGCACCGCGACGAGACGTTCGGATCGAGGGAATTTCAACATGACGGTACACGCAGCTGAGGGTCGGGCCGGTGGGCTGCGCCTGACCCGCCGCGCGGCACTCGCCTCGCTTCCCATCGGCGCGGCGACGCTCGCCGCCGGGCTTCTGGCGAGCGGCCCGGCCGCGGCGCTGGTCAGCCTCGACGTGACGCAGGGCAATGTCGCGCCGCTGCCGATCGCGATCCCGAACTTCATCGGCGGCAGCGAGGGCGACGCGCAGCTCGCGGCCGACATTTCCGGCGTCGTGGCGGCGGACCTCAAGCGCTCGGGCCTCTTCCAGCCGCTCGATCCGGCATCGTTCATCGAGAAGATCACGCGCGCCGACCAGGTGCCGCGCTTCCAGGACTGGACGGTCATCAACGCGCAGGCGCTCGTCACCGGCGGCGTCACGCGCCAGCCGGATGGCCGGCTGAAGGCCGAGTTCCGCCTCTGGGACATCTATGCCGGCCAGCAGATGGCGGGGCAGCAGTTCTTCACGAGCCCCGACAACTGGCGCCGCGTCGCTCATATCATCGCCGACGCGATCTATGAGCGCCTCACCGGCGACACCGGCTATTTCGACACGCGCATCGTCTATGTCGACGAGAGCGGCCCGAAGGACAAGCGCGTCAAGCGCCTCGCGATCATGGACCAGGACGGCGCCAATGCCCGCTTCCTGACGCGCGGCAACGATCTCGTGCTGACGCCGCGCTTCAATCCGTCGTCGCAGGAAATCGTCTACATGTCCTATGGGCAGGACCAGCCGCGGGTCTATCTGCTCAATATCGAAACCGGGCAGCGCGAGCTGGTCGGCAATTTCCCGGGCATGACCTTCGCGCCGCGCTTCTCGCCCGACGGGCAGAAGATCGTCATGAGCCTCGAGGACCAGGGCAACGCGAACATCTATGCCATGGACCTCCGCTCGCGGAAGACGACGCGGCTGACCAATTCGGCCTCGATCGACACCAGCCCGTCCTATTCGCCCGACGGCTCGCAGGTAACCTTCACCTCGGATCGCGGCGGCGGCCAGCAGATCTATGTGATGGGCGGCGACGGCTCGAACCCGACGCGCATCTCCTTCGGCCAGGGTTCCTATTCGACGCCCGTCTGGTCGCCGCGCGGCGATCTCATCGCCTTCACGCGCCAGTCCGCGAACGGCTTCGCCATCGGCGTCATGAAGCCGGACGGTTCGGGCGAGCGCATCCTCACCGAGGGCTTCCATAACGAGGGCCCGACCTGGGCGCCGAACGGCCGCGTGCTGATGTTCTTCCGCGACATTCCCGGCCCGACGGGCGGCCCGCAACTGTGGTCGATCGACCTCACGGGCTATAACGAGATGCGCGTGCCGACCGCGAATTTCGCGTCCGATCCGGCCTGGTCGCCGCTGATCGACTGATGCGTTTCCGATTGCGCCGCGGCGAGTGGATCTGCCGCCGCGGGCGCGCGTTCAGCATGAATGCCGTGGCGGATCAACGAGATTGCATGAGCGGCGGATTGCCGCGATCAAACGGTTAACCCTCGGTCAACCCTGTTCCTGCACCTGCGCTTAACCAAGCGGCTGATAAGAGCGGACAGGTCCGAGCATGGTGGACAAGGAGTTTCTTTGATGATGGATATTCGATCGGTTTCGCACGGGATCAAGCTCGTCGCATTCCTGGGCCTCGCGCTGATGCTGGCCGCCTGCGCCAACAAGCCGGGCGGGCCGGAAGGTGCCGGCGGCATCGGTTCGGCGACGCCGGGCAGCGCGCAGGACTTCGTCGTGAATGTCGGCGACCGCGTCTTCTTCGATACCGATCAGACCGATGTCTCGGCCCAGGGCCAGGTGACGCTGCAGAAGCAGGCGGCGTGGCTGAAGCGCTATCCGCGCTACCAGGTCACGATCGAGGGCCATGCCGACGAGCGCGGCACGCGTGAATACAACATCGCGCTCGGCGCCCGCCGCGCGACGAATGTGAAGAACTATCTCGTCTCGCTCGGCATCAGCCCGGCGCGCATCCGCACCATCTCCTACGGCAAGGAGCGCCCGGTCGCGGTCTGCAACGACATCTCCTGCTGGTCGCAGAACCGTCGCGCCGTGACGGTGCTCGACAACGCCATGTAATCGCGACGTCCACCAGCGGATCGCGTCAGGCGGCGGCTCCCGGAAGGGGGCCGCCGCTTCGCTTTCGGCCTCACTTTGGCCGAACTCGCGGGGCTATGTCCTTCCGCGAAGGGCTTGATTTTGCCCGCTCGTTTTCCGCGCGGCAGCTCCGGTGCGGACTTTGCCGCCGCAAAGCGGATGGATCCATGACGACACGCGCAAGACTCTTGGCCGTGGCGCTCGCCGCGCTGACGCTGCCGACCCTCGGCAATGGCCCGGGCCTCGGTCCGGCGCCGGCCCATGCCGGACTGTTCGACCTCTTCAACAAGCGCGAGACGCAGGTGCAGCCGCCGCCCGACGCGGTGGCGCCGCCGGCCGATGTCGGCGTCGCGCCCAGTCCGGGCGTCGCCCCGATGCGCGCCGCCTCGCCCGCCAGCGAGGCGCAGGCCGCCATGCGCATGGACCGCATGGAGCAGCAGATGCGCCAGATGACGGGCCAGATCGAGGAACTGACCTTCCAGCTCAACCAGCTCCAGGCGCAGATCCGGGCGATGCAGCCGGCCGGCGCGCGGCGAACCGGCTCGGCCGCGCCCGCGGCTGCGCAGCCGGTGGCGTCTGCGCCCCGCGCGGCCGATCCGATCGGCCAGGCGAT
>CAWZZK010000160.1:0-16440 GCA_963966455.1 Kaistia sp. | reverse complement strand
CTCGCCTTCGCTTTTCCCGAGCGGATCGCCATGGCGCGCGGCGCGCCGGGCGCCTTCGTGATGGCCAATGGGCGTGGCGCGCAGCTCGACGCCGCTGATCCGCTGGCACGCGAACCCTTCCTCGCCGTCGCGAGCCTGCAGGGCGCGGCGGAGAATGCGCGCATCCTCGCCGCCGCGCCGCTGACGCTCGCCGAGATCGAGACGCATTTCGCGGCGGCGATCAGCGAGGAGGACAGCGTCGCCTTCGACGCCTCGACGGGATCGGTGCGGGCGCGGCGCGTGCGGCGGCTCGGCCGCCTCGTGCTTGCCGAGCGGCAGGCCGGCTCGCCGCCACTGGAAGCGGTCGCGGCGGCGCTGATCGCCGAAATCCGCCGGCGCGGCATCGCCGCGCTGCCGCTGGACGGTATGGCCGGCAGCCTGCGCGCGCGGATCGCGTTCCTTCGTCGGCAAAGTAGCGACGACTGGCCGGACCTCTCCGATGAAGCGCTGGCGGCGACACTGGAGGATTGGCTGGCGCCGCATCTCGGCGGCATCCGGCGCATCGACGGCGTCGATGCAGGACTGCTGCACATGGCGCTGTCGGCGCTGGTGCCCTGGGACCGGAAGGCGGCGCTCGACCGGCTCGCGCCGACGCATTTCGAGGCGCCGTCGGGCTCGCGGCTGCCGATCGACTATTCAGGCGCGAACGGGCCGGTGCTCGAAGTCAGGGTGCAGGAACTGTTCGGGCTCGACCGCCATCCTTCGGTCGGCAACGGCGTGCCGCTGACGCTGCATCTCCTCTCGCCCGCCCGCCGGCCGATCCAGATCACCGGCGACCTGCCGGCCTTCTGGCGCGGCTCGTGGCGCGACGTGCGCGCCGATCTCCGCGGCCGCTATCCGAAGCACCCATGGCCCGAGGACCCGCTGACCGCGCCGCCGACCGCACGGGCGAAGCCGCGCGGTACCTGAGGCTCTATCGACGCCAGATACGGCCCTCGGTGGCGACGCCGAACAGCCCCGGATTCCGCGCATAGGCGGCAAGCCCGGCCAGGGCCGGCTCGGGATGCGTCATCACGAAGGTCGGGATCTTGTCCATCAGCGCGCCATGCGGCGCCTTGTCGATGAAGGCGTCGCGGAAGCCGCTGCGGGCGATGAAGGGCGCGACCTTGGCGGCGATGCCGCCGGCGAGATAGACGCCGCCGCGCGCCATGAAGACGAGCGCGAGATTGCCGGCGAGGCGCCCAAGATGCACGCAGAACAGCGACAGCGCCTCCTCGGCGGCGCCGTCGGAGGCATCCATCGCCGCGGCCGTGATCTCGGCCGGATCGTCGAAGCGCGCCCTGGCGCCATCGGCGGCGACGACGGCGCGATAGAGGCGCAAAAGGCCGGAGCCGCAGAGCAGCGTCTCGCCGGCGATGCGCGGGAAGCGCGCGCGGCCGAACGGGTCCTCGATATGCGACCAGACCTGGAAGTCGCGCTCGGAAACCGGCGCGAGATCGATATGGCCGCCCTCGCCGGGGACGGGGAACCAGGTGCCGCGCGCCTGGATCAGCGCGCCGGCGCCGAGGCCGGTGCCGGGGCCGACTGCGACGCGGGCCGCATTCGGCAGCGCCTCGCCATTGCCGACCTTCAGCACATCGTCGCCGCCGAGCGTCGGCAGCGCCAGCGCCTGCGCCTCGAAATCATTGATGAGCAGCACCTCGTCGAGGCCGAGCCGCTCGATCATCCGCTTCGGCTCGATGACCCAGGGGCAGTTCGTCAGCGGCACCCGGTCGCCCTGCACCGGTCCGGCCACGGCCAGCACCGCCGAGCGCGGCCGCGCCGTCGGCAGCACGGTCGCCTCGATCGCGTCGTCGATCGTCGCGAAGCTCGCGGTGCGGGCGTCGGCGCAGCGCACGGCCGATGCCGAGCCGTCCGAGACGATGGCGAAGCGCGCATTGGTGCCGCCGATATCGCCGATCAGCGTCGGGAAGGGCATCAGGTCGCGAACGGTGGTGCTGTCAGCCATGATGTCTCGGTCGGAGAGGGCGCGCGGCGGTCATTCAGGCCGCGCGACGGAATCGGGATGGGTGATGATGAGCTCGGCCGTCGCCTGGTTGAGCGCCATCGGGATATCGTACAATTCGGCAAGGCGGGTCAGCGCCTTGACGTCGACATCGTGCGGCATCGGCGTCAGCGGGTCGACGAAGAAGATCAAAGCCTGGATGCGGCCTTCGGCGATCAGCGCGCCGATCTGCTGGTCGCCGCCGAGCGGGCCGCTCTTCAGCCGCGTGACGGCGAGCGAGGGCGCCGCCTCCATGATCCGCCCGCCGGTCGTGCCGGTGGCATAGAGCTCGAAGGCCGCGAGGCGGGCGACATGGGTCCGCGCGAAGGCGGCCATCGCCTCCTTCTTCTGGTCATGGGCGACCAGCGCCAGCGCCGGTTTCGCGGGCCTCGTGGTCGGCGTCTCTCCGTCGGTCACCCGGCTCGCCCTCCGCGCGCGGTTACGATCACGCCCAAGTGATAGAAAGATCGGGGTCCGCAGAAAAGGGGAAAGTGCCGGCCGTGCCCTCGAAATCGGCTGGTGGCGCAAATTGGCGGCAGTCGCGCACCGGCGCGGCTGGCGACGCTTGACGGCGCCGCGAGCGGCTGGCTTCCTTCCAGCGCGCGGCGCCCATCCGGCCGCATGAAGGATTCCGCCCTTGGACAGCGAACTCTACACTCTCGCCCGCGACGTGCGCGCCAAAGCCCATGCGCCCTATTCGCGCTTCCATGTCGGGGCGGCGATCAGGGCCGAGGACGGGCGGATCTATACCGGCGCCAATGTCGAGAACGCGTCGTTTCCGGAGGGCTGGTGCGCCGAGACCTCCGCGATCGGCGCCATGATCAGCGCCGCCACGGAGCCCGCCGGCCGCCGCATCGCGGCGGTGATGGTGGTCGCCGACCGGGTCGATGGCGGCATCGTCTGCACGCCCTGCGGCGGCTGCCGCCAGCGGCTGCGCGAGTTCTCGACCCGCGGCACCGTGATCGAGTGCTACGACCCGGCGGGGAAGGGCCAGGCCTTCACCATCGCCGAGCTGCTGCCTTCCGGCTTCTCGCTCGACTGAACAAGGAAGCCGGTAGGCCTCTCTCAGACCCAGCCGCCATCCACGACATAGGACTGGTTGGTGCAGGCGCCGGCTTCGTCGGAGGCGAAGAACAGCACCGGGCGGGCGATGTCCTCGGGATAGAGCTTCCGCTTCAGGCACTGGCTGGCCATGATTGTCGCCTCGGCCTCCGGCGTCAGCCAGAGATCGATCTGGCGCTGCGTCATCACCCAGCCGGGCAGCACCGAGCAGACGCGGATGTTGAACGGCCCGAGATCGCGCGCGAGGCTGCGGGTGAGTCCGAGCACCGCCGATTTCGAGGCCGTGTAGCCGGCCATGCCGCCCATGCCGATCATCCAGCTGATCGAGCCGAGATTGACGATCGCGCCGCGGCCGGCCGCCTTCATGTCCTCGGCCACCGCCTGCGCGGCGAAGAACTGGTGGCGGAGATTCACATGGATGCGGTCGTCCCAATATTCGGGCGTCACGTCCTCGAGCTTGTGCCGCTCGTCATGGGCCGCGTTGTTGACGAGGATCGTTACCGGGCCGTAGGCCGCGCGGATATTGGCGATCGAGGCGCGCAGCGCCGCGATGTCGCGGAGGTCGCAATGCTCGAAGCGCACCGTGCCCTGCGGCGCCAGTTCGGCGACCAGCGCTTCGGACGCTTCGCGGTTGATATCGAGAAAGCCGACTTTCGCGCCCTGGGCGACGAAATGGCGGACGATCGATTCGCCGATGCCGCTGCCGCCGCCGGTGACGACGACGGTACGGTCCCTGAGGCTCGGATAGATGGCGCCGGTCGACATTTGTTGCTTGTCCTTGTTCCGGGTCGTGCATGGGGAAGGCCCGGCCGCGCGGGCGGCCAGGCGTCGGCAGGCTGCGCCGCCGAAGCGGCGCGCTCGCGTCAGGCGATCGCTTCGTCGCGATGCGTCTCGTTGGAGCGCATCGCCGCGTCCAGCACCTTCTGGATCGTCGCGGCGCGGCGGAAGGACGGCTCCTGCGTCTTGCCGGCGCGCACGGCGGCGACGAAGCGCTGGTAGTTGGTCTCGACCGGCTCGAACTCGACATCGCGCCAGGTGGCGGTGTTCACGTCCTCGCCGATGCAGGCGCGCAGCGACGACTTGCCGGTGTCGTAGACGATCTCGAGCGAGCCCTTCTCGCCATAGACGCGGAGGCGCAACTGGTCGAGCTGGCCGGCGGCGGTGCGGGTCGCCTGGATGGTGCCGATGGCGCCCGTCGAGAAGTCGACATTCATCGTGAAGCTGTCATTGGCGTCGAGGTCATACTCCCCGATCCGGTTGCCCGGCGCCTTGTCGAAGGTCTTCAGCCGGCCGAACACATGCGCGACGTCGAGGCCGGAGCCATAGGACGTGAAGTCGACGATGTGGATGCCGATATCGCCGAGCGCGCCGTTGGAGCCGTGTTTCTTGGAAAGGCGCCAGAGCCACTTGCTCTCGCTCTTCCAGTCGCCCCAGGCATTGCCGACCAGCCAGCTCTGCAGATGCGAGGCCTCGACATGGCGAACCGCGCCGACGGCGCCGTCGAGGACCATCTGGCGGCCCTTCTGCAGCGCCGGCGAGTTGCGATAGGTGAAGTTCACCATGCCGACCTTGCCCGAGGCCTCGATCGCCTCGGTCATCTCCATGGCGAGACCGGCATCGGTCGCGAGCGGCTTCTCGCAGAAGACATGCTTGCCGGCCGCGATGGCGAGCATCGTGGTCGGATGGTGGATGCGGTCCGGCGTCACATTGGCGACGGCGTCGAATTCGCCCCAGGCGAGCGCGTCCTCGACCGAGGTGAAGCTGCGCTCGATGCCGTGCTCCGCGCAGAAGGCCGCGAGCCGCTCCGGCACCACATCGACGCCGCCGACGATGCTGACGCCCTCGATCGCGCTGAAATTGCGGGCATGGGCATTGGCCATGCCTCCGGTCCCGAGAATGAGCAGTCGCATGTTGCCTCCCGATGCGATGGGGCCGTCTCATTCGCCGGACGGCCGGTTCCCCACTTAACGTCAGGAGGCCGAAACATTCCAGACGCCTGTGGTGCGCCCGTCAGAAACGTGACGCATTTGCCGCAGCGCGCCGCATTGGCGCGCCGAACCGGATAGGCTGTCGGCTGCGGGCGCCGTCCTTCGTCCTTGGGCGGGAGCGGCTGTCGGCGCGCGGGAGGACGGCATGGAAGCACGGCTGGTTGCGGACGGGTTGCAGCTCGGCGAGTCGCCGCGCTGGCATGACGGGCGGCTCCATCTCTCCGACTGGGGGGCGCGAAAGCTGCTCGCGATCGACGATCAAGGCCGCGCTGAGACGCTGGCGACCATCGATGCGATCCCGTTCTCCTTCGACTTCCTCCCCGACGGCCGCATGGCGCTTCTCGCGGGGACGACCCTCTCCATCCGCCGACCGGACGGCAGCTTCGCCCGCCATGCCGATCTGTCGCAGCTGTCGCCGAAGCCCTGGAACGAGATCGTCGCCGATGCGGCCGGGCGGCTCTATGTGAACACCATCGGCTTCGATTTCCCCGGCGGAGAATTCCGGCCCGGCCTCGTCGCCTCGGTGGCTCCCGACGGCGGCGTGCGGCTCGAGGCCGAGGATGTCGCCTTCCCGAACGGCATGGCGATCGACGCGTCCGGGGCAACGCTCGTCCTCGCCGAATCCTATGCGAGCCGTCTGACCGCCTTCGCCATCGGGACGGACGGCGCGCTCAATTCGCGCCGGGCCTTCGCCGAGCTGCCGGGGTTTCATCCCGACGGCATCAGCTTCGACGCCGAGGGCGCCGTCTGGTTCGCCGACGTGCCCGGGCGCTGCTCAGTCCGCGTGCTGGCGGATGGCACGATCGCGGGGCGCATCGATGTCGATCGCGGCTGCTTCGCCTGCATGCTCGGCGGTGAGGACGGGCGGACGCTCTTCATCCTCGCGGCCGACTGGCAGGGGCCGCAGGCGATCGGCCGCACGGGGCCGACGGGCCAGGTGCTGGCGGCGCGGGTCGCCGTGCCGCATGCCGGCCGGCCTTGACGATCAGGCCGGATCGATCACGGAAAGCTCGACGAGATTGCCGTCCGGGTCGCGGAGATAGAGCGAGGTGAAGGCGCCGCTCGCGCCCTCGCGCGGCACGGGTCCGAGTTCGATCGCGACGCCGCTTCTGGCGAGATGGGCGGCGATGTCAGCCAGCGGCGTCTCGACGATGAAGCAGAGATCGGCCGAACCCGGTGTCGGCCGGATGGCCTTCGGCTCGAAGGTGTGGCCGGCTTCGTGGAGATTGATTTGCTGGCGGGCGAAGCGCAGCGCCTTGCGCCCGGCGGCGAAGGTGACCTCCTCCATGCCGAGCACGCCCTGATAGAAGCGGATCGACGCCTCGATGCTGGCGACCGTCAGCACCAGATGATCGAGACGCGCGATGCGGATCACCTCACTCGAGCCCCTCGAAGAGCGCCGTCGAGAGATAGCGCTCGGCGAAGGAGGGGATGATGAGGACGATGTTCTTGCCCTCCATCTCGGGCCGGCGGCCGGCGGCGACCGCCGCGGCGATGGCGGCGCCGGACGAGATGCCGACCGGGATGCCTTCGAGCCGCGCCGCGAGCCGCGCCGTCTCCAGCGCCTCGGCGCTGTCGATCGTGATCACCTCGTCATAGACCGATGTGTCGAGAACCGGCGGCACGAAGCCGGCGCCGATGCCCTGGATCTTGTGCGGCCCCGGCGCGCCGCCGGAAAGGACCGGGCTCTCCTTCGGCTCGACGGCGATCACCTTCAGCGACGGGCGCCGCGGCTTCAGCACCTGCCCGACGCCGGTGATGGTGCCGCCGGTGCCGACGCCGGCGACGAAGACGTCGATCTCGCCCTTCGTGTCGTTCCAGATCTCCTCGGCCGTCGTGCGGCGATGGATCTCCGGATTGGCCGGGTTCTGGAATTGTTGCGGGATCACGGCATCGCCGAGCTCGGCGACGATCTCCTCGGCGCGGGCGATGGCGCCCTTCATGCCCTTCGGGCCTTCGGTCAGCACCAGTTCCGCGCCGAGCAGCTTCAGCATCTTGCGCCGCTCCACCGACATCGTCTCGGGCATCACCAGGATCAGGCGATAGCCGCGCGCCGCCGCGACGAAGGCGAGCGCGATGCCGGTATTGCCCGAGGTCGGCTCGACCAGGACGGTCTTGCCGGGCGTGATCGTGCCGGCGCGCTCCAGCGCGTCGATCATCGCGACGCCGATCCGGTCCTTGACGCTCGAAATCGGGTTGAAGAATTCGAGCTTCGCCAGGAGGTTGGCCTTGACGCCCTTCTCGGCGGCGATCCGCTTCAGGCGGACGAGCGGGGTATCGCCGATCGTGTCGGTGATCGACTCGTAGATGCGCCCGCGTCCGGGCGTCGCGGCGGGATCGTCGGCCATCGGGTTTCCTCTCGTCGGGATCGTTGGCAGCTCTGGCTGCGGGAGAGCGAGACTAGTTCAGCCCGCGGTGCCGGTCGAGCCGAAGCCGCCGGCGCCGCGCTTCGTCGCCTCGCCGAAGGCCTCGACCAGTGCGAAGACCGGCCGGACGATCGGCAGGAACAGCATCTGCGCGATGCGCGCGCCGGGCTCGATCACGGCGGGCGGGCTGCCGGGCGGGTTGCGGTTCACGAGGCTGACGAGGATCGGCCCCTGATAGTCGGCGTCGATCAGGCCGCTGCCATTGCCGAGCACGAGGCCTTCCTTGTGGCCGAGGCCGGAGCGGGGAAGGATGACGGCGCAGAGCAGCGGATCGCGGATATGCAGCGCGAAGCCGGCCGGCACGAGCACCGCGGGCGCGCCGGCCTCGATCGCGAGCGGCGCGTCGATGCAGGCGCGCAGATCCACGGCCGCAGCCGCGGCGCTCTGGAAGGCGGGCGGTCCCCAGGCTTCCAGACGCTTGTCGAGGATCTTCAGCTCGATGGTCGGCGCGGTCATGGGGTCGTCGTCTCTGGCGCTGGTGTCTCGGGCGTGGGCGAAGCCGGCGCGCGGATGCGCGAAGAGAAGTCGAGCGCCGAGCCCGCCTGCCGGCCACGCTCCGAGATCGAGGCGTTGGCGCGGAACTCCTCCAGCGTCATGCCGGGCGGATGCTCCTGGCGGTCGAAGATGTAGCCGGGCAGGAAACCCGAGACGAGGATGCGCCAGTCGAAGGGCAGGCCGCCGGGATCGAGCGCCTGCACGAGGCGGAAGACGACCGTCGTGCAGTTGGTGGTGATCGTGTTGTAGAAGCGCGGCGTCGCGGCGAGGTCGTTGCCGAGATCGACGAAGGAGAGGAACAGCGCCCGCATCGCCGGCTGCGGCATCGCGAGCGGATAGAGATAGACATCCTCGCCGCGGATGGTGGTGCGCAGGCGGATGACGTCGCGCTCGTCGGCGCCGATCAGCACCAGCTCGAACATGCGGAAGAAGCCGCCGAACGCCGAGAAGGACTCGTTCACCTCCGGCCGGATTTCGGCCGAGAAGGCGATGTGGTCGCCGGTCGAGAAGCCGAAGGAGAGGATCGTATGCGCGAGCGCCGGCCCGTCCCAATAGGCGAGGACGAGGTCGACCGAATTGAGCTTGGAAAGATCGTAGCGGCGCGTCTGCCAGCGCGGCGTCACGTCGACCTCGGAGCGCCAGTCGAAGTCGCGGACATTCTGCAGCGTGACGATGTCGCCCTCGACCGTGCCGGTGACGCCATGCTCGACCGCCTCGGCCCAGTCGCGGTCGTTGGACGGGCGGATGGTGGAATACCAGGCGGCGACGCCGAGAAGGGCGACGAGATAGAGGACGCGCGAGCGCCAGGTGGGCCGCACCAGTTCGTTGAGCGCGATGGCGATGACGAACAGCGCCCAGATGACGATGGCGGCGACGGTGAGCCGCTCGCCGAAGGGAAGCTGGAACGCGAAGGCGAGCGCCACCCAGCCGCCGGCGGCGAGGACGAGAAGCGCCAGCAGCAGCCTCTTGATAGCGCGCAGCAGCAGTCTCATAGGATCGAGTCCGGCAGGTGGTCCGCCATCCAGCCGACCAGCCGGCGCGCGACCTCGTCCTTGGAAAGGCGCGGCCAGCGCTCGGTGCTGCCCGCCGTCACCAGCACGACCTCGTTCTCGGCGCCGCCCATGATGCCGGTGCCGGGCGAGACGTCGTTGGCGACGATGACGTCGGCGCCCTTTTTCGCCAGCTTGGCGCCGGCATGGGCGAGGAGGTCGTCCGTCTCGGCGGCGAAACCGACGACGAGGCCGGGCCGTCCGTCGGTCAGGTGCGCGATGGTCGCGAGGATATCCGGGTTCTCGGCGAGCGCGAGCGGGCGCACGCTGCCGCTGCCGTCCTTCTTGATCTTGCCGGCGGCCTCGGCGACCGGCCGCCAGTCGGCGACCGCCGCGGCGAAGACGGCGATATCGGCAGGCAGCGCGGCTTCGGTGGCGGCGAGCATCTCGCGCGCCGTCTCGACGCCGACCGCCGTGACGCCCTTCGGCGGGGCGATCGCCACCGGGCCGTGCACCAGCGTGACGCGCGCGCCCTCGGCGGCGGCGGCGGCCGCTATGGCGAAGCCCTGCTTGCCCGACGAGCGGTTGGCGATATAGCGGACCGGATCGATCGGCTCATGCGTTGGCCCGGCGGTGACGAGCACATGCCGGCCGGCGAGCCGCCGCGCGGCAGGCCCGAGCAGCGCCTCGGCCGCGGCGACGATGGCGAGCGGTTCGCTCATCCGCCCCATACCCGCTTCGCCGCTCTCGGCCATCTCGCCCGCCTCGGGGCCGACAAAGGCAATCCCGTCCGCCGCGAGCCGCTCGACATTGCGGCGCGTCGCGACATGCGACCACATCGCCGGGTTCATGGCCGGGGCCGCGAGGATCGGCGCGCGGGCGGCGAGCAGCACGGCGCCGGCGAGGTCGTCGCCGAGCCCTGCCGCCATGCGCGCCAGTCGGTCCGCCGTCGCCGGGGCGAGGATCACGAGATCGGCGCCGCGCGCGAGGCGGATATGGCCGATATCGTGCTCCGCCTCGCGGTCGAAGAGATCGGTATGGACGCGCCCGCCGGCGAGCGCCCCGGCGGCGAGCGGCGTCACGAATTGCTGCGCCGCCGCCGTCATGACCACGGTCACCGCGGCGCCGCGCTCCTTCAAGCGGCGGATGAGGTCGAGCGCCTTGTAGGCGGCGATGCCGCCGCCGATCACGAGAAGAACGGCGCGGCCGGCAAGCGGCGACGGTTCGGTCGAGGATTCCGCCATGGCGCCTTTCCCCCTTCGCTCGTCAGCGCAGCGCCAGATAGAAGAGCAGCGCCGCGACGACCCAAACCCCGATGGCGAGCCAGCGATTGCCGCGCCCCTCGGCCCGGCCGATCGCCTCCACCGTCTCCTCCGACAGCGCGATGCCGTTCCGCGTCGCCGCGTCGAGTTGCGCCGTCACGCGCGCGCCGTGCTCGATCAGGCCCGGCAGCCGTCCCGCCGCGCGCCCGAAGGCGCCGAGCTCGGAGGCCGCCTGGCCGATCCGGCCCGCCGCGCCGAGATTATGCTCCATCCAGTCGCGCACAACCGGTTCCGATGCGCTCCACATGTCGAAATCGGGATCGAGCGCCCGCGACACGCCCTCGACCACCACCATGGTCTTCTGCAGCATGAGCAGCTCGGGCCGCGTCTGCATGTCGAAGAGCTCGGTGACCTCGAAGAGCAGGGTCAGGAGCTTGGCCATCGAGATGTCGCGGGCCGGCTGGCCGTGGATCGGCTCGCCGATGGCGCGCAGCGCCTGCGCGAAATCCTCAGCGGCGTGGCGCGGCGGCACATAGCCGGCCTCGATATGGACCTCTGCGATGCGCAGATAATCGCGGCGGATGAAGCCGTAGAGGATCTCGGCGAGGAAGCGCCGCTCGGCGAGGCCGAGCCGGCCCATGATGCCGAAATCGACGGCCACCACATCGCCGCGCGCATCGACGAAGAGATTGCCCTGATGCATGTCGGCATGGAAGAAGCCGTCGCGCATGGCATGGCGCAGGAAGGCTTGCATCAGCCGCCGCGCCACCTCGCGCGGATCATGGCCGGCGGCGATGATGCCCGCGCGGTCGGAGAGCTTGACGCCGTCGATCCATTCGAGCGTCAGCACGTCGCGCGCCGTCTGCGCCCAATAGACCTTCGGCACGCGGAAGCCGGGATCACCCGCCGTGCGCTCGGCCATCTCGGACAGGGCCGCCGCCTCGAGGCGGAGATCCATCTCCATCGAGACGGAACGGGCCAGGATGTCGACGACGGCGAGCGGCTTCAACCGGCGCATCGAGGGATCGAAGGCCTCGACCAGCTCGGCGCCGGCATAGAAGGTGGCGAGATCGCCCTTGAAGCGGCCGCGCACGCCCGGCCGCAGCACCTTGACCGCCACGGCATGGCGCGTGCCCTCGGCATCGACCAGTTCGGCCTTGTGCACCTGCGCGATCGAGGCGGCGGCGACGGGCGGCGAGAAGCTCGCGAAGATCGCATCCGCCGGGCGGCCGAGGTTATGCGCGATCGTCTCGCGCGCCGCCTGCTCGCCGAAGGGCTCGATCTCGTCGCGCAGCTTGCCGAGCGCCTCGGCGACATCCTGCCCGACGACGTCGGCGCGGGTCGCGAGGAACTGGCCGAGCTTCACATAGGAGGGGCCGAGCCGGTTCAGCGCCGCGGTGATGCGGGCGCCGCGATCCTCGACGCGCACCCGCCGCCGCTCGAAGAGCCGCGCCACGCGCACGCCGAAGGCGGCCGAAGGCGGCAGGTCCTCGGCCGCGACGATCGAGAAGGCGCCTTCGCGGGCGAGGACGAAGCCGGCGCGCGCGAGGCGGAAGAGCTGGACGGGACCGATCGCCATGGGGCCGTCAGATCTTCCAGCCGGAATGGATGGCCGCGATGCCGCCGGTATAGTTACGATAGGCGACCCGCGCGAAGCCGGCGCGGCGGATCATCTCGGCGAAGCGCTCCTGATGCGGGAAGCGGCGGATCGATTCGACGAGATAGCGGTAGCTCTCGGCGTCGTCGGCCACGAGCTTGCCCATCGGCGGGATGAGATTGAAGGAATAGACGTCATAGACGCGGTCGAGCAGCGGCACGTCGACGGCCGAGAATTCCAGGCAGAGGAAGCGGCCGCCGGGCTTCAGCACGCGATGCGCCTCGGCGAGCGCCTTCTCGATGCGCGGCACGTTGCGGATGCCGAAGGCGATCGTATAGGCGTCGAAGCGGTTGCTCTCGAAGGGCAGCTCCTCGGCATTGCCCTCGATGAAATCGACCTTGCCGGCATAGCCGCGCTTCGCCGCGCGCTCGCGACCGACATCGAGCATGGAGGCGTTGATGTCGCAGACCGTGACATGCGCCGCTCCGCCCGAGCGCTCGACGATGCGGAAGGCGATGTCGCCCGTGCCGCCGGCGACATCGAGCGCCTCGAAGGGACGGCCGCGCGGCGGCGCCAGCCAGGTGACGGCGGCGTCCTTCCACAGGCGGTGCAGGCCGGCCGACATCAGGTCGTTCATCACGTCATAGCGCGCGGCGACCTTGTGGAACACCTCGTCGACCATGCCCTGCTTCGTCTCGACGGCGACGTCGCGGAAGCCGAACGAGGCGCGGTCTTGAGCGGTTTCGGTCGCCATGGCACGCGGCTCCTTATATGACGCTTGGCTTTCGAACTGGGACGAGGGGCTTTCGAGCCTTCGACGCCCTTGATAGCCGAAGCGTTCCGCGCGCGCCATGTCGGCGGGGCGCGCGGATGAGCGGAGCGACACCATGCCCGAACTGCCCGAAGTCGAAACTGTCCGCCTCGGCCTCCGCGCGGTGATGGAAGGAGCGCGCATCGAGGCGCTCGAACTGCGCCGGCCCGACCTCCGCTTCCCCTTTCCGGAAGGCTTCGCCGAGCGGCTCGCCGGCCGCCGGATCGAGGGGCTCGGACGGCGGGCGAAATATCTCCTCGCCGATCTCGACGACGGGGCGCGCGTCATCATGCATCTCGGCATGTCCGGCTCCTTCCGCATCGAGAGCGCATCGGGCGCCACGACGCCGGGCGTCTTCCATCATCCGCGCGATGGCCGGAACCTGCACGACCATGTCCTGTTCCATCTCTCCGGCGGCCAGACGGTCGTCTACAACGACCCGCGCCGCTTCGGCTTCATGGATCTCGCTGCGGGGCCGGGCGACGCCGCCTCGCCGCATCTCGCCTTGCTCGGCATCGAGCCGGTCGGCAATGCCTTCGACGGCGAAGCTCTGCTCGCGCGGCTCGCCGGCCGCCGCAGCCCGCTGAAGGCGGCGCTGCTCGACCAGCGCCTCGTGGCCGGGCTCGGCAATATCTATGTCGCCGAGGCGCTGCACCGCTCCGGCCTCTCGCCGATGCGCCAGGCAGGCTCGGTGACGGCTAAGGAGGCGGCGCGGCTCGCCGAGGCGATCCGCACCGTGCTCGGCGAGGCGATCACCGCCGGCGGCTCGTCGCTGCGCGACCACCGCCAGGCCAATGGCGAGCTCGGCTATTTCCAGCATGCCTTCCGCGTCTATGATCGCGAGGGCGAGCCTTGTCCCTCGCCCGGCTGCCGCGGCATCATCGAGCGCAGCGTCCAGGCCGGCCGCTCCACCTTCTGGTGCGCGGCCTGCCAGACCTGATCACCCTCTCTCGCCCGACGAGGCCCCGCATGGACTACGAGACCGTCATCGCCGAGCGCCAGGGCGCCGTCGGCATCGTCCGCCTCAACCGGCCGAAGGCGCTCAACGCGCTCTCGCGCCAGCTGATCGCCGAGCTCAACCATGCGCTCGACGGCTTCGAGGCCGATGCCGCGATCGGGGCGGTGGTCGTCACCGGCTCCGAGAAGGCCTTCGCCGCCGGCGCCGATATCCGCGAGATGCAGCCGCTCACTTATGTCGGCGTCTATCAGGACGATTTCGTCGCTGAATGGGAGCGGCTGTCGCGGCTCGCCAAGCCGACCGTGGCGGCCGTCTCCGGCTTCGCGCTCGGCGGCGGCTGCGAACTGGCGTTGATGTGCGACATCGTCATCGCCGCCGAGACGGCCCGTTTCGGCCAGCCGGAGATCACGCTCGGCCTCATCCCCGGCGCCGGGGGCACGCAGCGCCTCGCCCGCTCGGTCGGCAAGGCGAAGACCATGGACATGGTGCTGACGGGCCGGCTGATCGACGCGGCGGAGGCGGAGCGCATCGGCCTCGTGTCGCGCGTCGTGCCGGCCGAGGCGCTGATGGAGACGGCGCTCGAGGCGGCGACCCGCATCGCCGGCCTGTCGCGGCCGGCGGTGCTGATGGCCAAGGAGGCGGTCAACCGCGCCTTCGAGACGCCGCTTTCGGAGGGAATCCGAACCGAGCGGCGGCTGTTCCACTCGCTCTTCGCGACGGAGGATGCGCGCGAGGGCATGGCCGCCTTCGTCGAGAAGCGCCCGCCGGCCTTCCGCAACCGCTGAGATCACCTCCGAGTCAGATTGACGGGAGGGCCGGGTCCGACTATAAAGCGCCCCCGAACCGAGGCGGGCCCGAGCCCGCCCTTCCGTGCTTGCATGGCGATCAGCCGTCGGCCCGGACTGCCGACGAACAGACGACGAGATCAGGAAGGCCCCATGGCCAATACGCCCTCTGCCAAGAAGGCCGCGCGCAAGATCGCCCGGCGCGCCGCCGTGAACCGCAACCGCCGCAGCCGCATGCGCACCGAAGTGCGCAAGGTGGAAGAGGCGATCGCGTCCGGCAATGCCGAGGCCGCCGTCGCGGCTCTCAAGCAGGCGCAGCCGGAGCTGATGCGTGCCGCCCAGAAGGGCGTGCTGCACAAGAACACGGCATCGCGCAAGGTGTCGCGCCTCGCTGCCCGCGTGAAGGCTCTCTCGGCCTGAAACCAGACTTTCTGGGGATGATGAAAGCCCGGCTCAGGCCGGGCTTTTTTGTTATGCGGTTAAGTGCCTGTCCGGCCTCGGAATTGCCGCGATCGGCTTTCGGACGGCTGCCTGATGGTTGTCGCCTTCGCATGAAAATAGCAGCAATTTCAGATGATTAACGCTTGGTCTCCGGTGGCTGCCAGATTCCCTGCGAGTCAAGGGGGAGGGGGTCGAAATTTTTCGCCCGCTACGCTTCGCCGCCACGCCCGAGGACACGCGCATTCGAATCCGTTGACTCGCAATGGTTTACCGAAGCGCGCGACCGCGTCGGTCCCGGCGCTGGGGGCAGCCCCCTCGAAAAGGGGCGCATCGGACCGTTGCGGGGGAGGGGGTGCCTGTGTATTTTCCCCTTATGGAGAGGGCGGGCCAAGACATCGCAGCTGACCTCCGGTCGAGCGATGGGTTTCCCTCCGATGTTTTGTTGCTTTCACAGCATTGCGAGAGTTAGGCAGTTCGAGAATAGAGTAGTCGTGTCTGTTTGATCTGTAGCAAGTCTGTTTATTGAATCCCTTCCTATAGGGAAGGTCTGTACCAGCCGATCAGGTCGATAATGAAACGGGCTGCCATTGCCCTGCTTGGCGGCTCCTGGAGGTGTCATGTCCTTGTCGCAATCCGCGACCTTCGCCGGAGACGTGTCGGCAGCCGAGGCCTGGGAAGGTCTGGCGGGCGAGCCGCAGGCCATGCTCATCGATGTGCGCACCAAGGCCGAATGGGCCTATGTCGGCATCCCGAACCTGTCGGCCATCGGCAAGGACGTGCTCCTCGTCGAATGGCAGAGCTATCCCGCCATGGCGGTGAATACTGATTTCGCGGATGTGCTCTCGGCGGAGCTCGAGCGTCGCTCGGTCGGCCGCGAGACCGCGCTCTATTTCCTCTGCCGGTCGGGCGTCCGCAGCCTCGCCGCTGCCAAGGCGATGGCCGAGGCCGGCTATGACCGCTGCTTCAACGTCGCCGGCGGCTTCGAGGGGCCGCTCGACGGCGCCCGCCACCGCGGCGAGGTCGACGGATGGAAGGCCGCGGGCCTTCCCTGGGTGCAGAGCTGATTTTCAAGACGATGGCGACGGCGGGTCCGCCCGCCGGTGACGACGAGACGAGAAAGAAAGAGGGGCTCAGATGCGCGATGACAGGACGGGAGACTTCGGCTCCGGTACGGCAGCTCTCAAGGCGCTCGCCGATGCCGAGAGTGTCGTCATGAGCGGGACCGCCATGTCGTCTTCCGCTCCCGCCGTCGCGGCGCCCGTCGCCGGCGTCGAGGCCGATGCCGCCCTGTGGGAGCGCGTCAAGCGCCGCCTGCGCACCGAGCTCGGCGAGGACGTGTTCCAGAGCTGGTTCGCCCGCGTCGAGTTCGAAGCCGCCGACACGCTGTCGGTCGAGCTGTCGGTGCCGACCCGATTCCTGAAATCCTGGATCCAGGCGCATTATTTCGACCGGCTGCTGACGCTCTGGCAGGCCGAGAGTGCCTCCGTGCGCCGCATCGAACTCGTCGTGCGCGGCGCCATCCGCTCCCGCCAGCCGCAGCGCGCCGAGCCCGCCGCCACGGTCGTGGCGGCCGAGCCCGCGCAGCCGGCGCCGACGCTGCTGC
>CAWZZK010000159.1:0-9099 GCA_963966455.1 Kaistia sp. | reverse complement strand
CGCCGATTTCGGCAAGGCTGCCGACCAGATCGACATGCTGCGCGAGCGCGACTTCCCGACCGCGATGCTGTTGCCCGCCGCTTCGGCCGCGACGCCTGTCGGCGTCGCGACGGGCATCCGCCGCCTCGCCGACCGTTATGGCCGCCCGCTCATCGCCTATGTCCGCGCCGACGGCTATCTCGCGCCCCGCGATCTCGCGGCGCTCCTCGACGACGGCGCGGTGGCGGCGCTGAAATATGCCATCGTGCGGCCGGACCCCGCCGAGGATCCGGCCCTCGCAGCGTTCCTGGACGCCGCCGGCTCGGCGGGACGCATCGTCAGCGGCATCGGCGAGCGGCCGGTCATTGCCCATCTCGCCGGCTTCGGACTGAAGAGCTTCACCTCCGGCTCCGTCTGCATCGCGCCGCATCTTTCCACCGCGATCCTGCATGCGCTGAAGGGCGGCGACACCGAGGCGGCCTCGCTTTTGCGCGAGCATTTCTTGCCCCTCGAGGACCTCCGCGACGCCTATTCGCCGATCCGCGTCCTGCACGAGGCCGTGCGCCTCGCCCGCATCGCCGACACGGGGCCGCTGTCGCCCTTCCTCGCCAATATCGAGGATCCGGGGACGCTGGACGAGATCGAGCGCGCCGCCTGCCGGTTGCGCGACACGACACTCGGCTGACATCTCTTCTGCATTGCAGCAGATTTTATCGATTTTATACTGCGCGTGCACAGTCATCATCAGGTGCCGCAGGACCCTTCGATCCGACCCCTGCAAAATCATCCTACAAATCGGTCCGAAAATTAGGTCAAACCGGTGCCAGCGGGGCGTTGCGGCTGCGCAAGCCCTTCAATATGCTGCCTCAACTCGGATCGCCCAAGAAAATCCGGGGTATCTTTCGGGAGGAAAAGAATGACCAGGCTCATGAAGACGCTCGCGCTCGGCGCGGCGGTGTCGCTCGTCGGCACCTATGCCTATGCGCAGTCGGGAACGCTGGACAAGGCGGTCGGCGGCTACACCTTCGAGGACGCCTCCAAGGAGGCGCCGACCACGAAGGACTTCCATTCCAAGGATGGCAAGCTGACCTTCGCCATCATCACCCACACCGCCGGCAACGGCTTCTTCGATCCGACCTATGTCGGCGCGCAGGTGGCTGCCAACGCCTTCGGCATCAACCTGATCAAGCTCGGCTCGGAAGCGCCGGTCGACGACATTCCGCGCGAGATCGAGATCCTCAACCAGGTCATCAACGACCCGACCATCGACGGCATCATCATGACGACGCCGCAGTCGGGCGCCTATGACGACATCGTCAAGAAGGCCTTCGCCAACGGCATCCCGGTCGCGACGACCAACTCCTTCGATCCGAAGCTCGCCAACCGTTCCTCGATCAGCCACACCGGCCAGCAGTCGGCGGCCGCGGCGATCGGCGGCGAGGCGCTCGCCAAATGCGTGCTCGATTCCGGCGCCAAGGGCGGCTCGATCATCTTCCCGTCGACCACCACGCTCGGCAATGAAGAGGTCAACCGCCGCGTCACCGCCGCCTTCGAGGCGACCGTGAAGGCGCTCAACGATGCCGGCCGCCTGAACGACTTCAAGGTCGACGCCGGCCCCGAGAATATCGGCATCGACGTCAACAAGGACGACATCGTCAACTCGATCGTCTCGCTCATCGAGTCGCGCGGCGACGTCGTCGGCGGCTTCGCGGCCAACGGCTTCGTGACCCCGGCTCTCGGCGACGCCGTCGCGCAGCTGAAGCTCAACGGCAAGGTCTGCGCCTTCGGCTTCGACCTCGGACCGAAGCAGCAGGAGCAGATCCGCACCGGCGCGCTGTCGGGCTCGCTCGGCCAGCAGCCGTTCCTGCAGGGCTTCTGGCCCGTCGCCCAGCTCTATCTCCAGATCGACCGCGGCATCTCGGCCGCCAATCTCGACACGAGCGCGCAGCTCGTGACGAAGGACACGGTCGACCTGGTCGGCAAGCGCTTCGAGAACTGAGCCGCCTGCGGAGCAGCCACCCGCGCCGACAGCGCGGATGGCTGCCAGGTTTTCACGTGGCATTGCCGGGCTCGACCCGGGCAATCCAGCCTTGCCGCAGCCTGACCAGCCGAAGTCTGGATCCCCGGGTCAAGCCCGGGGATGACAAAGAAGCGCGGCAGCCGCCGGCAGGCCGGGCCAAGGATTCCCATGACCGCCATCAGCACCGCCCCTCCCCTCCGCAGACGCCTGCCCTTCGAGCTGATCGGCGGCTGGGAGGTCGGCCTTCTCGCCTTCATGGTGCTGCTCTACGCAGCCGGCGTCTTCATCAACCCGAAATTCTTCGGCCAGACCGACGCCTTCTCGGCCATCCTGCGCGATACGGCCCGCTTCGGTGTCATGGCCGCCGGCATGACCTTCGTCATCGTCAACAAGGATCTCGACCTCTCGGTCGGCTCCACCTTCGGCCTCGTTGCCACGATCTTCTCGATCGCCTTCTCGAAATCCTACTATGACCTCGGCATCGTCGCCTCGCTGGGCGCGGCCATCCTGACCGGGCTGGCGGTCGGCCTCGTCAACGGCGTGTTCGTGACCGTGCTGCGCGTGCCGGCCTTCATCACGACGCTCACCATGCTCTTCATCGGGCGCGGCCGCGTCCTCGGCCTCACCGGCGGCAAGACGATCTCCTACAGCGAGAAGGCGGCGAGCGACGGCGCCTGGTTCTTCTCCATCGGCGAGACCAACGCGCTCGGCTTCAACAACCAGATCCTGATCTTCATCCTCGTCACCGTCGTCGGCATGTTCGCCCTCGCCAAGACGCGCTGGGGCTACGAGACCTATGCCACCGGCGGCAACGAGCTCGCCGCGACCTATGCCGGCATTCCGACCCGCCGCGTGCGCATGCGCGGCTATGTGCTCTCCGCGCTCTCCGCCACGCTGGCCGGCCTGATGAGCGTCGCGCAGGACAAGGGCATCACCTCGCAATATGGCCAGGGTGCCGAGCTCATCGTCATCGCGGCCGTGATCGTCGGCGGCGCCTCGATCCTCGGCGGCCGCGGCCGGCTGCTCGGCGGCGCGCTCGGCGCGATCCTCGTCACGTTGATCGACAAGGTGCTGCGCGAGGGCATTCCGATGACGCGCATCGTCAAGGGCGGCGATGCCGAGATGAAGGTGCAGGGCATGGCGCAGCTGCCGCCCGGCGCCGTCCCGGCCTTTCTGGGGCTCATCCTGCTGCTCTCGGTGCTGATCGAGCCCTGGATCATCCGCCGCAACGTGTTCCCGCGCCTCTGGGCACGGCTGCGGGGCCGGCCGCTGCCGCCGGTGATCGAGGTCGGAGGCGTCGCCATCGAGGGCGCGCAGACCAAGGGCTCGTCGGCCTCCGATCGCTCGATGCGGGCGCGCGGCCCGATCGGCCATTTCCTGGCGCGGCGCGACGCGGCCGCGATCATCCTCGCCGTGGCGCTCTGGTGCGTCGGGCTCTATCTCCGGCCCGATTTCTGGGGCTCGATCGACAATTCCTTCAACCTGATGCTGTCCTTCACCGAGGTCGGCCTGCTCGCCATCGGCATGACCTATGTCATCGCCAATGGCGATATCGACCTCTCGGTCGGCTCGGTCCTCGCCCTCTCCGCCGCCACCTGCGCCTTCCTCATGAAGCAGCTCGGCTTCGACCCTGCTACGGCCGTGTTCATCGCCCTCGTGGCGGGCGCGGCCGCGGGCGTCGTCAACGCGCTGCTCACCGTCGGCTTCGGCTTGCCGGCCTTCGTCGCGACGCTCGGCATGTTCTACATGGCGCGCGGCATCGGCGCCTGGCTGACGGCCGGCCGGCAGCTCTCCTCCTTTCCGGAGGGCTTCAACCTGCTCGGCCGCAAGCTGATCGACGCGCTGACCTATTTCGGCGTCGCGCCACCGCGCGGCAGCCTCGGCTACGATCTCGCGGCGGCGCTCAGCGTGCAGACGATCTTCATGATCGTGGTGGCGATCATCGCGGGGCTGATCCTCGGCAAGACGCCGTTCGGACAGATGATCTATGCGACCGGGGGCAACCGCCGCGCCGCGGAATATGCCGGCATCGACACCGCGCGCGTCCGGGCGATCAGCCTCGTCTTCTCGGCGCTCTGCGCCGCCTGCGCCGGCGTCATCTATGTCGCCTTCCTGCGCTCGTTCAATCCGTCGGCCGGGCAATTGCGCGAGCTCGACGCCATCGCGGCGGTGATCATCGGCGGCGGCTCGATCTTCGGCGGCTACGGCACGGTGATCGGCGCGCTCGCCGGCGCGGCGGTGATCGCACTCATCCGCGCGCTGCTCTCGCTGCAATTGATCCTCGGCAACGGCCAGTCCTTCGTGATGCCGCAGCACTGGGTCAATGTCTTCATCGGCCTGATCCTGATGGTCGCCGTGGTCGGCGATGTCTGGATCCGGCAAGGCGATCTCGGCGCCGCGATCCGCCGCCGCCTCGGCGGCCGCCGCAGCGCCGCGCCCCGCACAGCCTCCTGATGACGGAGTTCCTCATGACCACGAGTCACGCCATGTCCTCCGGTTTAGCGACGCCGCTGCTCATCGAGATGCGCAACATCTCCAAGGCCTTCGGTCCCGTGCAGGCGCTGCGCGACGTCAATCTCCGCCTCGCGCCCGGCGAAATCCTCGGCCTCGTCGGCGACAATTCGGCGGGCAAATCGACACTAATGAAGGTGATGACCGGCGCCTATCAGCGCGATTCCGGCGATGTGCTGGTCGACGGGCGGCCGACGCATTTCAAGAGCCCGCATGAGAGCCGCGTCGACGGCATCGAGATGATCTACCAGGACTTTGCGCTCTGCGGGAACATGGACATCGCGCAGAACATCTTTCTCGGCCGCTGGCCGCGCCGCGGCCTCTTCGTCGACCGGAAGCGCATGTATGCCGAGGCCGAGGAGGTGCTGAAGCGCCTCAAGGTCGACGTCAACTCGGTGTTCCAGAAAGTCGAGAGCCTGTCCGGCGGCCGCCAGCAATCGGTCGCCATCGCCCGCGCCATCTCGTTCAACCCGCGCGTCGTGGTGCTCGACGAGCCGACGGCCAATCTCTCGGTCATGGCGACGGAGCGGCTGCTCGAGACCATGGCCGAGCTGAAGCGCCACGGCGTCGCGCAGATCATCATCTCGCACCGCCTCACCGATATCTTCGACGTCGGCGACCGCATCATGGTCATGAAGCGCGGCCAGGCCGTCGGCGACCGCTATATCCGCCACACCGACGAGGCCGAGGTGCTCGAACTCATCGTCTCCGGCACGCCGGAAACCGCGATGACGGCCGACCAGGCGTTGGCGGCCCGGGCGGCGTAGTCGACGAGATCAGGCCGCGCGGGAGGCCCTCACCCCGGCCCTCACTGCAGGAAGGCCCTCACCCCGACCCTCTCCCAAAGGGAGAGGGGAAGGCTGGAGTCTGGCCAATCTCCGCAATACGTACGTTGCGTGGTCGCGAATATCCGAGCCAGCCCCGCCGCGCGCCCTCTCCTTCTGGGATTGGGACGGGGTGAGGGCCTTGCGGCTCAGGGCAGAAAACGAAACGGCCCCTCGCGCGATCGCGCGAGAGGCCGCCTGGGCATCCATACTCGCTGGCGTCAGCCCTTCAGCCGCTCCAGCGCCGCGGTGAACTTCGCGACCAGCGCTTCGGCCTCGGCGAGGCGTTCACGCTGCTCTTCGATCACCTCTTCCGGCGCCTTGCTGACGAACTGTTCGTTGCCGAGCTTGGCGTTGATCTTGGCGATCTCCTTCTCCGCCTTGTCGCGCTCCTTGGTAAGGCGCGCGCGTTCGGCGTCGAGGTCGATGACGCCGGCGAGCGGCAGGGCGATTGTCGCCTCGCCGACCACCGTCTGCACGGCGCCCTTCGGCGGCGCGTCGGCAACCGTGACCTCGGCGGCGCGGGCGAGGCGCTTGATCAGCGCATCATGCGTCGTCAGCCTTTCGACCGTCGCCGGCGCGGCGCCGACCACGATGAGCGGCACCATGGCGCCCGGCGGAACATTGATCTCGGAGCGGACCGAGCGGACAGACGTGATGAGATCGACCAGCCAGTTGATCTCGCTCGCCGCCGCCTCGTCCTCGAAGGCGAGCTTCGGCCAGTCGGTCAGGACGAGCATTTCGTCGCGCGTGCCGGTGCGGCCCCACAGCTCCTCGGTGATGAAGGGCATGAAGGGGTGCAACAGCGTGACGATGCGGTCGAAGGTCCAGCCGATCGCCGCGCGCGTCTCCGCCTTCGCAGCGGCGTCCGCGTCCTCGTTCATCAGAACCGGCTTCACCAGTTCCAGATACCAGTCGCAGAAGGTGTTCCAGACGAAGCGATAGAGCGTGTTCGCGGCGTCGTTGAAGCGATAGGCCTCGAGCGCTTCGGTGACGGCGCGCGCGGTGCGCGTCGTCTCGGTGGCGATCCAGCGATTGAGCTTTTCCTTGGCCGATGACGGATCGAAGGCACCGCCATGCACCGCGCCGTTCATCTCGGCGAAGCGGGCGGCGTTCCACAGCTTGGTCGCGAAATTGCGATAGCCCTCGACGCGGCTGGTCGCGAGCTTGATGTCGCGGCCCTGCGCAGCCATCGCCGCCAGCGTGAAGCGCAGCGCATCGGCGCCATACTGGTCGATGAGGCCGAGCGGGTCGATGACATTGCCCGTCGACTTCGACATCTTCGCGCCGCGCTCGTCTCGGACGAGGGCGTGGAGATAGACGTCCTTGAAGGGCTCGACGGGCGTTCCGTCCGCGTCCTTCATGAAGTGCAGGCCCATCATCATCATCCGGGCGACCCAGAAGAAGATGATGTCGAAGCCCGTGATGAGGACAGTGGTCGGATAATAACGGGCGAGCTCCGCCGTCTCGTCCGGCCAGCCGAGCGTCGAGAACGGCCACAGTGCCGACGAGAACCAGGTGTCGAGCACGTCCTCGTCGCGGACGAGCGTCAGCTCGAGCGCCGTCGCGGCGTCGTCGAGTTCGCCGGGGACGGGCGCATCGGCGACGAGGATGCGCTCGAGATTGGGCGCCAGCGGCGCGTCGTCGCCGGTCGCGAACTTGTAATAGCGATAGGCCTCGTCGCGGGCCTCGTTCTCGTCGGCCGCGACGAAGACGGCGCCGTCCGGGCCATACCAGGCGGGAATCTGATGGCCCCACCACAGCTGGCGCGAGATGCACCACGGCTGGATGTTCTCCATCCACTCGTAATAGGTCTTTTCCCAGTTCTTCGGGACGAAGCTGGTACGGCCCTCGCGAACCGAGGCGATGGCAGGCGCGGCCAGCGTCTTGGCGTCAACATACCACTGGTCGGTCAGGAAGGGCTCGATCGGGACGTTGCCGCGATCGCCATGCGGGACCATGTGCGTGTGGTCCTCGATCTTGGCGAGATAGCCGCCCTCCTCCATCAGGGCGACGACCGAGCGGCGCGCCGTGAACCGATCATGGCCCTCCAGCGCATCGATGAGCGCGGACAGCGCCTCGCCCTTCGGCAGCCCCTCTAGGAAATCCGCGTTCCCGGCGAGCGCGATATTCGCCTCGCGGTCGAGCACCGAGATCATCGGCAGGCTGTGCCGCTTGCCGACCTCGAAGTCGTTGAAGTCATGCGCCGGCGTGATCTTGACCGCGCCCGAGCCCTTCTCGGGGTCCGAATAGGCATCGGCGACGATCGGAATGCGCCGGCCGACCAGCGGCAGGATGACGTGCTTGCCGATCAGGCTCTGCCAGCGCTCGTCCTCGGGATGGACCGCGACGGCGGTATCGCCGAGCATGGTCTCCGGGCGCGTGGTGGCGACGACGATATAGCTGGTCTCGTCATCGGGATCGAATTTGCGCCCCTCGATCGGATAGCGGAAATGCCAGAGATGGCCTTTGGTCTCGATCTGCACGACCTCGAGATCCGAGATCGCCGTGATGAGCGCCGGGTCCCAGTTGACCAGCCGCTTGTCCTTGTAGATCAGCCCGGCGCGGTGCAGTTCGACGAAGACCTTGACGACGGCGCGCGACAGGCCCTCGTCCATGGTGAAGCGCTCGCGCGACCAGTCCGCCGACGCGCCAAGGCGTTTCAGCTGGCCGATGATTGTGCCGCCGGATTCGCCCTTCCAGGTCCAGACCTTCTCGAGGAAGGCCTCGCGGCCGATGGCGCGGCGGCCCGGCTCCTGCCGCTCCATCATCTGCCGCTCGACGACCATCTGCGTCGCGATGCCGGCATGGTCGAGGCCGACCTGCCAGAGCACGTCGAGGCCGCGCATGCGCTCGAAGCGGACGAGGACGTCCTGCAGCGTGTTGTTGAGGGCATGCCCCATATGGAGCGAGCCTGTGACGTTCGGCGGCGGGATGACGATCGAGAAGGGCTCGGCGCCTTCCTTGGCGCCGGCACCGGCCTTGAAGGCGCCAGCCTGCTGCCACGCGTCATAGATGCGCGGCTCGACGGCGGCCGCGTCGTAGTTCTTGTCCAGCATGACCGTGTCCGGATGAGGGGTCGTTGGGTTGCTGGTAATCGGAGGAGCGCCCGCGAGTCAACCGAACGGGACCGCGAAGAGACGCAACCGTCGCTCGCGTCGTGGGCTCAGCGGCCGCGCGAGACGCGCTCGATCTCGTCGCGAACCAGCTTTTCGACCAGCGGCGGCAGGTTGGTGTCGAGCCATGCCTTCAGCATCGGCCGCAGCATGTCCTTGACGAGATCCTCGAGCGTGCGCGCCTGTCCCGAGAGAAGCGTGGTGGCGAGATCGCCGAAGGAGGCGGACACCGCCGCGTCGGCCATCGGCGACAGGAGCTGGCGGCCCGAAGGCACTGGCTCGGCAGGATCGGCATCATGGCGATGCGGTGCGAAATCCGCGCCGGCCTCGCGCGCTGCCGCGGGAGCGGCCGGCCGCGGCTGCATCTCGGCGCGGGCAGGTTCGGAGCGCAGGAACTCGGGACGCGGAGCTTCGGCACGGGCAGGCTCGACCCGCGCCGCGTCGGGACGCGACGGCTCGGGACGCAGAGGCTCTGACCGGGCGACCGGGCGTGGCGGCATCTCGATCCGCGGACGCGGCTGCGGCTCGGCGGCGCGCGGCGTCTCCGCCTTTGCAGGCTCGACGACCCGGGCCGGGGCGGGGGGCGGAGGGTCCGGGCGCAGGAACGCCGGGCACCGATCGTCCTCCGCCGGGGCCCGGGGGCCCGCGC
>CAWZZK010000158.1:0-45584 GCA_963966455.1 Kaistia sp. | reverse complement strand
GTCGGGTGATCAATCCGGAGAGCCCTCCGGGAGCGTGGTTTCGTCCCACGGCGGCTTGAAGGTCATTGTCCGAACCAGGCGCTGGTTGGGCGCCGAGGGAGCGCTAAGCTGCGCGAGAAACGCAGCATAGGTCACCGGGTCGACCGTAATTGAGGTCTCGTCCGGAAAGCCGCTCATGGAAATCCTACGCAAATTCAAGCCAAACCCCCATTCTGCGCGGTCGACATCCTACCGCTGCATGCGGTTCCAGGCGTCGAGGCCGGCGATCTTGTAGGCTTCGGCGAGGGTCGGGTAGTTGAAGGTGTTCTCGATGAAATAATCTATCGTGCCTTTGAGGTTGAGGACAGCCTGGCCGATATGGATCAGTTCGGTCGCGCCCTCGCCGACGATGTGCACGCCGAGCAGACGACGGCTCTTCGTCGAGAAGATCATCTTCATCATGCCGGTGTTCAAACCCATGATGTGGCCGCGCGAGGTCTCGCGGAAGCGCGCGATGCCGCATTCATAGGGGATCTCGCGCTTGCGGACCTCCTCCTCCGTCATGCCGACGGTCGAGATCTCCGGCACGGAATAGATGCCGTAGGGGAAGAACTCGGGCGGCGGCGGCGGCTGCAGGCCGAAGGCGTGGCAGGCCGCGACGCGGCCCTGCTCCATCGAGGTCGAGGCGAGGCTCGGAAAGCCGATCACGTCCCCGGCTGCATAGATATGCGGCACCGATGTCTGCATCGTAGCCGGCTCGACGACGATGCGGCCGCGGTGATCGGTCTGGATGCCGACGGCTTCGAGGTTGAGCGTGTCGGTGGCGCCGACCCGGCCGGCGGCGAAGAGCAGCATGTCGGCGGTCACAACGCGGCCGTCGGAAAGCTGTGTCACCGTCTTTCCGGCGCCGTTGACGACGATCGACTGGACGCCGGCGCCGAGCCGCAGCGCGACATTGCGATCGCGCAGTTCATGCATGAACTCCTCGATCAGTTCCTTGTCGATGAAATCGAGGAAGCTCGTCCGGGGTTCGATCAGCGTCACCGCGACGTCGAGCGCGCTGAAGATCGTCGCATATTCGACGCCGATCACGCCGGCGCCGATGACCGCGAGGCTGCGCGGCAGCTTCGGCAATTCGATGATCTCGTCGCTGTCGAAGACGTTGACGCCGTTGAAGGGGACATAGTCCGGGCGGAACGGCCGCGTGCCGCAGGCGATCAGCACATGGCCGGCCTTGTAGACGCGGGTCTCGCCGGTCTCGCTCGTGACCTCGACCTCATGCGCCGAGACGAAGCGGCCGGCGCCGTTGGCGGTCCAGACGCCGTTGCGGTTGAACTGATGCTCGAGCACCTCGACCTCATGGTCGAGCGTCTTGTGCAGCCGCGCCATCAGGTCGCCGGCGCTGATGTCCTGCTTCACGCGGTAGGAGCGACCGTAGAAGCCGCGCTCGCGCCAGCCGGAGAGATTGAGAACCGTCTCGCGCAGCGTCTTCGAGGGGATCGTCCCGGTATGGACCGATACGCCGCCGACGCGGCGCCCCTTCTCGACGACGAGCACGGTCTTGCCGATCTTGGCCGCCTGCACCGCGGCGCGCCGCCCCGAGGGGCCGCTGCCGATGACGATCAGGTCGAAGTCGTTGGTGGCGATCATGGACATCCGCTGCTGCGCGTCACGAGGAGGGATCCGCGGCGTGAAACGCGCGGCAGGAGGTTGCGATTCCGGTAACGATGCGCAGGATCGGTCCGCGCTGCCGCCGGTTTCGCCATAATTCGGAGCAATCGGCATGCCAGAGCACGCTTCGCCGCCGGCGCGATCATCGGCCGTGCAGTTGACAGGCCGATGAACCATGCGCCATGCCGTCGCCGCCCTTTTCTGCCAGCCGCCCCTTGCCCGGCGCTCTCTCGCGGCGCTGGTCGCGGTCGTCGCGGCCGCAGCCGCCGTGTTCGGCGTGATCGAGCCGATCGAGGCGCATGACAGGACCGCGCTGGCGACGGCCGTCCGCAGCTGCTGGGTGGCGAAGAAGACGCTGCACACGTCCTTCCCCTGCCTTCAGGTCTCGACCGAGGACCAGACCGCCGTCATCCGCCCGCCGCTGGCGAAGAGCGAGGTGCTGCTCGTTCCGACGGTGCCGGTGACCGGCATCGAAAGCCCGCTCCTGGTCGAGAAGAATGCGCCGGACTATCTCGCCGAGGCCTGGGCGGCGCGGGGCTATGTCCTTGCCGCGCTGCCCCGCGATCCCGGCCCGAACGGCCTCGGCATGGCGGTGAACTCGCTCCCGACCCGCAGCCAGGACCGGCTGCACATCCATGTCGACTGCCTGCAGCCGCGCGTGATCGCGGCGCTCGAACGCTATGGCGCTCGGCTTGGCAGCACCTGGACGCGCTTTCCCGTTCCGCTCGCCGGCGGCCGCTACTACGCCCGCGCGATCGGCGAGGACGATCTTTCGGCGCGCAATCCGTTCCGCATGGTCGCGACGGGCGTGCCCGGCGCCGCGCGCGACATGGCCGACATGACGCTCGTCGTTGCGCCGATCATGCGCGCCGGCGGGCGCCCAGGCTTCGCGCTCATCGCCGCGAACACCGAGGACGGCAGCCACGCGATCGGCGAAAACCTCCTCGACCATACTTGCCGGATCGCCCGCGCCGCCGGATGATCGCCCCTGAAGGCAAGCGACGGTGCGGGGGCCCTCGTCTGGCTTGAGAAGCGGGGAGGGCTTCCCATGTCGTCGACCATCGGGGCGGTGATCGCCTTCGTGCTGTCCAATTTCACGCTGAGCTTCCTGCTGCTCGGCCTCGTCGTGGCGCTCGTCGCCATCGCCCGCGCGCCGCGCCCGCATCGACCCGGCCTCGTCGTCGAGAAGCTTCTCGCCGCCTACTGCTTCTTCGCGATCGGCGTGACCTTTCTCTATAATTTCGTGATGCATTCCTTCTTCGGGAGGATGGCGGCCGCGTTCATCGGCTGGGCCGACAGCCCGTTCCAGTTCGAGGTCGGAACGGCCAGCCTCGGCTTTGCGATCGTCGGCTTCCTGGCGGCGTTCCGCGGCTTCGAGATGCGTCTCGCCGCCGTGATCGGCCCCGCGGCCTTCCTGCTCGGCGCCGCCGCCGGCCATGTCTACCAGATGGTCACGGCCGGCAATTTCGCTCCCGGCAATGCCGGCATCATCTTCTGGACCGACATCCTCGTCCCGATCATCGGCTTCGTGCTGCTCGCGCTGTCGCGCCGGCATTCGGCGCGCTGAGGAAATCTCCGCCGCCGTTGCCGGACGGCCACAACAGGCTTCCGTGACCGCTGAAAGGATGATGAAGGGTGCGCTCGGCGCCGCTTCGCGATAACTTGCCAGCCCGGCGGAACAGATCGTGGGGGAATGCGAAGTCGATCGGCGAGGATCTGTTGCTGTTGCTATACCCGACATTAACCGCGATCACGCATAGAACGGTCAGGCAGCGATGCCGGCCGGCGGCTTTGTATTGCGCGCGGACAGGTAAGGCGTTCTCTTGACGGACTCGGCGCTCAAAGGGACTGGCAGGAAGCGTCGACCGCGCGGCGGACGGGTGGTCGTGCTCGCCGTCCTTCTGGTCGCCGTCGGGTCCGGCGCCGCCACCGCCCAGGACGGGCCGAGCTTCATCGACCGCATCCGCGGTCTCTTCGGCCAGAAGGTCGAGCGCGAGCCGGTGGTCGATGCCGTCCCCTATACCGTCACCGTCGATGTCGTCGATGCCGGCCGCTCGCTGCGCGGCACCATCCGCTCGGCTTCCAATCTCCAGGACATGCGCCGCTCGCCGCCTTCGGGCGCCGCCGGGCTGCTGCGCCGCGCCCGCTCCGATTTCGACCTCATCACCGCCGCCCTCTATTCCGAGGGGTACTACGCCGGCCAGATCGCCATCACCGTCGCCGGCGTCCCGGCCGACAGCGACGGCGCGCTCGCGGCGATCGAGGCGGCGCGCGCCGCCGGTCCCGTCCCGGTCACCGTCACCGTCACGCCGGGGCCGATCTTCACCTTCGGCGAGGTCCGCCTGCTTGACGCCGGCAACGGCAAGCCGATCGCCGACGTCCCGACGTTGCGCAGCCTCGGCATCATCGAGGGCCGCACGGCGCAATCGAGCGCGATCCTCGCCGCCGAGAGCCGGATCACGAGCTTCTACCGCGACCGCGGCTATGCCTTCGCCAAGATCGTCGACAAGGATGTCGTCGCCGATCATGCCCGCCGCGTCATCGATGTCGATTTCTATGTCGCGACCGGCAATCCGGTCACCTTCGGCCCGGTCACCGTCTCCGGAACCGAACGGCTGAAGCCGTCCTTCGTCGAGAAGCGCGCCGCCCGCTACATCATTCCGGGCGAGATGTTCTCGCAGAAGCGCCTCGCCGACACGCGCCGCTCGCTTCTGAAATATGACGCGATCTCCGGCGTGCGCATCATCGAGGCCGACAAGGCGGACGCCGCCGGCCGCGTGCCCATCGATATCGAGGTCACGGAGCGCAAGCCGCGCTATATCGGCTTCGGCGCCAAATATTCGACGACCGACGGCGCCTCGATCAACGGCTACTGGGGCCACCGCAACCTCTTCGGCGGCGCGGAGACACTGCGGCTCGACGGCCAGGTCTCGTGGTACGGCAATGTGCCGGACGCCGTTCCGGACGCCAATCCGTTCGGCTACCGCTTCACCGGCACCTTCACCAAGCCCGGCATCATCACCACGGCCGACGACCTCGTGGTGGCGGCGGCCGTGCTGCGCGAGGTGACGGATGCCTATATCCGCGAGGCGGTGACGCTGCAGGCGACGGTGCGCCGCACGGTGAGCGACCAGCTGCAGTTCGAGGGCGGCATCGATCTCGAAACCTCGAACGTCGAGGACAGTTACGGCACCAACGACTACAACATCGCCGGCATCCCGCTATCTGTGACTTATGACACCACAGACAATGCGCTCGATCCGACCAAGGGCATCCGCGCCACCGCAACGGCCGAGCCCTTCCTCGTGCTCGGCGATGCCGGCGCCGGGTCGGTGATGGTCAAGGGCCAGATCGCCGGATACAGGTCGCTCGACGCGGACGACCGCTACATCCTCGCCGCGCGCATCGCCGCCGGATCGATCATGGGCGCCGAGCTGTTCGACGTGCCGCCGCAGCGGCGCTTCTATGTCGGCGGCGGCGGAACGCTGCGCGGCTTCAATTACCAGTCGCAGAGCCCGCGCAACGAACAGGGCGACATCGTCGGCGGTCTCTCCGATGTCGCCGCCTCGGCCGAGGCGCGCATCAAGATCACGGACACGATCGGCCTTGTGCCTTTCGTCGATGCCGGCGCGGCCTCGGCCGGCACAACGCCGGAATTCAACGATATCGGCGTCGGCGTCGGTCTCGGCCTTCGCTACTACACCGCCATCGGGCCGGTGCGCCTCGACGTCGCCGTGCCAGTTGCCAACGAGGGCGACGACCAGGCCGGCTACGGCGTCTATCTCAGCCTCGGACAGGCCTTCTGATGCGGGCCGCGCGCATCATCGCCGGCATTCTGGCCGGCCTCTTCCTGCTCATCGTCGTGGCGCTGGTCGGCGCCTTCGCCTTCATCCAGACCGAGACCGGCAAGCGCATGCTGGCCGATCTCGCGAGCAGCCTCGCCAGCCGCGACGGCCTCACGGTCACGGTCGAGGGCATCACGGGCTTCGTCCCGTCCGATCTCGGCGTCGGCCGCATCGTCGTCGCGGATGCCGAAGGGCCGTTCGCGACGGTCGACGACCTCACGCTCGCCTGGAACCCGCTGGCGCTGCTCTCGGGCCGCATCGATGTCAGCCGCGTGGCGGCGGACCGCGTCGCGATGGATCGCCGACCGGTGCTGCCGCCGCCGAGCGAGCCGGCGCCGGCTTCTACGTCCTCGATCCCCATGCTGCGGCTGGCGCTCGGCGATCTCGATATCCGCTCCGTCGTGCTCGGCAAGCCGGTCGCCGGCCTCGCGGCGGAGCTCTCCGTCAAGGCCTCGGCGCGGCTGGTCAATCCCGCCGAAGGGCTCGATCTCGATTTCGCCATCAGCCGCGTGGATGCGCCCGGCACGGTCAAGGGCAGCGCCCGCTACGCGCCGGGCGAGCCCTCGGATCGCCTGGCCCTCGACGTGACGGCATCCGAGCCGGCCGGCGGCCTCGTCGCGCGCCTCGCCCGCATCGAGGGGCTGCCGGCGCTGTCGCTCACCATCAAGGGCGACGCCCCCCTCGACGACTGGCAGGGAACGCTGGCGCTCGACGCCGGCCCGTCGGGCCAGCTCTCGGGCACCGGCGCGGTCAAGAGCGCCGATGGCGGCCGCCGCATCTCGCTCGATCTCGGCGGCACGGTCGAGGGTCTCGTTCCCTCCACCGTTAGCCCGCTCTTCGCCGGCCATACCGAACTGATCGGCTCTGCGATCTACGACGCCGAGGGCCGCATCAATATCGAGGGGCTCAACCTCTCCGCCGCCGGCTTCGGCATCGCGCTGCTCGGGACCGTCGACCCGGCCGCCAGCACGGCGGTCGTGACCTTCGATGTCGTCGGCGGCGCGGCCGAGCATTTCGCGACGCTCGCCCCCGGCATCGGCTGGACCGGCTGGCGGCTCAACGCCCATCTCGCCGGCCCGCTGCGGCTGCCCGCCATCGACGCGACGATCTCCGCCGAGGGGCTCACCGGCCGCGGCTACGGCGCCGCCAAACTCGACCTCACCGCGAAGGGGACGCCGGACGGCGACCTTCTCGGCATCACGATCGACGGCACGGCGAGCGGCCTCAGCTCGGACCAGCCGAGTGTCGCTGCGGCGCTCGGAACCACCGCCAGCTTCACGGCCTCCGCGAGCGTCTCGCCGATCGGCCAGACGTTGACCGCGGCTTCGGTCAAGCTGACGCCGCTGGAGGTCTCCTTCGTCGGTTCGGCCGGCACCGATGCCGTCAAGGGCGTCATCAAGCTGCCGCGGCTCGACCTCGCAGCCTTCGCCTCGCTCGCCAACCGCCCGCTGCGCGGGTCTGTGGCGCTCGACGGCACCATCGATACCGGAGCCGCCTTCTCCTCGATCGCGCTCGACATCGACGGAACGGCCAAGGACGTCGCGCTCGGAATCGACCGCGTCGATGGCTTCCTCTCCGGCGACACGAAGTTCAAAGGCGCGCTGGCCCGCGCTTCCGACGGCACGATCGCGGTGCGGGACTTCAATGTGGCGGCGAACGGCCTCGACCTGACGGTCGATGGCGGCATCGCGCAGGCGACCGCCGATCTCACCGCCAAACTGGTGCTCGCCGATCTCGCCCGGCTCGATCCGCGCGTCAAGGGCGGCGCGAAAGCCGAGCTGCGCTTCACCGGCGGCCTCGATGCGCTGGGGCTCAAGGGGCGCTTCGATGTCGCCTCGGCCGAGGCGATGGGCAAGCCGGTTCGCGATCTCGCCGTGGCGGTCGATCTCGCCGACCTGACGGGCCGGCCCGGCGGCAGCATAACGCTTTCCGGCAGGGTGGCGGATCGCCCGGCCAAGGGCAGCGCGCGCTTCACCACCGAGACCGACAGCCGGCGCATCGATGATCTCGACCTTTCGGTCGGCAGCGTGCGCGTGACCGGCGCCGCGGCGCTCGCCAGCGACAACATCGTCGATGGCCGTCTCGTGGTGGCGGCGGCCGATCTCACCGATCTCGCGCCGCTGATCCTGACCGAGATCGGCGGCCGGCTCGATGCGACCGTCGTCCTCGATCGTGCGAATGGCGCGCAGCGCGCGGCGGTCAAGGGCCGGGCCGAGAATGTCCGCTTCGCCGGCAACCGCCTGGCCAGCGCCGATGTCGATCTGACCGTCGCAGATCCGGCCGGCGCGCCGGTCCTGAATGGCCGCGCGACGCTCGCCGGCCTCGATGCCGGGTCGCAGCGCATCGACCGGGCGACGCTCACCGCGACGAGCCGCGGCAATGCCACCGATGTGTCGCTCGAAACCGCCGTGCTCGGCGCCGCGCTGACGGCGCGGGCCAATATCCAGCCGGCCGGCGCGGCGACGCGCATCCGCCTCGACCAGCTCCGCCTCGCGCGCGGTCCGACGGTGGTGACGCTGTCGCAGCCGGCGACGATCACGCTTGGCCAAGGCGGCGTCGCCATCGACCGGCTGCAGCTCGCGACGGGCGGCGGCGGTGCGACCATCGCCGGCCGCGTCGGCAACACGATGGATCTGACGGCCGATATCCGCAACCTGCCGCTCGCCCTCGCGGCGCTCGTGGCGCCGGACCTCGATCCGCGCGGCACGCTCTCCGGCAATGCCCGCATCACCGGCACCGCCGCGGCACCGACCGGCAATTATGACATCCGCGTCGCGCGGCTTTCGACGGCCGACCTCGCTGCGAAAGGCATCGGCCCGTTCGACATCGCGGCGCGCGGCACGCTCGGCGGCGGCCGGGTCACCGTGGACGCGACGGTCAATGCGCCGTCGGTCTCGGGCCTCACGGTGCGCGGCTCGGCGCCGATCACGGCCGGCCAGCTCGATCTCCGGATCGCCGGCGCCATCGATCTCGGCATCGCCAACACCTTCCTCGCCGACCAGGGCTCGACATTGCGCGGCCGGGCGACCGTCGACATGACGGTGCGCGGCACCACAGCGGCGCCCGCGGCGAGCGGCACGATCCGCGTCGCCGGCGGGAGCTACACGGATTCGGTGAACGGCCTGACGCTCACCAATATCCAGGCGGTGCTCACCGGTTCCAATTCCAGCATCGTCGTCAGCCAGCTGACGGCGGCGACGCCGCGCGGCGGCAGCGTGACGGGCAGCGGCAGCATCGGCCTCGATCCGGCGCGCGGCTTCCCGGCCGATATCCGCCTCACCTTCAACCGCGCCAATATCCTCTCCAGCGACCTCATCAACCTCGTGACCAGCGGCCAGCTCGCGGTCGAGGGTCCGGTGGCGACGCGGCCGCGCATCACCGGCAAGCTCGACGTGCTGCGGCTCGACATCAACATCGCCGACAAGCTGCCCGGCGGGCTCGATCCCCTGCAGGTCCGCCACATCAACACAGGCGGCAAGGCCTCGCCCTCGCAGCAGGGCCTCCGCGCCCAGGCCAAGCAGCGTGCGGCGGCGACCTCGCGCCGCGAGGCGCAGCCGCCGGCCTTCGCGGCCGATCTCGACCTGACGATCACCGCCCGCAATGCCGTCTTCGTGCGCGGCATGGGCATCGACGCCGAATTCGGCGGCGACCTGACGCTGCGCGGCACGACGGCGAACATGGTGACGCTCGGCGGCTTCGAGCTCCGCCGCGGCCGCTTCGACCTGCTCGGCCGCCGTCTCGATTTCACCGAAGGTCAGGTGACATTCGAGGGCAATACCGATCCGGCACTCGACTTCACCGCCTCGACGACCACCAGCGACGTGACCGCCTCGATCATCGTCTCCGGCCGCGCCTCGGCGCCTGTGGTGAGCTTCACCTCCTCGCCGGCCCTGGCGCCGGACGAGGTGCTGGCGCGCATCCTGTTCGGGCGCTCGATCTCGACGCTGAATGCCAGCCAGGCGCTGCAGGTCGCGCAGGCGGTCGCAACCTTCTCCGGCGGTGGTCCGGGCGTGCTCGACCAGGTGCGCCGCTCGCTCGGCGTCGATTCCTTCGACGTCGACACGACCGGCCAGGTCGGCATCGGCAAGCGCCTCAACGACCGCGTCTATGTCGGCGCCCGGCAGGGGCCGACGGCCAATTCCGGCAAGGTGACGGTCGATGTCGACGTGACGCGCAACATCCGCCTGCAGGGCGCGGCCGGCGGCGACGGCTCCGGCGAGCTCGGCATCGGCGCGCAGTGGGATTATTGAGGCGCCGCCTCGCGCCTCAGCGGATCATGAAGCCGATCGCGATCGCGTTGGCGATGTCGATGAAGAAGGCGGAGACCAGCGGCAGGATGATGAAGGCTCGCGCCGCCGGCCCGTGCAGCTTGGTGACCGCCGTCATGTTGGCGATGCCGGTCGGCGTCGCGCCGAGCGAGATGCCGGCGAAGCCCGCCGCGATGACCGCCGCGAAATAGTCGCGGCCCATGGCCGGGAACACGACGAAGATCATGTAGATCGCCGCCGCCGCCGTCTGCACCGCCAGAACCACGAGAAGGCGCGGCCCGAGCTCCTCCAGCGTCCAGAGCTGCATGCTCATCAGCGACATCGCCAGGAAGATGTTGAGCGAGAGGTCGGAGAGGAGCGCCAGCGAGCGCGTCCGCGACGGCCAGGCGAGCCGCGGGGCGAGGCGCGGCACGATATTGGTCGCGAGGATCGACAGCACCATGCAGACGACGAACAGCGGCAGCTTGACGCCGAGCCGCTCGACCGTCTCCTCCAGCGCATAGGCGGCGAGGATCACGAGGTTGAGCACGAGGATCGTGCGCATCAGGTTGATATGGCTGATGTCGTCCTGCTTCGTCGACCTCTCTTCCGCCTGGGGCAGGCCGACCATCGGCCCGTCGGCGTCGGATGAGCCCTTGAGGCCGAAACGGCGGATGAGATAGCCGGCGACCGGGCCGCCGAGAAGGCTCGCCACGACGAGGCCGAGCGTCGCGCTGGCGATGCCCGCCTCGAGCGCGCCGTCCAATCCGAAGCGGGCCTCGATCGTCGGCGCCCAGGCGATGGTCGTGCCGTGGCCGCCGATCAGCGCCGCCGAGCCGACCAGCGGCGCGAGGCCCTCGGGCAGGCCGAGCAGGCCGGAAAAGGTGACGGCGATGACGTTCTGGATCACGAGGAAGACGATCGTGATGCCGAGCAGGATCGCCAGCGGCCGACCGCCTTTCAGGAGGTCGTCGATCTTGGCGTTGAGGCCGATGCCGGTGAAGAAATAGAGCAGCAGCATGTCGCGCGCGGCGAGCGTGAACGAGATTTCGCGGCCGAACACCTCATAGGCGACCAGCGTCAGCGTCGCGGCGATCAGGCCGCCGGTGACGGCCTCGGGAATGTTCCAGCGCTGCAGCGCCGGCACCGCGCGATTGATGCCCGACCCGGCGAAGAACACCACGATGGCGATGGTGAAGGTCAGGAGACCGGGGATCTGGATCGCTGTCATCGATGGTTCTCCGGCGCGCCCCCCGGCGCGGATGGCCGTTTCTCATGCAAGGCAGCGGCCGCCGCAAGCGCGGCCGATCATCTCAGGGCGCGCGGCCCGGCAGCGAGGCGAAGAGATCGAGCCCCAGCCGCGCCGCGAGGAAGCGCGCCGCGTGCTGGCCCTTGACGCTGTTGCCGGCCGCATCGAGCCGCGGCGCGAAGCTGCCGAGCGCACCCTTGCCGGGCGCTACTGTGACGATGCCGCCGGAGATGCCGCTCTTGCCGGGCAGGCCGACATCGAACAGCCAGTCGCCGGAGGTCTCGTAGAGCCCCGCCGTGGTCATGACGGCGAGTGCGTTGCGGGCGCTTTCGGGGCTGACGACCGCGGCGCCCGTCAACGGCTGCACCCCGCCGCCCGCCAGCGTGGCGCCCATGGCGGCGAGGTCGCGTGCCGTGACCTTCAGCGAGCATTGCCGCGTATAGAGCTCGACCGCGTCGACCGGGTCGCAGCCGAGCCGGCCGAAGGTCGCGAGCAACTGGCCGATCGCCTTGTTGCGCGTGTTGGTGAGCGAGGCCGAATGGTAGACGTCGTCGTCGCGCTCGAGCGCGCGGCCGGCGAAACGCATGATGCCCGCCTCGATGAAGCGCCACTTGGCCTCGACATCGCCGCCGGGAACGAGGCTGGTCGCCGCGATGGCGCCGGCATTGACCATCGGATTTGTCCGGCCCTCGCGCCCCTGCTCGATCGCGGCGAGGGCGTTGAAGGGAAGGCCGGTGGCGTTGACGCCGATCGCGGCGCGCGCGGTCTCGCCGCCGATGGCGTCCGAGAGCAGCGCGAAGACGAAGGGCTTCGAGACGCTCATCAGCGAGAAGGGATGATCGGCGTCGCCCGCCGCATGCACCCGTCCCGAGACGCCGACGACCGCGAGGCCGAAGAGATCGGGCGGCATCGCGGCCAGCGCCGGATAGATCTTGATCGTGTCGCCGCTGCGGTCGTCGCGATAGCGGCGATGCGCCTCCGTGACCGCGTCGGCGACGGCTTCAGGCGGCGGCAGTTGCCCGGTCGAGACGGAGATGTCGCTCATGCTTCGTCCTCTGCCGCTCCGTCGGCGCAGCGGGACGCTGCGAATCGCGCCCTCCGATGCCATATCTGCCGGCGCCGGTCTTGTCAGCAGGGCCGGACGCAGCCGTCAGCCGCAAAGGAGCCCGGCATGAGCTTTTCGATCTACGACATCACCGTCCCCGTCTTCCGCCGCGGCTTCACCGTTCTCTCGGCGGTGCTCGAAAAGGGCGTCGCCCATGCCAGCGCCGAAGGCGTGGACCCCGCCAGCTATGTCGAGGCGCGGCTCGCCCCCGACATGCTGCCGCTTTCAGGCCAGGTGCAGCGGGCGAGCGACACGGCCAAGGTGGCCGCGGCGCGGCTGACGGGTCTCGCTGCGCCGAGCTTTCCGGACGAGGAGACGACCTTTGACGAGTTGCAGGCGCGCATAGCCCGTACGGTCGACTATCTCGCAAGCGTCGATCCGGCCGCCTTCGAAGGCGGCGAGGAGCGCCAGGTCCTCCTGCGCTCGCGCGCCGGCGAGACACCCTTTGTCGGCCGCGACTACGTGCTCCAGCACGCGCTGCCGAACTTCTTCTTCCATGTCACCACCGCCTACGGGATCCTGCGCATGAAGGGTGTCCCGGTCGGCAAGCGCGACTATCTCGGCTTCTGAAACGAAAACGGCCCCCTCCGCGAGGAGGGGGCCGCTCGGTCCTGACAGGCCTCAGCCGGGCTGTGGGGCGGGCGCCGGCTGCGTGGCGTCATCAGGAAGATCGGGGGCCGGCGGCGCGTCGTCGGGCTCCATCATCGGCATCATGTCGGCGCCGTCATCGCCGGGGCCGGCCGCCGGCGGCTCGCCGGGTCCACCCATCGGGCCGGGACCATGATGCATCGGGCCGTGCCAGCCCGGACCGCCGCGTCCCTCGGGGCCACGTCCTTCCGGGCCACGTCCTTCCGGACCATGACCGCCGGGGCCGCGACCACCCCAGCCGGGATGCATCGGCGGGCGGGGCATCAGCGTGACGGAGCCGAGCTTCTCGAGCTGGTCGGGCGTCAGCTTGGCCTTCAGCGCCGCGATCGCGGCGATGAGCGCATCCGCCTTGGCGGCGCGTTCCTTGATGCGCTGCGCCATCCGCTCCTCGCGGGCGAAGGCGCGATCGGCACTGGCATCGGGACCACCGGGCGCGGGGCCGCCAACGGGCGGGGCCGGCGGGGTGAACAGATCGATCAGCGCGCTGGTATAGGCGCGCCAGGCGTCGAGCTGGTCGGCGCGGATGCCGATCAGCGTCTCGGCGGCGGAGAGCCGCTCGGCGATCCGCATGCGGAATTCCTGGCCGCGCGGACCCGGACCCCACTGGCCCGGACCGCCGCGCGGCGGCATCGGGCGGGCATCGGGGCGCCCTTCGGGTCCCTTGCCGGGGCCGGGCTTGGCGGGGTCGGGCTTGGCGGGAGCCTCGGCGACGCGGTCGGTCGCAGGGGCCGTCGTCACCGCGAGTGCGGGCGTTCCCATGATCAGGGCGGTGGCAAGTGCTACCGGCAGGCGTTTCATGTTCAACCTCCTTGGCTGCTCCTCAGCGCGGCGAACCTAGCCACGAACCTTGTCACGGCATCGTCTCCGGATGACGAAGCCTTGCCGGCGGAGCGATTGTTGTTGCGGAAGATTGCTACGGCGGGCGCTGACAGGATTGGTTACCAATGCATCCGCTATCGGATCTTTCGAGGCGCTATGCCTCGCGTCGGCAACCCCCTTCGCGCTATGAAGTTCCCCTGATGCAGATCACACCGCATGTCCTCGTCGTCGACGACGACCTCGAAATCCGCAAGCTGCTCGGTCGCTACCTCGACCAGCAGGGCATCCGTGTCACGCTGGCCGCGGACCGCCGCGAGCTCGAGGACAAGCTCTCGACGCAGCAGATCGATCTCGTCGTGCTCGACGTGATGCTGCCCGACGGCTCCGGCCTCGATATCTGCCGCCAGCTGCGCGACCGACGGCCGCATATCCCGGTCATCCTCCTGACGGCGCTCAAGGAGGATGTCGACCGCATCATCGGCCTCGAGATCGGCGCCGATGATTATGTCGGCAAGCCGTTCAACCCGCGCGAGCTGCTCGCCCGCATCCGCGCGGTGCTGCGCCGTGTCTCCGACGTCGCCGAGCCCCCGACGGTCGACGCCTACAAGTTCGCGGGCTTCGTCGCCTCGCCGACAAGCCGCTCGGTGATCGATCCGGACGGGCAGGACGTGGTGCTGACCGGCGCTGAGTTCGACCTCCTGCGCGTCTTCCTCGACCGGCCGGGCCGCGTGCTCTCGCGCGACCAGCTTCTCGACCTGACGCAGGGCCGCGAGGCCGATCCGCTCGACCGCTCGATCGACGTGCTGATGAGCCGCCTCAGGCGCAAGCTCGGCGACGGCGGCTCGTTCCAGATCTTCAAGACGGTGCGCAATGGCGGTTACCAGCTGTCGACGCGCGTCGAGACCATCGAGGCGCCGCGGTGAACACGCTGCGCCTGCGCATCGCGGTGCTGGTGATCTGCGCCATCGTCGCGGTGGTGGGCCTCGCCACTTTCGTCGCCATCCTCGTCATCGGCCGCCCGGGTCCCGAACGCATGGTCCAGGACGCGGCGCTGCAGGTCGATCTCATCGCGCGCCTCGCCGAGCAGCTTCCCGACGATTTCGAACCCGATTCGGTCAAGAACAGCCTTCGCGGCATGCAGCTCCTGGCCGAGCCGGCGCATGGGCCGGTCGACCAGCGGCTGACCGACGTGCTGCGCTCGGAACTCGCCCGCATCGGCCAGCCGCGCCCGGTGCTCGTCAGCCAGCCGGTGCCCGATGCGCCGATGATGGTCTCGGTGCCGATCGTCAGCCAAGGCTGGTGGATCGCGATGCCGCTTTCCGCGCGGCCGCCGCCGGCACGGGCCGGCTGGTTCATCCTGCTCGGCTGGATGTCGGCCATCATCCTCGGCGCCGCCGGCATCGCCATCGTCATCTCCAACCGGCTGACGCGGCCGCTACAGCTCATCGAGGGCGCGGTCGCGCAGGTCGGGCCGGACGGCACGCTGCCCGTGCTGCCCGAGATCGGCACCGGCGAGTTCAAGGCCACCGCCAAGGCGCTCAACCGCCTCTCCGCGCGCCTCAAGACGTCGATGGAAAGCCGCATGCGCCTCGTCGCGGCGGCCGGCCATGACCTGCGCACGCCCATGACGCGCATGCGCCTCCGCGCCGAATTCGTCGCCGACGAGGACGAGCGCGCGCTGTGGCTGCGCGATCTCGAGGAGCTTGACCGCATCGCCGACAGCGCCATCCGCCTCGTCCGCGAGGAGGCGACGCCGGCGGAGCGCGAGCCGGTGGAACTCGGCGGGCTGCTGCGCGAGGTGACGGGCGAATTGGCGGCGCAGGGCATGAAGCTCGACACTGGCACGATCGTCCCGGCCGAGGTCGCCGTCGCGCGGCTGGCGCTGACGCGGGCGCTGCGCAATCTCTTCATCAATGCCGCGACGCATGGCGGCGGCGGGATCGTCTCTTCCGAGGTCTCCGGCGGTTTTGCCGTCGTCACGGTGCGCGACCGGGGACCGGGCATCCCGGATTATCTGATCTCCTGCGTCTTCGAGCCCTTCTTTCGCGTCGATCCTTCGCGGCGCCAGGCGGTGCCGGGGGCCGGGCTCGGCCTTGCGATCGCCAAGGAGATCATCGAGCGCAATGGCGGCACGATCAGCATCTCCAACGCGCGCGGCGGCGGCCTCCTTCAGGAAGTCCGCGTTCCCCTAGCCGCCTGACGCGGCTCCGGCGACCGGCCGGCCGGCGACCCAGACCGTCGCGAGATTGGCGCGGGTCGCGGTGTGGACGATCTTCTCGAGATAGTCCTCCTCGCCGTCGACGTCCTCGAAGAGCCTGAGCGTCGAGCCCGGCGCATCGGGATCGACGAGAATCGCGTCGAACTGGCGACCCACCGCGAAGCTGCCGACCGGCAGGTCGAGCGCATCGGCGCCGCCGGCGGTGGCGAGGTGGAAGGCGAGCGGCACGTCGATCCGCGAGCCAGGCCGGCCGCGCCGCTCGGCCGGGACGTCCGGGTCGACGCCGGTCTCCAGCAGGCGCGAGGCGGCGATCGCCATGCGCTGCGCGTCCAGCATGGAGGAGATCGGCCCGCCGGAAATGTCGGTGCCGAGCCCGACCCTGACGCCTCGCGCCAGCGCCGCGCGGAGCGGGAAGACGGAATTGGCGAAATAGGCATTGGAGAGCGGGCAATGCGCGACGGCGGCGCCGCGCGCGGCGGCGCGGCTCATGTCCTGCGGCGTCAGGAAATTGGAATGCGCCAGGACGGTGCGCCGCGTCAGAAGGCCGAAGCGATCGAGCATCTCGGCGTCGGTGCGGCCGTGGCGGGCGAGGACATAGCCATGCGCCCAGTCGCTCTCAGAGCAGTGGGTCTGCACATGGCAGCCGCATTCGCCCACCAGCGCCCCGAGCCCTTCGAGCAGCGCATCGGTGCAGGCCGGAATGAAGCGCGGCGTCGCGACGGCATGGACGAGCCCGTCATTGCCCGGGAGCCCTGCCACATCGCGGATCAGCGCGCGCGTGCCCTCGATCGCGGCATGGGCGTCGGCGTCGCGATAGAAGGCCGGGCAATTGTCGGGATGGTCCATCGCCACCTTGCCGACGAGACCGCGCTGGCCGAGTTCGAGGCAGATCGCGGCAAGGAGCAGCGTCGCCTCCTGATGCAGCGTGGCGAAATAGAGCGCCGTCGTCGTGCCGCCGGCGAGAAGATCGCCGACCAACAGGCGATAGCTGCGCTCGGCGAAGGCGAGGTCGGCATAGCGGGCTTCGAGCGGGAAGGTATAGCGGTAGAGCCAGACCTCCAGCGGCACGTCGAGCGCCTTGCCGAGCTGAGGATATTGCGGCGCGTGGATATGGAGATCGACGAAGCCGGGCAGCACCGAGGCGCGCCGCGGCAATTCGACCAGCGTTCCGGCAGCGCGTGCGGCCCCGAGTTGCTCTGCATGGTCCTTATCGGCCGGCGTCGTGACGGCGCCGATGGTTCCGCTCTCATCCACCGTCACCAGCGCGTCGGACAGGATCTCGATCCCGTCCGGCCGCGGCGCGTGAATGAACCGGCCTTTGATCGTCCTGCCCCGCGCATCCATCGTCCGGCCGCCCCGTCGCCGTTGTCCCGGATGGATTTTAGCGCCGAACGATCGCCGCTTCACCTCCCGGGCGCAGGCCGCGCCATACGGTCGCCGCCTTCGCATCCTTCAATCAATCTTAACCACGATGGCCGAGGATCGATCAGGGTTTCCGCGGCGTTGAAGCACCGTGTCCGCGTTGCGTTGGAGTTGAGCGTGCCGAAATCGTCTCCGTCCCGCATCCTGCTGCCGGCCATGCTGGCCCTCTGCGGAGCGCCGCTGCCCGCCGCCGCGCAGGACTATTACGACGCCTACAGCTTCGGCGGCTGGCGCTATCGCGACTATGCCCAGCCCTCCTATGGCTATCCGCAGGGCGGCTATGAAGTGCCGCCGCCGCCCGGCGCCTACGAGGCCGAACAGCAGCCGCAGCCTTATCCCGGCGAACGGCAGGTGGCGCCGCCCGAGGCCTATCAGCAGCAGCCCGGGCCGCAGCCGCCCGCCGCCTATCAGCCGCCGCAGCCTCCCGTGGCCGCCGCACCGCCGGCCGAGCCGGCTTTGGCGCCGGCGGAGTTCGTCGCCGCGGCCAACCAGCCGGCACTGCCGCAGACGCTGAAGAAGGGCGGCAAGCAGCCGCTGCCAGAGGTGGCGCGGCTGCAGATCCTGCTCGACCGCGCCAATGTCTCGCCGGGCGTCATCGACGGCCTGATGGGCAGCAATCTCGCCAAGGCGATCTCGGCGCTGGAAAACATGAATGGCTTGCCCTCGACCGGGCGCATGAGCCCCGATGTCGACGCCATCCTGGCCCGCTATGGCGACCGCCCGGTGCTGACCGAGTATGTCATCACGGAGGCCGATGCCGCCGGTCCGTTCACGCCCTCGATCCCCAAGGATTACGGCGAGATGGCGCAGCTTCCGGCGCTCGGCTATCGCGGCGTCACCGAAATGCTGGCCGAGCGCTTCCACATGGACGAAGGCTTCCTGAAGCGCCTCAATCCCGGCAGCCATTTCGCCGCCGGCGAGACGGTGGTCGTCGCCGATGTCGGCGCGCCGTCGAAGACCAAGGTCTATCATCTCGTCGCCGACCAGAATGCCCGCCAGCTGCTCGGCTACGACCAGCAATGGAACCTTGTCGTGGCCTATCCGGCGACGATCGGCTCGACCGACATGCCCTCGCCGACCGGTATCCATGCGGTGAAGGCGATCGCCGTCGATCCGGTCTATTGGTACCGGCCGAAGGTCAATTTCCAGCAGGGCAAGAACGACAAGGCGCTGAAGCTCGCGCCCGGTCCGAACAATCCGGTTGGCGCGGTCTGGATCGGGCTCGACAAGCCGACCTACGGCATCCACGGCACCCCGGAGCCGAGCCGCATCGACAAGACCAACAGCCATGGCTGCCTGCGGCTGACAAACTGGGACGCCAAGGAGCTCGCGCATCTCGTACGGCCCGGCGTCGATGTCGAGTTTGTCGATCCGACACGGACGGCCTCCGTCGCCGCGCCGGCCCCGGTCGAGGCGCAGCCCGTCCAGCCGATGCCGCAGCCGGTGCAGTAGCCGCGTCTAGAACGGTCCCATCGCCACGATGGCGGCAAAGCCCCTCTTCAGCGCGGCGATGCGATCGGCATAGGCCCTGATGAGGCAGGCCTCGTCGCTGCCGCAGGCGGCGCGGCTCTGCAGGAAGGCGCGCTGCGAGTCGCGCAGGTCGCCCGCCGCGCCCATTGCGAGCAGTTGCAGCAGCATGTCGTAGCGCGTCGCCATCTCGACATCGGCATCGTCGAGCGCGCGGCTGGCGCAGATCGCGATCTCGTCCGGCGCCGCCGCCTTGGCGCAGTCGAAGCTCGCCGCGCCGGCGGCAGCCGGGAGACCCGCCAAAGCGAGCGCGAGAGCGGCGCCTTTCCATCGGCCAAAGACACGCATTCTGGTTCCTCCCTCGGGGCGCCCGTCACGCCGAGCTTAAAGCGTGACGGCGATGCCGACCAGCCAGTCGGGCATGATCGCGACGAGGGCGCCCTCGACGCTCTTGTCGAGGCCGGTGGCGATCAGGAGGCCGGTCGCGACGAAGACGGCGCCGAGCAGCGTGCGGCCGATCGCGGCGGAGCGGCCGGCGATGGCGCGTCCGCGGCGGGCGAGGAGGCCGAGCCCGTAGCCGGCGGCGAGCAGCGAGGTCGCGGCGCCGAGCGCGAACAGCATCATGGTCAGCATCGCGACGGGCAGCGAGCCGCCGCTCGCGGCCAGCGTCAGGGCCGCGCCGAGCGTCGGCCCGACACAGGGCGCCCAGGCGAGCGCCAGGAGGGCGCCGAGCGCCGCCTGAGCGCCGAGCCCGCGCAGACCAATGCGGCCCGACTGCTGTCCCGCCCAGGCGCCGAGCGGCGCCATCAGCGCCTCGGCGCGGTGAGCGAACGCGGGCACCAGCATCACGATGCCGAGCCCGGCCATGACCAGCCCGAGCACGATCCGCCCGGCTCCGGTATCGCCGAGCTCGACGCCGGCTGAGGCGAGGAGGCCGCCGACGATGCCGAAGGTCACCGCGAGCCCGCCGGCCAGCGCCAGCGGCGCGGCGGGATTCTCGGCCCGCGCGCCGGCGACGACGATCGGCGCCAGCGGCAGGACGCAGGGATTGAGGATGGTGAGCAGGCCGGCGAGGAAGGCGAGCAGCGGGCCCGCCATCAGCCGGCCTTGTCGAGGACGTCGACCACCGAGGCTTCCGTCACGCCCCAGGACATGCGGCCGGCTTCCTTGCCGCCGCGATAGACGATGAAGGTCGAGCGCGGCACGCCAAGCTGCTTCACCACGTCCTTCTGCTTGTCGTAGTTCACCGTGAAGACCGCGAGGTCGGGATAGCGGCCTTCCTTGGCGAGGCGGCCGAGGATCGACGACTGCGCCCGGCATTGCAGGCACCAGGACGCGTTGACATGGATGGCGACCGGCTTGCCTGAAGCGATCGCCTTCTTCACCGCCGCCGCGTCATAAGGCTGGTCGGTGAGCGCGAGGGCCGGCGTGAAGGACGCGGCGAGAGCGAGGGCCGGAAGCGCGGCCGCGATGGCGGCAAGGCGGCGTGTCAGCATGGGATTATCTCCACCCGATGAACTCGCTAATTCATACGGACGGGATCGATGCCGGGTTACGGCCTCACGGCGAAGTGAAGGCGGTGCGGAAGATCAGTCCTTTGTCTCGCACGCGGTTTCCTTGCCGGAAACCGTGAAGCGGGCGCTGTTGCCGCGGATCCAGAACTCGGTCGTGTCGTCGGCATAGCGGCCGCCATCGGCGGAGACGACCTGCGGCAGCGTCAGCGTCTTGCCGCCGGCGATGACGAGCTTCGCCGCGGCGGGATCGCTGGTGAAGGTCGCGGCCAGTGCCGTGCCGTCGCCGCATGTGTAGCTGGCGGTGGCATCGGCGAGTGCCGGCCCGGCCAGCGCAAGCGTGGAAACGGCACCTGCGAGGCAGGCGATTCGAACGCGGCGCGGCGAGGGCATGGCGGCTTTCCTAGATGACGAGCACGCCTGCAATGATGCCGACAAGGCCGATGGAAGCAAGCGCGCCGCCCCAATAAAGCCGGCGGTGATGGTCGTTTCCGAGCGCCTGGCTCGGACGGACGGCCTGCGCGCCGAGCATCAGCGCTCCGGCCGCGGCCATGTAGATCAGGATCGCGTACACCTGGACTATCCCCCTTAATCCTTCCTTAAGGATAGCCCATGGCCGCGCCGCGCGTCCATGACAAGATGGTCGCAGGAATGGCGGTTTCGCGCGGTAATGTTAAGGGCGAAGGTTAAGGGGAGCGGTTCAGAGGCGGCGCGTGAGGTGGTCCGAACCTTCCGTCCAGCCGACAGCGACCTTGCCGAAGGCGGCGGGCAGAACGCGGGCCGCGCCGCGCCTCCGTCCGAGGCCGAGCGCGAGGTCGACCAGAAGCCGCGTGAAGATGCCGGGGCCGCTCGAATAGGTCCGCCAGCCGCCGTCGACCCCCACCCGTCCCGTCCGAGCATCCTGCCAGTCGCGGCTTGCCGCATAACGGTCCGGGAAGGCGGCGTCGGAGGACGAGAAATAGGTGTTGCGCTGACGCAGCGTCGCCGAGGGCAGTACCTCGGTGACGCGGATCGGGTTGGCGAGCGCGATCGCCTGCCAGAGGGCATCGGCGGCGCCGAGACGCGCGAGAACCTCCGATTGGCGGAGATGCGCATGCGTGTACATGAGGCCGATCTCGCGGCCGAAAAAGGACGCGGATTCGGCGCGGCGGAACAGCGTTTCGGGACCGCCGGCATAGGTGACCGGCTTGTCCATGAGCCGGTAGCCGTCCGGGAAGGCCAGCGCCTCGTCGATCGCCGCCAGTTGCTGGAAGGTCTCGGTCTCGCCGACAAGCCCGCCCAGCATCGCCTCGGTCATCGCGATCAGCGAATAGGAGAGCCCGGTCCGCCGGTCGGACGGATGCAGCAGCAGCTCGGTGCGGTGGCCCTCATGGTCGAAGAGACCGTAGCCCGCCACGATCCCGCCCGAGACGAGATGGCGGTTGAAGTCGGCGCGGATCGCGGCCGCGAGCTTCTCCAGCCGCTTGGCCTCGTCGTCCGCGCCGGGCGGGTTGTTTTCCGGCGCGCGTTCGAGGATCGCCGCATAGCGGACGATCTGCTCGTGCAGGAGGCCGGCCGTCCAGCTCGAGACCATCCAGTCGCGCAGATGCGGATCATGCGGCTGCAGCGAATCGTTCCAGTCGCCCTCGCCATAGCGGATGAGATGCGTGCCGGGGATGAAGCGCCGTTCGCATTCGGCGATCAGCGCCGCGACATGATCGGCGATGGTCGAGGCCGCGCCGCCGCGCCACGCCACCTTCTCGGCGAGGATGCCGATATCGCCGCTCGCCTCGATATAGTCGCAGAGCGCCTTCAGCGGCCAGATGATGATGTCGCCATGCGCGTCGCCGGCCCGGATGCTGGAATAGGGCGGCAGCATGAACCATTGCGGCCAGTCTGCGGTCTTCCTGTCCTGCTCGGCGAAGAGCGCGAGCAGGATGCGGTGCACCGCCGTGTCGTGGCGCATGGCGAGGAGGAACTCGACCGGCCCCTGGCAGACGTCGCGCGTCCCCCAGGCGGCGCCGGTATATTGCTCCAGCCCGTGCGGCACGGTGAGATGCACGATCGCGTCATGCGCCAACCACGGCAGCAGCAGGTTCGCCGCCGCGATGTCCGGATGATCGCCGGCGAGCCTCAGGTCGCGGGTGGCATGGCTCCAGAAGCGACGCGCCGGCACGAGCAGCGCCTCCTGGTCGAGCCCGGCCGCATAGCGGTCCGCCAGCTTCTCGGCCTCGGCGGCGCTCGTCATCGAACCGGTGACGGCGAAGACGAGATCGGTCGTCGCATGCGAGAGCAGCGTCGCGACGCCGGCGCCATGCGAAGCGCCGTCGCCATAGAGCAGCGCATCGCCGCCGAGGGCGGCCACCGCCTCGGGCGTCGACGTGACGAGATGCATCCGCGCCTCGGGATAGGCCCGGCCCCAGAGCCAGTCGGCGCCCGGCGCGAAGGCGATGCGATTCTTCTCCGCCTCGATGGTGACGCGGCCCGATTGCTCGAACTCGCGCTCGCCGAGCACGAGATGGCCGGCGACGAGGAAGCGGCACGGTTCACCCGCGACGCCGATCCGCCACTGCATGGCCGGCGCGTCGCCGGCCGCGACGGCGTGAACGGTGATGGTGCGGCTGCCGAGCCGGTAGATCCAGCGGCAGTCGGAGAGGCCCATCTCGAACAGCGACGGCACGCCGAGGAGCTGCCAGCCGCCGTCGATCTCGGCGAGGATGCGCAATCCGCTGGCGCGGGTGAGGCCATAGGGATCGCGCGAGACCGAGAAGAGCTTGTGGAACGAGGTGTTGCCGATGGTGAGCTGCGCCGCGAAAATGCCCTGCATCCAGCAGGTGGCGGCAAGCGTGTGGTCGTCCAGCATCAGGCTGTCGCCGGAGCGGAGGATGATGCCGGTACGCCGCCGCACCAGCGCTTCCTTGGTCGCCGTTACGACATGGCGGTTCTGCGCGCGATCGGGCGTGAAGAAGGAGAGGAGCCGCCCGTCCATGCGTTCCTCGGCCTCGCGCTTCGGATAGAGCGCGGCGACTTCGGCGTCGTCGAGCGGCGCGCCGGTCGCGAGCGGGGCGGTTTCGAGGAGGCTCGTCGCGCGGGGCGTGGTCGCGGCGGGTGGAGCGGGGAGCGCGGCGGCACGGGCCGGCACCTCGTCGAGGAGCGCGAGATCGCCTGCCGACGAGGCGTCCGGATGATCGGCGAGGACGAGCGCGAAGAAGGTGAAACGCGCCGTTTCGCCGGGCGCCAGCGTTCGCGCCGGCCCCTGCAGCGCGATGCAGGCGACTTCATGCTGCAGCCGCGTCGAGGGCAGCGTGGCGCCGAAGGGGAAGGCGAAGCGGTCGGTGAGGCGGCCCTCCGCTCCGAACACCTGCAGCGCGTCGGTCGCGAAGCCGGCGGCGCCGTCGAGGCAGCCCTGCGCCATCCAGGGATGGCGGCCACCCTGGTCGAGATTCTGCCGGCTCATGACGACCGGCCCGAAGAGCGGATGCGTCTCGATGTGATGGTCGATATACTGCGAGGCATAGGCCTCGCTGCCCATCAGGAAGCCGCGCCCGCCGAGGCCGATATCCTGCACGGCGACGACATCGAGCGGCACGCTCTCGCCGCCCTCGTTCGTGACCTCGATGCGCCAGAACCAGAGCGAGTCGCTCGGGTCGAGCGTGAGCGTCGCGCGATGACGAAGGTCGCCGGTCGTGCCCGCATGGCTGAGGCTCGCGCCGTCATGGCCGATCGCTGTCTCGGCGCCGTTGCCCGCCAAGGTGACGATCGCCGGGCTGGCGCCGCCGACACGCATCAGGATGCGGCCGATGCCGCTCGCCGTCGGCGCGCCGAGTACCTGGTTGACCATGATCGCGCCGCGCGGCTCGCGATGCGTGATCTGGAAGATCGTGCCGTTCGGCAGCACATCGACGGCGAGGCCGCCGGCATTGGCCAGCCGCACGAGGCCGAGCCCGTCGTCGCGGGGTGTCTCGAATGTCGTCGCCGGACCCGTCATCTCGTCTCCCTTCAGGCGTCGACCACCGCCTCCGCCTCGATCTCGACCTCATAGGGTCCGACCAGCGTTCCGATCTCCAGAAGCGTATTGGCCGGACGTGTCGTCCCGAAGACCCTGCCATGCACGCGCGATGCCGGCTCCCAGAGATTGGCGTCGCGCAGATAGACGCGGGTGCGGACGACGTCGTCCATCCTGCCGCCGAGCGCCGCGATCGATGCGGCGATCTTGTCGAGGATATAGGTCGTCTGGCCGGCGATATCGCCGGGGCAGACCGTCGACCCGTCGGTATGCGTCGCCGTCGTACCGGAGACGAGGATGCGCTCGCCGATCCGGACCGCGCGGGAATAGCCGGCGATCGGCTCCCAGATGCTGCCGGAATCGACCCTGAGACGGCCGGGCTTTCCCGGCACCGGCTCGGCCCGGTAGATCTGCGGCATGGTCGCGAGATGATGCGAAAGGTCGCCCGACGCCGTCAGGAAGGGCGGCCTGCGATATTCGTCGCCGCAATCGCCCGGCAGCATGTCGGACCGCGCGAAGGCGGCGTCGAGGAGTGCATGGTCCTCGGCGTCGAGATGGAACGAGAAGGCGGCGAGATTGTCGGCGCGATGCTCGCGCTCGCCGAGGCGCGCGCCGATGATGACGGCGGCCACGGCCGGATGGTCGAGCACCCAGCGCGTCGCGACATTCGACAGCGAGACGCCATGCTTCTTCGCGATGGTGGAAGCGGCGGAAAGGATGCCCTGCAGCGCGTCCCAGCCGCCGATCGCGTCGATGAAGCGGCGATATTTCATCTTGCTCCAGTCGGAGGCGTCGCCGGGCTCCGCTGCGCCGAGCCAGCGCTCGGACAGCCAGCCGCCGCCCATGGTGCCATAGGCGAAGAGGCGGATGCCGCTTTCGAGGCAGAACGCGCTCATCGCACCGGCGGCGCGGCGGTCGAGCAGCGAGAACGACACCTGGTTGGTGGCGATCGTGACGCCGTTCTTCACGACGAGGCGAAGATGATCGGTGTCGAAATTGGTGAGCCCGAGATGACGGATGATCCCCTCGCGGCGCATCTCCTCCATCTCGGCCAGCGCGTCGAGATAGGCGGGATGCTCGAAGCTCCACCAGTGGAACTGCATGAGATCGACGCTGTCGACGCCGAGCCGCTCGAGGCTGCGGCCGACGCCGGCGCGCACGACCTCGCGCGTCATCGGACCCGGCGTCGGGCACCATTTCGTCGAGACGAACGGCTTCAGCCCTTCCTCGTCCGCCCGTTTCAGGAAGCGGCCGGTGATGAGTTCGGCGCTGCCATAGTGATCGGCCATGTCGAAGGCGTCGAAGCCGGCGCGCGCATAGGCGAGCATCGCCTCCGCCGCCGGCTCGATCGCCACCGCCTCGCCGCCGCGCTCCATGTCCGCGATCTGCCAGAGGCCGGTCGCGATGCGCGGAATGGTGAAGCCGGCCGGCACGGTGACACGGGCCGGGGCTGAGGGGAGGGCGGTCATGATGGTTCTTTCGATCGATAGTGTTCGGCGCGACGGGCCTCTTGGTGGCAGGCCCTCACCCCAGCCCTCTCCCAAGGGGAGAGGGGGTTCGTTCGGAGAAGATCGGGCGCGCGCGCCGGGGCGCTGGCGCCCCCTCTCCCTCAGGGAGAGGGTCGGGGTGAGGGCCTTGCTTCTCGCCGCCCCTCTCCCCCACCGTCCGCGCTACTTCGCGATGCTCGCCTTCACCTTGTCGACATCGGCGGTCGACATCGTGCCGACGGTCGTCACCTCGCCGTTCTGGATGCGCCACAGGCGGAACGGGCCGGTGATGTCGCCGACCTCGTCGAAGGTGACCGGTCCGATCACGCCCTCATACTTGATCGGCTTGCCCTCCTTGATAAGCGCGAGCGCCTTGGCGAACTCGTCCTTGCCGGCATGGATGACGGTGCCGTTCGGGTCGAGGACCTTGCGGATCGAGGCGGTGATGGCGGCCGGCTCGGCCTTGCCGTCCTTCGCCGCCTCGGTGATGGCGAGGCCGACGATGGCGCCGGCGTCATAGGAGCGGTCGGCGGCCGGAGCGGCCGGGTCGATGCCCGAGAAGTCCTTGTACGAGCCGTAGAAATACTTGGTCGAGGCCGTCTCGTCGGTGCCCGACGAGGTGCCGAAGGCGTCGTTCAGATATTCTGCGCCGACATTCTTGATGAAATCGGCGCTGTTCATGCCGTCATTCAGGAGGAATTTCTGCGGGCCGCCCTGCGAGATCCAGGAGCGGGCGATGGTGGCGCCGTCGACCGGCGTCGAGACGAGATAGAGCGCCTCCGGCGAGGAGGCGAGCGCCGCGGTGACCTCGGCCTGGTAGCTCGACTGCTTCTCGTTATAGGGCGTAACCGAGGTGATCTCGCCGCCCAGCGCCTTGTAGGCCGACGAGAACTCGTTGACCATGTTGACGCCGAAGTCGTTGTTCACATTGATGATCGCGATCTTCTTGATGCCCTGGTCGATCGCGAACTTCGCCGCCGCGATCCCCTGCAGCGCGTCCGAGGTGATGGTGCGGAAGAAGACGCCGTTGGTCTTGCCCTCGCGGCCGAGCTTGGTCAGCGTCGGCGAGGACGAGGCGGGCGAGACCTGCGGGATCTTGGCCGGGCCGGTGACCGAGGTCAGGATCGGGATCGACACCGACGAGATGATGCCGCCGATGATGACCGGCACCTTCTTGACCTGGACGAGCTGCGTCGCGACGTCGACGGCGACGGTGCCCTGGCTCTGCGAATCGCGCGTGTCGGTGACGAGCTTGCAGCCGCCGACGCCGCCGGCATCGTTGATGTCGCGCAGCGCCATCTCGACCGACTTGGCGCCGGCCTGGCCATATTCGCCGGCAGGGCCGGTCAGCTCCATCACGAGGCCGACGGTGATGGTGCAATCGTCGGCGCGCGCGGCGCCGGCAGCGCCGAGTGCGACGGCGCCGGTCATCAGCGCCGCGGTGAGCATACGGATCGACGTCATCGAAAACTCCCTGCCCCGCTTCAGCGGGCCTTTCCCCCGGTTTCCCGTCTTCAACCCGTCTGCATCCAGGTTTCCTGCAGATGGCGCCACACCACGCCGCGCGGCGCGGCCTCGTCGCCGAGAAACAGCGCCATCGAGCGCCGCCGCGTGATGCGGCCGTCACGATACTGTCGCTCGACATAGATGAGCAAGACGGCATCCCCGGAGGCGTGGACGAGCTCGACATCCTCGATGCCGATCTCGAAGCGTTCCGTCATCGAGCCGAAGGCGCCTTCGATCCAGGGCACGATCGCGGCCCGGTCCAGCATGTCGCCGCCGGGCGTCGTCAGGCGGAACGCGGGATGCGTCGTGGTCAGCCAGAGCTCGAACTCGTCGCGCGTCGCCGTCCCGAGGAACCAGCGGACGAAGAAGTCGTGCGAGGCCTCGATCTCGGCGACCGCGGCGCGCGCGAGCGGATGGTCGGGCACGGGATGATCGATGCTCATTGGGCGTTCAGATTGTATTTCATGATCGAGCCGTGGCGGCCGGTGCGGTCGCGCTCGAGCGTATAGACGTCGCCCTCGAGCCCTCGCCCCTTGGCGATCACGGCGTCGATCGCCGCCCGGTCTTCGTCGTCGAGCGTGAGCGCCCCGATGGCGAGATTGCGGGCGAGATGGGCGCGGCTGCGGGCGCCGACGATCACCGCCGCGACGCCGGGCCGGTCGAGCGTCCAGCGGCTGGCGACGGTCGCGATGTCGGCGCCATGCTTCGCGCCGATGCGGGCCAGCGTCGCGAGCAGTTCCTGGAAGAGGTGCCAGCCGCCGAAATCCTCGATGATCAGCTTGTATTTGGTCAGCGAGCGGTTTTCGAGGGGATGCTCCGGCTCCGTCGCGCCGAGCCAGCGCTCGCCGAGGAAGCCGCCGGCAACCGTGCCATAGCAGAGAAGGTCGATGCCGTTCTCGGCGGCCAGCGCGACCAGTTCCTTTTCCGGCCGCTGATCGAGCACGGAATACTGCACCTGCAGCGTCCTGAGCGGCACGCCGGCATCGAGGATCGCGCGCACCCGCTCGCAATCGAAATTGGTGCCGCTGACGAAGCGGATCTTGCCGGCCTGGCGGAGCTCGTCGAGCCAGACGGCGGCCTCGACATAGCGCGGCTCGGCATAGTCCCACCAATGGAACTGCACGAGGTCGAGCCGCTCCATCTTCAGCCGCGCCAGCGACTGGTCGATGATCGCTTCGATGTCCGCCTTGCGGAGGCGCGGCAGGATCGAGAGGTCCGGCACGCATTTCGTGTGGACATGGATGCGGCCGAGCGCCGCCTTGCCATAGGTCGCGCCGAAGGCGGCGCGGAAATCGCCGATCATCGCCTCGACGCCGGTATAGATGTCGGCGCAGTCGAAGGTGACGATGCCGGCCTCGGCAAAGGCGGCCATGTCGGCGATGGCGTCGTCGCGATCGACCGGGCCGTGGCCGCCGGCCAGCTGCCAGCCGCCGCGGATGACGCGCGAGATGCGGTAGTCGGGCGCGAGGTCTCTGTATTCCATGGCTGTTGCTTTCAATCGGCCGCCGGCAGCGGCACGGCCGTCGTCTCGGCATGCGAGAAGCGGCGGAGACCGAGCCGCGTGATGCGCAGCCGCGAGGGACAGTTGGGATCGGGGCAGGCGATCTCGGCGTCGCTGGTCATCCAGTCGTTCGGATGCGTCGGCCGCTGCTTGGCGGCGAGGAGGGGGAGCACCGAGGCGAGCGAATAGATCGAGATGCCCTGGCCCGGCGGCAGATGCAGCATCTCGCCGCGCAGCTCGAAATGGTCGCCGACCTCGGCGCCGCAATAGAGCTTCGCGCCCGGCGGCGCCACCACCTCGACGCGGAGATCGTAGAGCGTGAACGCGTCATCGGCCCCGCGGGGCGGCTCGTCGGCCATTGCCATCCTCCTCGAACGCAGGCCTCGCCCCTTGAGTACGCGCCTGAGCCATGGTGAAACGGGCGGGGTCCTTCGGGGCCGATCCGCTCCACCCGCCTTGGTCTGGCGCAGGCATGCTTGAAGTTCAATCGGTTTCCAAGTCCTTCGACGGCTTTCGCGCCGTCGACGGCGTCAGCTTCGCGGTCGCGCGCGGCGCGATCACGGGGTTGATCGGGCCGAACGGGGCCGGCAAGACGACGACCTTCAACCTGATCGCCGGCACGCTCGCGCCCGATGCAGGATCGAGTCGCGTCGATGGAAGGGCGGGCGAGCATGAGCCGGCGCATCGGCGCATCGCCTCAGGCCTCGCACGCACCTTCCAGATCCCGAAGCCCTTCGCGGCGATGACCGTGCTCGAAAACGTGCTGACGGCGGCGCAGGACCAGCCGGGCGAACGCCTCCTGCCGGCGCTCTTCGCGCGCGGCTCGGTGCGGTTGCAGGAGCGGCGCAATATCGAGCGCGCCCGCGAGATCATCGCCTTTCTGGAACTCTCCCGCGTCGAGCGCGAGCCGGCGCGCGTCCTTTCCGGCGGCCAGCGCAAGCTTCTGGAGCTCGCCCGCGTGCTGATGGCGGGGCCGAAGCTGATCCTGCTCGACGAGCCGGCGGCGGGCGTCAATCCGGCGCTGCTCGAGACGATCATGGCGCGGATCGAGGAGATCAACGCCCGCGGCATCACCTTCCTGATCATCGAGCACAACATGGACCTCGTCGCGCGCCTCTGCGGCGAGGTGGTCGTGATGGCTGAAGGGCGCGTCCTCGGTCGCGGCCGGCCGGCCGAGATGGCGCGCGATCCGCGCGTTGTCGAGGCCTATCTCGGCGGGGTCGCGGCGTGAGCGAGGCGCCCGTCCTCTCGGCGACCGATCTCGAAGCCGGCTACGAGCCCGGCCTGCCGATCGTCAAAGGCGCCTCGATCACGGTCGGGCGCGGCGAGATCGTCGTGCTGCTCGGCCCGAACGGCGCCGGCAAGTCGACGCTGATGAAGGCGATGGCCGGCCTCGTCCCGGTCTCGCGCGGCGTGGTGCGCCTCGGCGAGGCCGACATCACGCGGAGCCCGGCCCATCACATGGTCCGCCTCGGCCTCGCCTTCGTGCCGCAGACGGAAAACATCTTCACGACGATGAGCATCGAGGAAAACCTCGTCCTCGCCGGCCATGTCGTGCTGCCGGCCGAGCGCCGCTCTCGCGTCGAGGCGATGTTCGCGCTCTTTCCCGATCTTGCCGCCCGCCGCCGCCTTGCCGCCGGTCGCCTTTCCGGCGGCCAGCGCCAGATGCTGGCCGTCGCCCGGGCGCTGATGATCGATCCGACCGTGCTGATGCTCGACGAACCCTCGGCCGGCCTCTCGCCGAAGCTCACCGGCGAGGTCTTCGCCAAGCTCGCCGAAATCCGCCGCACCGGCGTCACCATCCTGCTCGTCGAGCAGAACGCCCGCGCCGCGCTCGCCATCGCCGACCGCGCCTATATCCTCGCCGACGGCCGCAACCGCCATGAGGGGCCGGCCGCGACGCTTGCCGCCGATCCGGAGATCGCGGCGCATTATCTCGGCCTCGGCGGCGCCGACGATCTCGAAAGGACGCGCCGGTGAGCCTGCAATTCCTCGCAGACGGCATCTTCGCCGGCGCGCTGATCGGCCTCGGCGCGGTCGGCCTGACGCTGACCTATTCGATCCTGCGCTTCTCGAATTTCACCCATGGCGACTTCATCAGCTGGGGCGCCTATCTGGCGCTGACCGTGACCGGCGCGCTGGCCGGGACGCTGCTCCCGGCGACGCGTTTCATGCCGTTCTCCTTCGGCTGGCCGCTCGTCGCCGGGGCGCTGATCGCCATGGTGCTGACAGGTCTCCTCGCGCTCGCGCTCGACCTCGCTCTGTTCCGCCCGCTCCGGCGGACCGGCCACGGCATCGTCATGGTGATCGCGAGCTTCGGCGCCTCGCTTGCGCTCCGGGCGCTGCTCGAATTCCTCTTCACCTCGGAGCCGGCCTATTTCAGCCGCGCCATCCAGATCGCGATGCCAATCGGCTTCGGCATCCGTGTCACGCCCGACCAGGCGGCGATGATGGGCCTCGCCGCGATCGTCGTCGCCGCCATGCATCTCCTTCTGACGCGCACCCATATCGGCCGCTCGATGCGGGCCGTCAGCGAGAACCCGGCGCTGGCGCGCGTCGTCGGCATCGACGTCCCCCCCGTCATCCGCCCGACCTGGCTCAACGGCGGCGCGCTCGCCTGCGCCTCCGGAATCATGCTCGGCCTCACGGTGCAGATCCGGCCGCAAATGGGCTTCGACCTGCTGCTGCCGCTCTTCGCCGCCGCCATTCTCGGCGGCATCGGCAGCGTCTGGGGCGCCATCCTCGGCGGCCTCGTCGTCGGCATCGGCGAGGCGGCGGCCGTGCAGTTCGTCGGCTCGGAATATCGCGCCGCGGTCGCCTTCCTGCTCCTGATCGCCATGCTGCTCGTCCGCCCGCGCGGCTTCTTCGGAGTGCGCGAGGGATGATCGACCTCATCGGCTATGGCGCCTTCTTCCTCGTCACGGCGCTGATCTTCGGCGTACTGGCGCTCGGGCTGAACCTGCAATGGGGCCAGACTGGGCTCTTCAATGTCGGCGTCGCCGGCTTCGCGGCCATCGGCGCCTATGCCTCGGCACTGGTGACGACGCCCGATGCCGCCGAGCGGTTCGGCGGTTTCGGCTGGCCGATCGCCGCCGGCTGGCTGCTCGCCATGGTCCTGGCCGGCGGGGCGGCACTCGTCGTCGGCGTCGCGACCTTGCGGCTGCGTGCCGACTATCTCGCCATGACCACCTTCGGCATCGCGGTCACGATCCAGGTCGTGGCGCTGAACGCGACGGCTCTGACCGGTGGTCCGTTCGGCATCGCCTTCATCCCGCGCCCCTTCGCGGGGCTCGCCGAGAACCCGCTCGCCTTCAATTTCGCCAATCTGGCGCTCACCGCCGCCGTGACGCTCGGTCTCTTCCTGATGCTGGAGACGCTGACGCGGAGCCCCTTCGGGCGCGTGCTGCGCGCAATCCGCGAGGACGAGGCGGCGGCGGCCTCGCTCGGCAAGAACGTCAATCTCTACCGGTTGCAGGCTTTCGCGCTCGGCGGCGCCATCATGGGCCTTGCCGGCGCCATGCAGGCGCATTTCATCGGCTTCATCGCGCCCGACAACTATCTCTCGATCCTGACCTTCCAGGTCTGGGCGATGCTGATCGTCGGCGGCTCGGGCAACAATCGCGGCGCGCTGATCGGCGCGGTGGTGGTCTGGGCGCTGTGGAGCCTGTCCAGCCTCGCGGTCGGCAGCCTCGTGGCGCCGTCCTTCCAGGCGCGCGCCGCCGCGCTGCAGATCGTGGCCATCGGCGTCGCGCTGGCGCTGATCCTCCTCATCCGCCCGCGCGGCCTCATCGGCGAGCGTGCCACCGTCTCCCGCGATGTCGAGGCCGCACCCGGCGACATCGCCGACAAGACCTGACGACCCGACCGCAGGACATTCCCGAAGGATCCCCCATGGCCGACCTCTTGCCGATCTTCGACGGACACAATGATGTCCTGCTGCGCCTCTTCGGCCGCGCGGACGGCGCCCGCGCCTTCGTCGAAGGTACGGAAGACGGCCAGCTCGACTTGCCGCGTGCCCGGCAGGGCGGGCTCGTCGGCGGCCTCTTCGCCGTCTTCGTGCCCTCGCCGGGCGGTTTCGCCTATGCCGACAGCATGATGTCGGGCAGCTATGACGTGCCGCTGCCCGATCCGCTGCCGGTCGCGGATGCGCGCGGCCCGGCGATCGCGATGGCCTCGCTGCTCCTGCGTATCGAGCGGGAATCGGAAGGCGCCGTCGCTATCTGCCGCAGCGCCGGCGAGATCCGCGCGGCCATCGCCCGCGGCGCGCTGGCGACCGTGCTGCATATGGAGGGCGCGGAGGCGATCGAGCCCTCGCTCGAAGCGCTCGACGTCTTCCATGCCGCGGGCCTCCGCTCGATCGGCCCGGTCTGGAGCCGGCCAAACGCCTTCGGCCATGGCGTGCCGTTCCGCTTCCCCGGCTCGCCCGATATCGGCCCCGGCCTCACCGAGGCCGGCAAAGCGCTGGTCGCCGCCTGCAACGCGCTCGGCATCATGATCGACCTCTCGCATCTGAACGAGGCCGGCTTCTGGGACGTCGCCGCGCTCTCGCATGCGCCGCTTGTCGCGACCCATTCCAACGCCCATGCGGTCACGGCCTCGGCGCGCAATTTGACCGACCGCCAGCTCGACGCCATCCGCGACAGCGACGGCATGGTCGGAGTGAATTTCGCGACCTGCTTCCTGCGCGAGGACGGGCGCATGACCGTCGATACGCCGCTCGAGACCGTGCTGCGCCATCTCGACCATCTGATCTCGAGGCTCGGCGAGCATCGCGTCGGCTTCGGCTCCGATTTCGACGGCGCCATGATTCCGGCGGAGATCGGCTCGGCCGCCGGCCTTCCGGCCCTGGTCGAGGCGATGCGCGCCCATGGCTATGACGAGCCGCTGCTGAGAAAACTCGGCACGGAGAACTGGCTGCGCGTTCTGGAAAAGACGATCGGCTGACGGGCGACACCGTCTCGGGGGAGACAAGAAGCGGCCCGGCAAGGGCCGCGCAAGAGTCCAATGAAGAGCCAGGAAGGAACGGCCATGACCATCACGAACCGGATCGCCATGGCGGCGCTCATGCTCTTCATCGCGCTCGCCCCGATCACCGCGGCGCGGGCGCAGACGGAGGAGCAGCCGCCGCAGAGCCCGGCGGTGGCCGCGAAGCCGATCACGGTCGGCGTCTTCGTCAATCCGCCCTTCGTCATGCGCGAGGGCGACCGCTATACCGGCATGGCGATCGACCTCTGGCAGTCGCTCGCCGCCCGGCTGCACCAGCCCTTCGTCTATCAGAGCTTCCCCAGCATTCCCGATCTCATCGACGCGACCAGCCGCGGCGAGGTCGACCTCGCGGTCGCCAATATCACGGTGAACGAGAACCGCGCGCGCCGGATCGATTTCACGCAGCCCTGGTTCGATGGCGGCCTCCGGATCATGGTCGCCGACACGCATCATTCGAGCTTCCGCGACGTCTTCGACGGCATCAAGAACTCGGGCTTCCTGCGCTCCTATGCCTGGATCCTGCTGGCGATCGTCACCGCGTCGCTCGTCCTCACTATCTTCGACCGCCGCTTCGACAAGGCCTTCCCGCGCCGCTGGCGCGACGGCTTCGCGGAGAGCTTCTACACGGTCATGCAGATCTCCACGACCGGCAAGCCGGCCGTGCGCAAGAACCTCTTCGGCTGGATCGGACGCATCTGGCAGGGCGTCTGGCTGATGGCCGGTGTCATCGTGATCGCCTATGTGACCTCGTCCGTCACCACGGTCATGACGACGCTGGCGCTCACCAATCAGATCCGCGGCCTCGAGGATCTCGACGGCCGCACGATCGGCGTCTTGCGCGGCACCGTTGCCAACGAGTTCGCACAGCGCGAGGGCTTCCGCCACCAGCCCTATGCGCAGATCGGCGATGCCGTGAATGCGCTGCTGGCCGGCGAGATCGACGCCATCATCGAGGATGCGCCGATCCTGCAGTATTATTTCTACACGCACCCGAAAGCCGACGTCCGCCTCGTCGGCCGGCTGTTCGAGCGGGACAAATACGCCTTCGGCCTGCCGCAGCGAAGCACGCTGCGCCTGCCGGTGACGGTCGAAATCCTGTCGGCGCAGGAGCGCGAAGAGATCGACCAGCTCAGGACGAAGTATTTCGGCGACGAGAACTGAGCCGTCAGCCCGTGCCCGTGCCGGCTTCGCGCGAGAACCCCTTGCTCGCCGTCAGCATCGCGCGCGTATAGGCCTCGCCCACCGTGCCTCGGCGCAGCGCCTCGGCGGTCGTCTCCTCGACCACCCGGCCGCGGCGCATCACGACGAGCCGCTCGCAGAGATGCGCGACCACGGCAAGGTCGTGGCTGACGAGAAGGTAGGAAAGGCCGAACTCGCGGCGCAGCGTCTCCAGGAGATTGAGAATCTCCGCCTGCACCGAAGCGTCGAGCGCCGAGGTCGGTTCGTCGAGCAGCACGAGGCGCGGCCGCAGCACCAGCGCGCGGGCGATGGCGACGCGCTGCCGCTGGCCGCCCGAGAGCTGATGCGGATAGCGGAAGCGGTAGGAAGGGCCGAGCCCGACTTCGGCAAGAGCCGCGACGATGCGGGCCTCGGCATCGGCGACGCGGTGGATCGCCAGCGGCTCGGCGAGGATCTGGTCGACCGTGTGGCGGGGATGCAGCGAGGCGAACGGGTCCTGAAAGACCATCTGCACCGTCCGGTAGAAATCCATGCCTCGCGGCAGGCGCACGGGCTCGCCCGCGAGGCGGATGGTGCCGCCGGCGACCGGCGCCAGGCCGGTGATGGCGCGCAGCACGGTCGATTTCCCCGAGCCAGACTCGCCGACGAGGCCGAGCGATTCGCCTTCTCCGAGCCGCAGCGACACGCCCTCCACGGCGGCGACATGCAGCCGCCCGAGACCGAAGGTGACGCGGAGATCGTCGATGGTGAGAAGCGGCTCGGCCATTCTAGAGCGCCCAGGCCGGGTCGCGGTCGAGCACCGGCAGCGGATGGCTATCCCTGTCCAGTCGCGGCAGGCAGCCGATCAGCCCGCGCGTATAGGGATGCTTTGCGTCATGCAGCGCGTCGGCGCGCAGCTCCTCGACGATCCGGCCGGCATACATGACGAGCACGCGGTCGCAGAACGAGGCCACCAGCTCGAGATCGTGGCTGATGAGGATGAGGCCCATGCCGCGCTCGGCGACCAGCGCATCGAGAATGCGCAGCACCTCGCCGCGCACGGTGACGTCGAGCGCCGAGGTCGGCTCGTCGGCGACGAGGAGTTCGGGATCGGTGATGAGCATCATGGCGATCATGACCCGCTGCCCCATGCCGCCGGAGAGCTCGTGCGGATAGAGCGCCATCACGCGCTCGGGCTGGTCGATGCGCACCGATTGCAGCATGGCGAGCGCGGCGCCGCGCGCCTCGGCACGGGAGGCGCGGCGATGGGCGCGGTAGGCCTCGACGATCTGCTGCTCGACGGTCATCACCGGGTTCAGCGAATAGCGCGGGTCCTGCATGACCATGGTCATGCGGCTGCCGCGCAGCGCCCGCCGCTCGCGCTCCGAGGCACGAAGGAGATCGATGCCGTCGAAGGCGAGCCGCTTGGCGGAGACGGTGCCGTTCCGCGCGGTGAGGCCGAGCAGCGCGCGCCCGGTCTGCGACTTGCCGGACCCGCTCTCGCCGACAATGCCGAGCCGCTCGCGGCCGAGCGTGAACGAAACGCCGCGCACCGCCTCGATCCGCCCGTCCGGCAGGTCGAAGGCGACCGAGAGATCCTCGACCTCGACGAGCGGCGCGGTCATCGGACGCTCCTCGGGTCGAGCACATCGCGGAGGCCGTCGCCGAGCAGGTTGAAGCCGAGCGAGACGACGAAGATGGCGATGCCGGGCATTGCGGCCACCCACCACTGGTCGATCAGGAAGCGGCGGCCCTGCGCGATCATCGTGCCCCATTCCGGCGTCGGCGGCTGGGCGCCGAGGCCGAGAAAGCCGAGCCCGGCGGCGGTGAGGATGATGCCGGCCATATCGAGCGTCACGCGCACGGTGACCGAGGAGAGGCAGAGCGGCACGACATGCTTCAGGAGGATGCGCGTGGAGGAGCCGCCCTGCAGCCGCACGGCATGGATGAAGTCGCTGTTGCGGATCGTGAGCGTCTCGGCGCGGGCGAGCCGCGCATAAGGCGGCCAGGCCGTGATGGCGATGGCGATGATCGCGTTCTCGATGCCCGGGCCCAGCGCCGCGACGAAGGCGAGCGCCAGCACGAGCCGCGGAAAGGCGAGGAAGATGTCGGTGATCCGCATCAGGACGCGGTCGATCCAGCCGCCGAAATAGCCGGAGATGGTGCCGATCGCGAGGCCGATCGGCGTCGCGATCACCGTGACCAGCACGACCACCGTGAGCGTCAGCCGCGAGCCGTAGATGATGCGTGAATAGATGTCGCGCGCCTGGTCGTCGGTGCCGAGCCAGAACACCGGCCCCGGCGGCAGCAGCCGCTCGGTGCGGAGATCGCCGCCGGCGGTCGGCGAATGGGTGGCGAGGAGCGGCGCGAAGGCGGCGACGAGCACGAGCAGCACCACCACCGCGAGGCCCACCACGGCGGTCGGATTGCGGGCGAGGCGGCGGAAGCCCTGATAGAGCCCGCCGAGCCGCGCCTGCATCCGCGAGCGCGGCTCCGATGTCGTCAGCCAGAGGCGGAGCGGGGAGGCGGCCGCCATCAGCGCGTCCTCGGATCGAGCAGGCGGTAGAGAAGGTCGGAGAGGAGGTTCAGCGTCACGAAGGCCGCGCCGACCACCAGCGTGCCGCCGAGCACGGCATTCATGTCGGCATTCTGCAGCGAATTGGTAATGTAGGAGCCGATGCCCGGCCAGGCAAAAACCGTCTCGGTGAGCACGGAGCCTTCGAGCAGCGTCGCATAAGAGAGCACGACGACCGTCAGCAGCGGCACCGCGGCGTTCCTCAGCGCATGGCGCCAGATCACCCGCGTCTCGGACAGACCCTTCACGCGGGCGGTGATCACATATTCCTGGCCGAGCTCGTTGAGGAGCAAGGCGCGGGTCATGCGGCTGATATAGGCGAGCGAGAAATAGCCGAGCAGGCAGGCCGGCAGCACCAGATGCGAGACGGCGTTCCAGAACACCTCCGTCTGCCCCTGCATCAGCGCGTCGACCGTGACCATGCCGGTGACCGGCGCCACCATGTAGTCATAGGCGATGTCGAGCCGGCCCGGTCCGGCCACCCAGTCGAGCCGCGCATAGAAGAGCAGGAGCGCCATCAGGCCGAGCCAGAAGATCGGCACCGAATAGCCGACGAGCCCGACGATGCGCACGATCTGGTCGGCGAGGCTGCCCGAGCGCACCGCCGCGAAGACGCCGAGCGGGATGCCGATCAGCGTCCCGATCACGGTGCCGAGCGTCGCGAGTTCGATCGTCGCGGGGAAATAGGTGCGGATATCGGCGATGACCGGGTTGGTCGTCAGCACCGAGCGCCCGAAATCGCCCGTCACCGCCTTCACGAGGTAGATGCGGAACTGCTCGATGAGCGGCAGGTCGAGCCCCATCTCGGCGCGCACCCGCGCATAGACATCGCCCGAGGCGCGGTCGCCGACCACCGCCAGCACCGGATCGATCGGCACGACGCGGCCGATGACGAAGGTGACGACCACGAGGCCGAAGAGCGTGATCGCCAGCGTCAGCAGGAAGCCGGCGATGCCGCTCAAGACAGCCAGCGCAGCCGCGCCGCGCCGCTCTGGCCGCGCCGCAAGGGCGCCCTGGTCGAGGCTCACTCCTTGCTCGTCGCCGTGGCCAGATTGTTGTCGAAGGACGGACCCATGATGAAGCCCTTCACATTGGCGCGCTCGGCGGCGTTCTCGGTCTGCTGGAACATGATGACGAAGGGACCGTCCGCCATCACCTCGCGCTGCATCGCCTCATAGAGCGCGGCGCGCTTGGCGGGATCGCGTTCGAGGATGGCGGCGTCGACTTCCTTCCCGAGCTCCGGCGTCTCCCAGGCATTGCGCCAGGCGAGCGTCTTCGACGAGGCGTCGTCCTTGTTGTCGGGATTGGAAGCGAAGGTCTGCGCGTTGGTGTGCGGGTCCTGATAGTCGGGTCCCCAGACGCCGATATAGATGTCATGCGTGCGGGCGCGATACTTGGTCAGCGTCTGCTTGCCGTCGCCCGGGATGATCTCGAGCTTGACGCCGGCCTTGGCGAAGGTCGACTGGATCGCCTCGGCGACGCCGGTGATCGGCTGCGAGGAACGCACGTCCATGGTCACGGTGAAGCCGTCCGGCAGCCCGGCCTTGGCGAGCAGCGCCTTGGCCTTGTCGATATCGAGCTTGTAGGGGTTGTCGTTGACGGCGCCGAGGAAGCCCTTGGGCAGGAACGCCTGATGGACGTTCGCCTGGTTCTTCATGATCGTGTCGGCGATCGCCTCGTAGTCGACGAGATATTTCAGTGCTTCGCGCACTTCGGGCTTGGCGAGGTTCGGGTTCTTCTGGTTGAGCCCGAGATAATAGAGCGTGCCCTTCGGTGCCGACTGGATCTTGATGTCGGCGTTCTTCGAGACTGCCGCGATCTCCTCCGGCCCGAGATTGCGGGCGATGTCGACGTCGCCTTTCTCGAGCAGGATGCGCTGCGTCGCCGTCTCGGGAATATGGCGGTAGATGACGCGGGAAAGCGGTGCCGGCGTGCCGGAATAGTTCGGATTGCGCTCCAGCACCGCCACCTCGTTGGCGCGCCAGTCGCGGATCGTGAACGGACCGGAGCCGGCATAATGCGTCTTCAGCCATTCATAGCCGAAATCGCCATTCGACTCGTGCTCCAGGACGAGCTTCCTGTCGACGACCGAGGCGACCGAGGAGGTGAGCGCGTAGAGCGCGAAGCTCGGCGCATAGGGGCGGTCCATGGTGAAGTCGAGCGTATAGTCGCCCGTCGCCCTGATGGCGTCCTTCACATTGTCCTTGGTGATGCCGAACTGGTTGATGATGAAGGCCGGCGACTTGTCGAGCAGCACCGCGCGCTGCAGCGAGAACTCGACATCGGCGGCGGTGATCGGGTTGCCGGAGGCGAATTTCCGCCCCTCCCGGATCTTGAAGGTGATCGTCTTGCCGTCCTCGGAGACGGTCCAGCTCTCGGCGACGACGCCGAAGATCTTGGAGACGTCGTCGAGATCGTAGCCGATCAGCCGCTCATAGGTGTTGCCGGCGATCTCGGTGGTCGAGATCTCGAAGATCTCGGCCGGATCGAGCGAGATGATGTCGTCGATCATCCAGGCCTGGACGAGCGTGTCCTTCGGCGTTGCCGCGAGCGCCGGCGTGGCGGCGAGCAGAGCGGCGAAGACGGCCGCTCCGAAACCTCTCCTGACGATTGCGAGACCCATGATCGCTCCCCGGCTGCCTGAGGCTGATCGGGGAAGTCTGCATCGCCGCGCCGCCGCCGTCCATGGGGATCGAGCGCCGTCACGCCGCCAGCGGCTCGAAGACCAGCGACTGGTGCAGGAAGACGCCGGCCGCCACACCGTCGGCGGAGGCCCAGGTGGCGTTGTGCGGCGCCCGCGCGATGTCGCCGGCCGCGAAGACGCCGGCGACCGTCGTGCGCTTGCGCTCGTCGGTGCGGATGACCGGGCCGAGGGGCGTTTCGTCCATGGCGCAGCCGAGGCGCTCGGCGAAATCACTGTTGTGATGCGGATCAGGACCGACATAGAGCGCGTCGACCGGCAGCGCCCGGCCATCGGCGAGGAGAACCACGTCGAGCGCCTCGCCCTCGCCGCGAAGCCCGGTCACGATCGCCGGTTCGATCGCGACGCCCCGCGCGGCGAGCCTCGCCGAAGTCTCGGCGTCCGGCACCGCGGCGCCATTGAGGAGCAGCGTCAACGGCCCCCAGTCGGAGACGAGCAGCGCCTGATGCGACGCCATCGGATGGGTCTGCAGAACGGCGAGGCGCCGCCCGGCGAATTCGAAGCCGTGACAATAGGGGCAGTGCAGCACCGACTTGCCCCAGCGCTCGGCAAGGCCGGGGACGTCCGGCAGGCGATCGGACACGCCATAGGCGAGTATGAGCTTGCGGGCCTCGACCGTGTCGCCGGCGGCGGTGGTGACTGCGAAGGCGCCGTCCGAGCCCGTGACGCTGGAAGCCTCGCCCTCGATCAGGCGGGCGCTTGGATAGCGCAGCAGCTGCTCGCGCGCCGCCGCGATCATGGCGAGCGGATTGCTGCCGTCCTGCGTGAAGAAGCCATGCGAGGCGGCGGCGAAGCGGTTGCGCGGCCGGCCGGCATCGATGACGAGGAGCGGGCGGCGGGCGCGGGCGAGCTGCAGCGCGGCGGAGAGGCCGGCGAAGCTGCCGCCGATGATGATCGCGTCAAAGGGGGGCATGATTGGTCTCCAGATCGACGGAGCGGCCGCTGGCGACCATCCGCGCGTGGAAGTCTGCGCTGAGCGCGGCGAGCGTCACGGTGCCGAAGCGCCCGAGAAGCAGCGCCTCGGCCTCGGCGAGGCTGTCGTCGAGGGCGGCATTCACCGCCTGCTCGACGAGGCATCCGGGCGATTCCGTCCGGTTGCCGATCGCGAAGAGGTCCGGCCGGCCGAGCGCCTCGTAGATGTCGCGGAGCGTGACTTGGGAGAGCGGGCGGCCGATCGTCCAGCCGCCGCCATGGCCCTTCTCCGAGTGCAAGAGACCCGCCTCCCGCAGCCCGGCCATGATCCGGCGGATGACGACGGGATTGGTCTGCATGGCCCGCGCCATCGTCTCCGATGTCACCGGGCCTTCCATCTCCGCCATGTGCAGAAGGACGTGCAGGACGCCCGAAAGCCGACTGTCTCGTTTCATGTAATTTCATATGTTACATGAGGAGGCGCGCGTCAACCCTCCGCCGCAAGCGGCGGGCGACGCGCCGTCCGAGCGGACGGCGCTGCCGTTTCGTTCAGGAGGCCGGCTTCAGGTGGCGGACGGGCCGCGCCGGTGCCAGCGCCGAGGCGGCGCGGGCGATCGCCTCGGCGTCGATGCCGTGATGGCGGTAGAGATCGGCGATGGTGCCCGTCTGGCCGAAATGCTCGACGCCGAGCGAGCGCGTGCGATGGCCGGCAACCGAGCCGAGCCAGCCGAGCGTCGCCGGATGGCCGTCGATGACCGTGACGAGGCCGCAATGCGCCGGCAGCGCCTCGAACAGCCGTTCGACATGCGAGCGGGCATGGACGAGGCCGCGCTCGCGCGCCCGGCCCGCCGCCGTCCATCCGGCATTGAGGCGGTCGGCCGAGGTCACGGCGAGGAGGCCGATATCCCGCCGGTCCTCGGCGAGGAGGCCGGTCGCCGCGATAGCCTCCGGCGCGACGGCGCCCTGATAGGCGATGACGAGTTCGGCATTCGGCCCCGGCTCGCGCAGCCAATAGGCGCCGTCGACGATGGCGCGCGAGAGTTCCGGCGTCAGTGGCCGCTGCGGCTGCTCGATCGGCCGCGTCGACAGGCGAATATAGAGCGAGCCGCCGGTCTCGTCGCGCAGCCATGTCCGCTCGTCCGGCTCGCCGTCCGCCTTGGAGCGCTGGATATAGTCGAAGCCGAAGCCGAGGATGGTCGCGAGTTCGTCCACGAAGGCCGGCTCGAAGGCGGCGAGCCCGTCCTGCGCGAGGCCGACCAGCGGCGTGCCGATCGACTGATGCGCGCCGCCTTCCGGCGCCAGCGTGACGCCGGACGGCGTCGCGACGAGGATGAAGCGGGCGTCCTGGTAGCAGGCATAGTTGAGCGCGTCGGCGCCGCGATAGATGAACGGGTCATAAAGCGTGCCGATCGGCAGCAGTCGCTCGCCATTGATCGCATGTGATAGCCCGAGCGCCGAGAGCATCAGGAAGAGGTTCATCTCGGCGATGCCGAGTTCCATGTGCTGGCCCTGCGGCGAGAATTCCCAGTTGAAGGTCGAGGGTATGCGCTCGGCCTTGAAGAGATCCGCCATGTTCTCGCGCGCAAAGAGGCCGCGGCGGTTCACGAACGGCCCGAGATTGGTCGAGACCGTGACGTCGGGCGAAGTGGTGACGATGCGGCGGGCGAGGTCGCTGTCCTCGCGCGCGATCTCGTTGAGAATCTGGCCGAAGCCCGCTTGCGTCGAGAGCTGCCGCCCCGCCGCCGGCGGCACGGGCAGCGCGCCCGGGACCGCGACGACCGGCGCTGCGCCGCTTTTCTGCCGAGCCGCGAAGGGGACCTCGGCGAGGAAGGCTTCGATCTCGGCGGGCGGCGTCGCGAGGCCCTCGAAGGGCTCCCATTCATGGCCGGGCCGCACATTCATCGCCGCGCGCAGTTTGTCGACCTGCGCCGGCGTCATCAGGCCGGCATGATTGTCCTTGTGGCCGGCAAGCGGCAGGCCGAAGCCCTTGATCGTATAGGCGATGAAGCAGGTCGGCCGCTCATGCGTCCGCGCCCTGGCGAAGGCCTCCGTCAGGCTCGGCAGGTCGTGGCCGGCGAGATTGGTCATCAGGCTCGCGAGTTCGGCGTCGCTGCGCCGCTCGACGAGCGCCGTCACCGCGCCCTGGTCGCCGATCTCGTCGAGCAGGCGCTTCCGCCATGCCGCGCCGCCGTGGAAGCAGAGCGCGGAATAGAGCTGGTTGGGGCAATGGTCGATCCAGTCGCGGAGGCGCTCGCCGCCCGGCTCGGCAAAGGCGGCCTCGAGCAGGCGGCCATATTTCAGGATCACCACGTCCCAGCCAAAATTGGCGAAGATCGCCTCGAAGCGCTCCCAGAGCCCTTCGCGCACCACGGCGTCGAGGCTCTGGCGGTTGTAGTCGACGATCCACCAGCAGTTCCGCAGGCCGTGCTTCCAGCCCTCGAGCAGCGCCTCGAAGATGTTGCCCTCGTCCATCTCGGCATCGCCGACCAGCGCGACCATGCGTCCGGCCTTGCGCCCGCCGGTCCAGCCCTTGGCGCGGACATAATCCTGTACCAGCGCCGAGAACAGCGTCTGCGCCGCGCCGAGCCCGACCGAGCCGGTGGAGAAGTCGACGTCGTCCGTGTCCTTGGTGCGCGAGGGATAGCTCTGCGCGCCCTTGAAGGCGCGGAAGGCCTCGATCTTCTCGCGGCTCTGGCGGCCGAGCAGATACTGGATGGCATGGAAGGCCGGGCTCGCATGCGGCTTCACCGCGACGCGGTCCTCGGGCCGGAGCGCCTCGAAATAGAGCGCGGTCATGATGGTGGCGAGCGAAGCGGAGGAGGCCTGGTGGCCGCCGATCTTGATGCCCTCGTCGTTCTCGCGCAGGTGGTTGGCGTTGTGGATCATCCAGGCGGAGAGCCACAGGACCTTCTTTTCGAGTTCGGCGAGGATGGCGGCGGGCCGCCCGGTCTCGGTCAGGACATCCATCGGCACGACAACCTCCCTTGCTGCGCGCGAGGGGAGACTATCGCCGCTTCGCGTCGGCGTCGAACGAAGATGACGGGCAAGGCGCGTCCGTGATACTCGCCTTGCCCGGAAAGGCCCCGGCGCGGCGGCCGGGAGAGGAAGACAGCACATGACGGCAGCATCCAGCGCGGCTCCGGCGGCGGATTTCAGGGCGAGCGGCGCGGCCGTTCACGGCTTCATCGAGACGGCGCTCAAGGCGGCGGGAAGCGAGCGCACGCAGGCGGCCTCGGTCGCCGATGCCTTGACGGAGGCGTCGCTGCGCGGCGTCGACAGCCATGGCTGTCGGCTGCTGGTGCATTATGCCAAGGTCGTGCGCACGGGCCGCATCAATCCTACGCCCAAGCTCGGCGCCAAGGTCACGGGTCCGGCGACGGTCATCGTCGATGGCGACAACGGCTTCGGTCATCACGCGAGCTTCTTCGCCATCGACGAGGCCATGCGCCTCGCGCGCGAGACGGGCATCGCCGCGGCGGCCGTGATCAACTCCTCGCATTTCGGCGCCGCGGGCTGCTATCCGATGCGCGCGGCGGCGGCGGGTCTTGTGTCGTTCGCCTTCTGCAATTCGGATAGTTTCGTGCTGCCGCATGACGGCGTCGCGCCGTTCCATGGCACCAATCCGCTGTCCTTCGCCGCCCCGGTGACGGGCAGCCGCCCCTATCTCTTCGACATGGCCACCAGCATGGTTCCCTGGAACCGCGTGCAGGACATGGCGGCGAAGGGGCTAAAGCTGCCGGCCGATGTCGCGGTGGACGCGACCGGCAAGCCGACCGTCGAGCCGCTCGAATCCGCGGCGCTGCTGCCGCTCGGCGGGCTCGCCTTCGGCCACAAGGGTGCCGGCCTCGCCTCGGTGATGGAGATTCTCTCCGCGGTGATGACCGGCATGCCGCATTGCGCGGATCTGCTCGGCATGGTCGGCCCGGACTGGACGACGCCGCGCCGTCTCGGCCATTTCTTCATCGTCATCGATCCGGAGCGCTTCGTGCCGCGCGCGTTCTACGACGCGGGTATGGCGGCCTATCTCGCCAATCTCCGTGCTTCGCCCGCGCGCGAGGGCAAGAGCGTCATGGCGCCGGGCGACCGCGAATGGAAGGTCGAGCAGGATCGCAGCGCGAACGGCATCCCGGTCGCGCCGGCGCTGAAGCAGGCCTTCGACACGCTGGCCGCGGACCTCTCCATCGCGCCGCTGCCGCCGGTCGCCTGACCGGTTACGGCGCCGCGGTTCCAAAGGCCCAGGCGAAGTCGCTGCGGAAGGCGTCATAGACGGCCTGCGCGCCGATGGCGTTGACATGGTGGTCGTCGAAGAAGGCGATCGCCCCGTTCTTCTGCGGCAGGCAGATGCGCGTGTCGCAGAAGACCTCGATGGGATCGACGAACCGGGCGTTCGGAAATTCCGCGACGATGCCGCGCATGATCGCGACGGTCTTGGCCCGCCTTGCGTCCTCCTGTGCCCGGGAAACGCCGCAGCGGTCGGTCGAGAAGCCGAGCGCCTCGCTGAGATCGATGCAATTCACGGGGTCGGTGCGCTCGAATTTCGGCAGCGGCCCCAGCACCAGCAGCCGCAGCGTGCCATCGGCCGTGAAGCGCTG
>CAWZZK010000157.1:0-76725 GCA_963966455.1 Kaistia sp. | reverse complement strand
ACCGTCGACCGCCCGTCCGGCCGTGCAGGCTTCAGCCTCGGCTACCTGCCCTATCTGCTGCCGGGCGCCATCGGCTTCTTCTTCGTCGTCCTCCTGCCCTTCCTCATGAATATCGCGGTGAGCTTCACGCGCTGGAAGGGCATCGGCGTCCCGAAATTCATCGGGCTCGAGAATTACCTGAAGCTCTTCCAGGACAAGACCTTCTGGGCCGCCTTCGAGCATTCGGTCGCCTGCGTCGTCGCCATGGCGCTGATCCCGACGGCGCTCGGTCTCTTCCTCGGCGCGGTGCTCTTCGACTATATCGGCCCGCGCTTCGGACCGCGGACGTCGAGCGGCCTTCGCGCCGCCTTCTACCTGCCGCAGATCCTGCCCGTCGCCGTGGCCGGCGTGCTCTGGGGCTGGATCCTGTCGCCGATCGGCGTCTTGAACACGATCCTCGACGGGCTCGGCCTGCATGCCTTGTCGCAGAACTGGCTCGGCGATCCCGCGACGGCGCTGCTCGCAGTGATGTTCGTGATGGTCTGGCTGCAACTCGGCTATGCGCTCGTCGTCTTCATGGCCGGCCTCGCCCGCGTCGATCCGGCGCTCTACGAGGCGGCGGAGTTGGACGGCGCGCCGTGGCTCTCCCGCTTCCGCCACATCACCATCCCGATGCTGAAGCCGGAGATCTTCGTGGTCGGCCTGACGACGACCATCGCAGCCCTGAAGGTCTTCGCGCCGGTCTATGTGCTGACCTCGGGCGGGCCTGACAATGCAACCACCGTGCCGTCCTATTTCGCCTACTACCACTTCTTCACGACCAATCGCGTCGGCTATGGCGCGGCGATCACCACCGTCCAGACGCTGATCACCATCGTGCTCGGCCTCGTCTTCCTTCGGGTTCAGAGGAAGCAGACCGAGGGAGCGAACTGATGAGCGCCGATGCCACCATCGCCGCAGGGCTGACGAAGCGGGCGAGAACCGGCGAGCCGGACGCGCGGCACGGCGAGGGTATCGGCCGCTACTGGGTGCTGGCGCTCCTCGTCGTCGCGGCGCTCTTGACGCTGTTTCCCTTCTTCCTCGCCGCCATCAACGCGATCAAGACGCCGACCGACTACGGCGCCAATGGACCGGTCGCGCTGCCAAGGAGCTTCGACCTCTCGGCCCTGTTCGCCTTCTGGACGGGCGTCGAGTTCGGCCGCAAGCTCTGGAACAGCGTCCTGATCAGCGGCTGCGTCGCCTTTTTCGGCGTCGCGCTCAGCCTGCTCAACGCCTATGCGCTCGGCATCGGCAAGGTGCGGGGCCGCAACCTCATCCTCATCGTGCTGATGCTCGGCATCATGGTGCCGCAGGAATCGCTCGTCTACCCGATCTATTATCTCGCCAAGTCGGTCGGGCTCTATGACACGCGCCTCTCGGTGATCATCGTGTTCACGGTGCTGCAGAGCGCCTTCGGCACCTACATGCTGTCGGCGGTGCTGACCCAGTTCCCGCGCGAGATCATCGACGCCGCGGAGATTGACGGCGCCAGCCGGTTCCAGATCCTGTGGCACGTCGTCATCCCGGTCCTGCGGCCGACGCTGATCGTGCTCGGCACCTTCTTCTTCATCTGGACCTGGAACGAGTTCCTGCTGCCGCTCGTGCTCCTCATCTCGAACGACAACCAGAACGTCTCGGTGGCGATGGGAACGCTGCACGGCCAGCATGTCAGCGACCCGACCACGACCGCCGCAGCGGCGCTTCTCGGCATCGTCCCGACCGTGATCTTCTTCCTGGTCTTCCAGCGCACGCTGATGCGCGGCGTCACCGTCGGCGCCGTCAAATAGCGCCGGGTAGTCGACATAGGGCGGTCATCGGGATGGGGCCACACTCCCGACCCCGCGAAGGAAACCGTTCGTCGATCGAATGAATGGCGCACCCGAAGGGATTCGGAACGAAGCCAAGACCTCGCCGAAATCGTTCATCTGCTTGGGCTTTGAAGGCGGGGAGCGACGGCAGCTGGATCGATAGCTGGTACAAGCTCTGGTACACGGCGGGCGCCGACCAGGTCCGCGTGGCAGTGATGCGCCTATTGATCGGCGATCGTCAAGAACGACTTGAAGGCGTGTGGACAATGTGCCACAAAACGGCCCGTCAGATGATGGGCTGGCGAATTGCGTCGCAACCGCGCCTCGGCGATTCGGACCCCCTTCACCTCAGCGAGATTTCGAAGCCGGGCCATGCGCTCGGCTTTTTTGATTCTTGACCGAAACCGGGGGTTTGGCGGCCCCCGGCTCCTCGGCCGGATCGGACCGCGGCAACGACAGGGCCGGCCGTGGCGCGGCCGGTCCTGTACCCCAATGACCGACAACGCGATGGGTTCATGAGCAGCATCTCGATCAACGGCCGCAAGGTGGTCGTCGTCGAGAAGAAGCTCGGCCGTCGCACACTGCCGGTCCCGGTCGACCGCCGCAACGAGCTGGCTCGTCAGCTCGAGGGCATCGAGGAGCGCATCAACCGCCTTTCCGTCTCGCGGCACGATCCGGAGCGCTTCTTCGTGCAGCGCTCGGAAATCGCCGACGATCTCCGGCGCCTGGTCGCCGATCTGCGAACCTGACCATTCGACTTCGACACGGCGCGTCACCGCCCGACCGACATCGTTCTGCGTCTCGGTCCTAGCCTTGGTGGCCGCCCGGGGAACCGCCGCCTCATCGCCTGCCGAGCAGGCTGGCCTGCGCTGGCGCGCCGTGTCGGACATCTCAGAGGAGCTTCGATGCACAAGCGCCATGTCGTCGCCGGCCATGTCGGCGGCTATCTCACGGCTGCGATCGCCGCCGCGATGTTCCTCGCTGCAGGAACCGTCTCCCACGGGCCCTCGCTCGGGCGCCTGACCTCGCGATGCTTCCCTCTGTCGGCTTCAAGAGGCCGCCCCGGCGCCACCGTCGAGGGAGCAGTGCCGGGTGGAATGGTCCGGGCGAGCGTGAACGCGCCCGCCGCCGCCGGCAGATCAAGGCCGGCCAGCTCACGGCCTTCAACGGCCTCGTCCTCTGATCAGGAGAGCGCTCGCCGGCATCGCCATGCGGCCGCTCTGCTCGGCGAGGCGGACGGCCGAACAACCGGGTTCGGGCAGCGATGCCGCTGACCTTCGATCTCACTGACTTCGAGCGGCTCACGGCCAAGCTGGGCGGCGCGGCTGACCAGCTTCCTTTCGCCCTCGCCAATGCCATGACGGGCGCGGCCTTTCGGACGCGCGCCGGGCTGACGGATGACGTCTGGCCGAAGGCGGTGAACGTTCGGAACAAGCGCTTCCTCGGCGTCGCGCTCAACATCGAGAAGGCGACGAAGCGCAATCTGCGCATCGGCATCATCGACGGCCTCGGCCGAGCGCACCTCGCTCTGCACGCCAAAGGCGGGACGAAGCAGGCGAAGAAGCGGCTGGCGATCCCCGCCACAGGCGCGGTGAAACGCACGGCCAAGGGCGTCCGCAAGGACCAGACGCCGCGCGCGATCATCGCGAACACGCCGAAGAGGGCGCTGCGGGTGCTGCCCGCCGGCATCTTCGTCGGCAAGCAGGGTCGGCTGCACCTCGTCTATTCGTTCAAGGCTTCGGCGCACGTCAATTCGGACGTGCCGTTCTATGACAGCTTCGACCGCGCGATGCGCTTCGAGATGCGCCGGCAGTTTCCGCTGGCGCTTGCGAACGCGATGAAGACGCGCGGGCTCAAGGGATCAGCTCGGTCGGTCATGATGGGCCGCTCTCGCAGCTCCGCGCTAGCATCGCTCTGGAAGGACCGGGGCGGGCTCGACGCCTTCTTCGCCAATGAGCGGGCACGCAACGGCTTCAACCCGGACGGGACACGATGACCAAGCTCAAGCCGCTCGAGTGCTCCTCGGTTGAAATCCATCAGCGCAAGGTCACCTGCAGGTTCGACCGCGTTGACCTGCGTCTTCTCGTTGCCGGAGCCGCCGCGAAGGCCGCCGGCGTTGAGCTCAGCGGGCCCGGGGTCGACTTCGACGTGAAGTTCGAGGACGTCACCGAGGGCTCGCCGAGCTATCGCGTCGGGACGAAGGCGACCGCGACCATCACCATCGACATGCTCGCCGCCCATGCGGTCGAGGACAAGTCGCCCACCGACGAGCCCGGCTGAGCTTCCGGCCGCGCCGGCCGCCCCCCCCACGCCTTGGGTCCTCCGCCGCCCCCCGCCCGGGGCGGGGTACGCGCGACCCCCGAGGCTCTGCGGGCGTGGGGTGCCGAAAACCGGGTAACAGGGTAACAGGGTAACAGTCCGCGCGATGCCGAAACGCGATCCCGGCTTCGTCACCCAGGCCGAATACGGACGCCACCGCGGCGTCTCGCGGAAGACGGTAACCGACTGGAAGCAAAAGGGATTGCTCGTCCTCGACGCGCATGGCCGCGTCGACATCGCGATGACGGACGCGGCGCTCGACGAGCGGCCCGCCACCAATCGCGGCGGTGTTACCTCAGCCCGCAAGGGTAACAGTTCGGCATCCGATCGCGCCGCGGCACCTGAGCGGCGCGGTAAAAGCCGCGCTCCGGTACCGGCGCAGCGCGATCCGGTGCCGGAGGACCTCGCCGACGACGAGTTCGAAGACGCGTCCGTCGACCTTTCCGAGTTCGGAATCGAGCTCGCCGGCGGCTGGAGCCTCGCCGAGGCTTCCCGCGTCAAGGAAATCTACCTCGCACTCAAGCGACGGCAGGACTTCCTCGTCGCGGAGAAGCTGCTCGCGCCTATCGAGGACATCGCACAGCAGGTCGAGGCCGAATACGCGATCGTTCGCGAGCGGCTCCTTGGGATACCCGGCAAGCTGGGCGCCTCCCTCGTCGGCCTCGACCAGGCAGCGATCGAGAGCGCGCTCGAGGAAGAGATCAGCGAAGCGCTCAGGGAACTGCATGAACCAGGCGTCGACCGGTCGGCCGGCGATGGTGGAGCGGCTCGCCACCCGACTGCAGATAGCGAGGCAGGCACTTAGGCCGCCGCCACGGCTCGATCTGATCGAATGGTCCGACACCTATCGCTACGTGTCGGCCAAGACCTCGGCCTCGCCGGGGCGCTGGAAGACGAAGTCGCAGCCGGTGGCCTTTGGGCCGTTCGCCGCCGTGACGGCGCGCGATACGCACACCGTCACCGTCATGGCGGCGACGCAGGTGCTCAAGACCGAGCTCGACATCAACGTCGCGCTCTATTTCATCCATCAGGATCCTTCCCCGATCCTGTTCGTCCAGCCGACGCAGGGGGCGGCCGAGGCGTTCTCGAAGGAGCGCATAGAGCCAACGATCGAGGTCAGCCCCGAGATCCGAGAGGCGCTCGCGCCCTACGCCTCGAAGTCGACGATCACGCACAAGGAGTTCAAGGGCGGCTCGATCGACTTCGTCGGATCGAACAGCCCGACCGATCTCGCGTCGCGCCCGAAGCGCGTCGTCATCGAAGATGAGATCGACAAGTATCCGCCCTCGGCGGGCAAGGAAGGCGATCCGCTCAAACTCGCGGAAGAGCGCGCCTCGACCTATCGCGCGATCGGCCGGGCGAAGTTCGTCCGGACCTGCTCGCCGACCGACGAGGACACGTCGCGCATCGGCCGGGAGTACCGGGCGAGCGACCAGCGCCGCTGCTTCGTGCCGTGTCCGCATTGCGGCCACCGGTTCGAGCCCGAATGGCGGCATGTCGTCTGGGACAAGGACGAGAACGGCGCGCCGATCGCCAGCACGGTCGGAATCGCCTGCCCGAACTGCCCGAAGGTGTGGACGGAGGGCGATCGGTTTCGCGCGCTCGATGCTCTTGCGGATCTGCCGGACTTCGGTTGGCGCCAGACGAGGCCGTTCATCTGCTGCGGGGAGCGGCAGGAGCCAGAGATCTGGACCGACGCCGGACGCGCCGCCTGCCGCGAATGCGGCGAGGTCATCCCGTTCGCAGGCCATGCCGGCTTTGTCGTCTCGAAGCTGATCTCGCGGCGCCACCGGCTTGCCGATCTTGCCGCCGAGTTCTTCGAGGCGCAGGGCGATCCGGAGCTGCTGAAGAAGTTCTTCAACACGGCCCTGGCGCAGCTCTGGAAGCCGCAGGGCCGGGAGAGCTTCGACGGATCGGGCCTGATCGCCCGGGCCGAGAACTATGGTCCTGACGATCTGCCGGAGCCGGTGCTCGTCGTCACCGGCTTCTGCGACGTGCAGGGCGATCGCCTCGAGGTGCAGCTGATCGGCTGGGGCCAGGGCGAGGAGTGCTGGCCGTTTCTCTACGAGGTCATTCATCAGGACCCGAGTCAGCCGGCGGCATGGCGCGAGCTGGAGTCGCTTCTTCGCCGGACGTTCCGGACGGTCGATGGCCGGACGCTTCGTGTCGCAGCCTTCGGCATCGATGCCGGCGGCCATCACGGCGCGCAGGTGTTCGCCTTCACGAGGGCGCGGCGGAAGCGCCGTGTGTTCGCGACGTTCGGGCGGAACGGCAACCTGCCGCTCTGGCCGAGCCAGGCGCGCAAGACGAAGAAGGGCGAGGTGTTCTGGCCCATCGGCGTCGATACCGGCAAGGACGCGGTCTACGGCAAGCTCAAGATCGAGCCGCCGGAGGATGGCAGCCGCCGGCCGGGTCTCGTTCACTTCCCGGCGGCCGACGGCTTCGGGCCCGACTATTTCGAGCAGCTCACCTCGGAGCGCCGGATCACGCGCCGGCGCATGGGGCGGGCCTACGCCGTCTGGGATCTGCCGGAGGGCAAGCGCAACGAGGCGCTCGATACCTTCGTCGGCGCGCTCGCCGTCCGCAAATCGCTGCCGCGCCGCATCGACGCGGCGCTCGAATACGACCTCACGCCGGAACCGCCGGCTGAAGATCCCGACGAACCGGCGGCGCCGGAGGCGCCCAGCCCGGTCGCTCCCGCTCCCGCTCCGGCGCCGAAGCCGACGCAGGACTGGCTCAATCTCGGATCGAGAGACTGGCTTTGACCGACTACAGCAGCGAGATCGCGGCGCTCACCGAGGCGATCGCGAGCGGCGCCACGCGCGTCAGCTATGACGGCAAGTCCGTCGACTACGATTCGCTCGACGGCCTGAAGCGCCGCCTCGCCTGGCTGAAGGGCGAGGCAACCGGTCGCCGGCGTCCTTCCGCCGGCTTCGCCTCGTTCGATCGAGGTGACCGTTGAACTGGTTCGACGCGGCGCTCGGCCTGTTCTCGCCGCGCGCGGCTTTGGACCGGGCCAAGGCGCGCGCCGCGCTGCAGGCTTTCGCGCGCGCCTCTGACGGCGCCGCGCAGGGCCGGAACACCGACGGCTGGCGAACCGCGAGCACATCGGGCGACGCCGAGATCGCCGCGGCGGGCCCGCGGCTGCGTGACCGCTCGCGCGACCTGACGCGGAACAACCCCTATGCCGCCCGGGCCGTCTCGGCCTGGGTGAGCAACCTGATCGGCGAGGGCATCACGCCGCGGCCGAACACCGGCGACGACACGCTGAACGCCGCGATCACGGCGGTCTTCAGCGAGTGGTCGGACCGATGCGACGCCGACGGGCAGCTGGACTTCTACGGTTTCACGGCTCTCGCCGTGCGCGAGATGGTCGAAGGCGGCGAAGGGCTCGTCCGCCGGCGCTACCGCCGCGACAGCGACGGCCTGCCGATCCCGATGCAGGTGCAACTGCTCGAGGCCGATTTCCTCGACAGCTCGAAGACCGGACCGCTCGCGAACGGCAACACCGCCATTCAGGGCATCGAGTTCGACCTTCGCGGCAAGCGGACCGCTTACTGGCTGTGGTCGGATCACCCGGGGAACAGCTTCGTGGGCTACGGCACGCGGCTGCTCTCGAGCGCCGTGCCCGCGTCCGAGATCCTGCACCTCTACGAGAAGCAGCGCACGGTCGCTCGCGGTGTGCCGTGGTCGGCGCCCGTCATCCGGCGGCTGCGCGACCTCGACGACTATCAGTTCGCCGAGGGCGTCCGGAAGAAGATCGAATCCTCGATGGTCGGCGTCGTCATCGGTGACGATGACGAGGACGGCATCAATACCGATCCCGGCACGCCCGGCGCCGGGCCGCGCGTCGTCGACGGCAACAACAATCGCCTCGAGCGGTTCATGCCCGGCATGTTCGCGTATCTGCGCGGCGGCAAGGACATCAAGTTCAACCAGCCCGCGGCGATCGCCGGCTTCGCGGAATACGAGAAGACGGCGCTGCGCGCGATCGCCGCGGGCTGGCGGCTGCCCTACGAGCTCCTGACCGGGGACCTCTCCGACGTCAACTTCTCGAGTGCCCGTGTCGGCATCATGGAATTCCGCCGGCTGGTCCGGCAGATGCAGCAGCAACTCCTCATCCCGCTGCTGCTCGACCCGCTCTGGCGCTGGTTCTGCGAGGCGGCGTGGCTTGCCGGCAAGATCCCGGTGCCCTTCGTGCCGGTGGAATGGTCGCCGCCGGACTTCGACTGGATCAATCCCGTGCAGGACGTGCAGGCGGATCTCCTCGCCGTGCGCGCCGGCTTCCGGTCGGTACCGGAGATCATCACCGAGTCCGGGCGCGATCCCGACAAGGTGCTCGCCGAGATCAAGAGCTGGAACGCCAAGATCGACGCCGCCGATCCGCCGCTCATCCTCGACAGCGACCCCCGCAATGTCTCGAAGGCCGGGCTCATCCAGCCGACGGCCGCGCCGGCCGACAAGGCCGCCTGAAAGAGGTCCCGATGCCCCAGGAACAGACCATTTCCCTCCCGCGCGGAACGCGGGCCGCCGAGCTTCGCCCGGAGAGCTTCAATCCGGACGACAACACGATCGAAGTCTGCTGGACGACCGGCGCCACCGTACAGCGCTATTCGTGGATCGACGGCCCCTATCTCGAGGAGCTCGTCGTCGACGAGGCGAGTGTCCGCCTCGACCGGCTGAACGCGGGCGCGTCGTTCCTCAACACGCATGGCACCTGGGACCTCGACGACGTCATCGGCGCCGTGGTTCCGGGCTCGGCCAGGATCGAGAACGGCAAGGGCCTCGCCCGGATCCAGCTCTCGAACGCACCGGCCGACGCCGACATCGTCCAGAAGATCCGCGACGGAATCATCCGCAACATCTCCGTCGGCTACGTCCGGCTGAAGATCCAGAAGACCGAGACCGCCGACGGCGTGCTCCCGCTCTGGCGCGTCGTCGACTGGGAGCCGACCGAGATCTCGGCCGTACCGGTTCCCGCCGACGCCGGCGCGCAGGTCCGTGCCGAGCCGCAGGCCCATCACCCTTGCACCATCGTCCGATCGGACGACCCGAGCTCCACCGCCGCACCGGCGGCCAACACAGGAGAGACCCCCATGCCGAACGGTGCTCCCACCGCTCAGGTTCCTGCCGCGCCGGAGACGGCCCGCAACCAGCAGCCCGCTCCCGCGGCCGGGACGCAGCCCGCTGCCACGCCGGCAGCGGTCGCGGCTCCCGACCAGGGTGCCATCGATCAGGCGGCCCGCAGCGCTGCCGATGCGGCGATCGTCGCCGAGCGCAGCCGCGTCGCGGACATCATGGCGATGGCCGACCAGTTCGGCGAGCGCGCGCTCGCGCAGGAGCATGCCGGCAAGGCGACCAGCGTCGAGGAATTCCGCCGCGTCCTGATGGACAAGCTCGCGACCCGCAGCGATGCCGGCGGTCCGCGCAACGCCACCGTCCAGATGGGTGTGACCGACGCCGAGAAGCGTGGCGCGGCCATCCAGGATGCGCTGGTGCATCGCTACGACCCCAGCCAGCCTCTCTCGGAGGCCGGACGCGAGTTCCGTGGCATGTCGCTGCTCGAGATGGGCCGTGACTATCTCGAAGCCCGCGGCGTCCGCACTCGCGGCCTGTCCAAGAACGAGCTGGCCGGCGCGATGCTCGCGCGCCGTGTCGAGGGCGACGAGATCTTCGTCCGCGGCGCCGGCGGCATGCTGTCGACGTCGGACTTCCCGAACATCCTCGCCAATGTGGCGAACAAGACGCTGCGCATGGGCTATGACGCCGCGCCGCAGACCTTTCGCCCGATCGTCCGCGTCGTGACCGTCCCGGACTTCAAGCAGGTGAGCCGCACGCAGCTCGGCGAGGCGCCGCAGCTGGAGAAGGTCAACGAGCACGGCGAGTTCAAGCGCGGCAAGATGGGCGAAGCCGCGGAGAAGTACGCGATCTCGACCTATGGCAAGATCGTCGCCATCACCCGCCAGGTCATCATCAACGACGACCTGCAGGCCTTCACCCGCATCCCGCGCGCCTTCGGTGTAGCGGCCGCCAACCTCGAGAGCGATCTCGTGTGGGGCATCATCACCGCCAACGCGGCGATGGGCGACGGTACGGCGCTGTTCCACGCCAACCACAAGAACCTGGGCGCCGGTGCGGCGATCGACATCGCCTCGGTCGGCCTCGGCCGCACGGCGATGCGCAAGCAGGTCGGGCTCGACGGCAAGACCCTGCTCAACATCCAGCCCGCCTATCTCGTGGTGCCCACCGCGCTCCAGACGCTGGCCGAGCAGTTTCTGACCGCGATCGTCCCGGCCGATATCACGAAGGCCGTGCCGGAGTCGCTGCGCAGCCTGAAGCCGATCAGCGAGCCGCGCCTCGACGCGGCGTCGGCCTCCAACTGGTATCTTGCCGCCGACCCCAACCAGATCGACACCATCGAGCTTGCCTATCTCGAGGGGCAGGAAGGCCTCTTCACCGAGACGCGCACCGGCTTCGACGTCGACGGCGTCGAGGTGAAGGTCCGGCAGGACGTCGGTGCCAAGGCCATCGACTGGCGCGGCTTCTACAAGAACCCGAACTGATCGGCCCCATGAACGGCCGGACCTGAACCCGGGCCCAGCCGCTTTCTCCTCGTCACGCAAAAGGCGGACATCATGCAGACCTTCGTTCAGCCGGGTGACATGCTCACCCTCACCGCGCCGGCGGGCGGCGTCGTCAGCGGCAACGCCTATCTGATCGGCGCAGGAATCTTCGGCGTCGCGGCCTGTTCCGCCGATGCAGGCGCCGATTTCGAGATGAAGACGACCGGCGTCTTCGACCTGCCGAAGACCTCGGCGCTCGCGATCGCCGCCGGCGACCTGCTCTACTGGGACAACACCGCCAAGGAGCTCAACAAGACCTCGGCGGGCAACACGCTGGTCGGCGTCGCCGTCGCAGCGGCGGCCAATCCGTCGGCGGTCGTCCGGATCAAGCTGATCCTCGCGGCCTGATGCTGAGCTTCGATCGCCTCGTGTTGCGGCCGGCCATGGGCGCCTTTGCCCGGCCGGTCGCCTTTCTGCCCAAGGGCGGCACGCCGTTCATCGGGCGTGGCGATCTGCGGCGGCCGACCGAGGACGTCGCGCTGTCCGACGGCGAGATGACCACGGCCGCGCCGGTGCTCGGCGTCCGCGCTTCAGAGCTGCCGGCGATGCCTCGGCAGAACGACCACGTCTATGTCGACGTCGTCGTCGACCAGGCCGAGCATCTCGGCTTCCGCGTCACCGAGCGCACCCAGCGCTTCGTCGTCATGGACGTCCGCCCGGACGGAGAGGGTGACGTGAAGCTCGTCCTCGCCAAGGTCAGCAGCCCGTGACCGATTTCAACCGCGAGATCCGCGACGACACGATCGCGCGTCTCCTGCCGCTCTCGCGCTACGCGCCCCCGGCGCGACCCGGTGAGCCGGCGCGGATCCGGCGGACGCCGATTATGCCGCCGCAGGAGGACGATCTTCCCTGCCTGCTCGTCTATCTGACGGGGCAGCGCATGACGCCGGACGGCGAGGCCAATGCCGGCGAGCCGGCTTTCGTCCACGAGGCGGTCCTCAATATCTCCGGCGTCCTGCCGGCGGACAGCGAGGACGGGCTCGACGACATCACGGCCGCGGCTGCGACGGAGATCCTCGAGACGCTGCTCGAGGATGCCGAATGGCTCGGCCAGTTCGAAGCCGTCACCGGCATCGAGCAGCGCATCGGCTTCGATACGCAGAACTATCTCGCGGCGATCGTGCTCACCTCGATCACCGTCACCTATCGCACGACCTGGCAGCCGCGCGTCCCCGACGCCTTCGGCTCGGTCAGCCTGCGCACGCCGGACGCCAAGGGCGCCGACTCTCCCGTCCCGACCTGAAGGACAGACACCATGCGCCTTTATCCCGCCGACCCGGCGGTGCCGCTGTGCGGCCCCGCGGGCGAGACGATCGACCCTGCCGAAGGCATCGAGGTCGAAGATTTCGACGTGTTCTGGAACCGCCGCCTTCGCGACGGCGAGGCGACCACGACGCCGCCGAAGCCGGTCAAGACCGCGGCGCCGACGGCCTGACGCCGGCACAACCCCTTTCGTTCGCCCGCCCGACAGGAGCGCGACCATGCCCATCTCCTTCAATTCCATCGCCTCCGACTGGAAGCTGCCGCTCTACTATGTCGAGGTCGACCCGTCGCGCGCCGGCCAGGAGGTCCTCGACCAGCCGGCGCTGCTGATCGGCCAGAAGCTCGCCGGCGGCTCGGCCGCCGCCGACACCCCGATCGCCGTCGGCAGCCTCGCCCAGGCGCAGGTCCTGTTCGGCATCGGGTCGATGCTCGAGCGGATGGTCGCGGCCTTCTTCAAGAACAACCAGGCACAGGAGCTGTGGTGCCTCCCGCTCGCCGAGCCCGGCGCCGGTAACGCCGCCGCGGGCTCGATCGCGCTAACCGGCCCGTCAACGGCCGCCGGCACGCTCAGCGTCTATATCGCTGGGCAGCGGGTGCAGTTCGCCGTCGCCGCCGCGGCCTCGGCGACGACGATCGGCGCCGCGCTGGCGACCGCGATCAACGCCATGACGACGCTGCCCGTCACCGCCGTGAACACGACCGGCACGGTCGCGCTCACCGCGCGCTGGAAGGGCCTCACCGGCAACGACATCCATATCGGCCTCAATCTCGGCGGCGTCGCTGCCGGCGAGGCGCTGCCGGCTGGCGTCGGCGCCACCATCACCGCGATGTCGGGCGGCACCGCCGCGCCGTCGCTCGCCACCGCCATCGCGGCGCTCGGCGAGGATCCCTACGAATATGTCGCCTTCCCCTTCACGGACTCGACCTCGCTCGCCGCGATCGAGGCCGAGTTCGGCTTCGGCGATGCCGGGCGCTGGGGCTGGCTGCGGCAGCTCTACGGCCATATCTTCTCGGCCGCCCGCGGAACCTATTCGGCCCTCGTGACGCTCGGCAGCGCGCGCAACCAGGCGGTAACCAGCATTCTCGGCATCGAGGCGCAGACGCCGACGCCGGTCTGGGAAGTCGCCGCGGCCTATACGGCGCAGGCGGCGCGCGCGCTTCTGAACGATCCGGCCCGGCCGCTGCAGACCCTGCCGCTCCTCGGCGTCACTGCGGCGCCGCGTGGCGGCCGCTTCGCCGGCCTCGAGCGCAACACGCTGGTGAAGTCCGGCATCGCTGTCACCACGATCGACACCGACGGCACCTTGCGGATCGCCCGCGAGGCGACCGGTTACCTCGCCAATCCGCAGGGCGTCGCCGACGGCGCCTATGACGTTGTCACCACGCTGGCGACGCTGGCGCGGCTCTTCCGCAACCAGAAGGCCGCGATCACCTCGAAATACGGCCGCCACAAGCTCGCCAATGACGGCACGAAGTTCGGCCTCGGCCAGGCGATCGTCACGCCGAACGTGATCCGCGCCGAGCTGGTCGCGCAGTATGAGCAGGACGAGTTCAACGGCCTCGTCGAGAACGCCGCCGCCTTCGCCGCGAATCTGGTCGTCGAGCGTGCGCCCGGTAATCCGAACCGGATCAACGTCCTCTATCCGCCGGATCTGGTGAACCAGCTGCGCATCTTCGCGGTGCTGGCGCAGTTCCGCCTGCAATACACCGACGCCGCCTGAGCCTCGGACCGATCGCATCCATCACGAACAGGAGTGAGCCATGGTCCAGAAGGCCAGGGGCGGCATCGCCTATCTCAAGGTCGACGGCGCGCAGTACGACCTGCGCGGCAACTTCACCGTCTCTCCGGACGCCACCGAGCGCGAGGGCATCGCAGGCCAGGACGGCGTGCACGGCTTCCTCGAGCGGCCGCGCGTCCCGCAGATCTCAGGCGACATCACCGATGCCGCCGGTCTCTCGCTGGCCGCGCTGCGCGCCATCACCGATGCCACGGTCACGGCCGAGCTTGCGAACGGCAAGGTCTACGTCCTGCGCAATGCCTGGACCTCCTCGGCGCATGAGATCAACACCGGCGACGGCCAGATCAGCATCGTCTTCCAGGGCCTCGGCTGTACGGAACTGCTTTAGTTGGCAGGCGGATCACTGATTGATCCGGTCGAGGGTTAGCGAGATCGCGGGATCGTGCATCCTGCCGCCTTCAGTTAGCGCAACCGTCCGGATCATTCCATCCTCGAGCGCGAGGCTCCCGAACAGAAAGGCGTCCGTGCCCGTTACAAGTCGCTTCAGCATCTCCCGACTGGCACGGGTGTCTTCGAATGACGCGGTGAAAGTCACTGGTGTCGCGCATAGGAGATCTCCTGTGACCAGAAAGCCGCCAAACAGCGCCTCGTCGATAGACGTGAGAGTGCTGCGCCAAAGGTAGACCTCGCCTTTCGGGACCGCTGTCAGCACCGCTTGCGAGCGCTGGAGAACGAGTTCGGTCGCCTGCTTCTGAAGGTCATTGCGAACGAGGCCGTTCCCCTCGGTTTCAGCTCTCGCGATGAGCTGATCGTAGCGCTCTTGGTAAGCCCCCATGGCAACGCAGAACGCCTTTTGGGTCTCCGGCAAGCTCGATCCTGACGCCTCAAAGGCGAGCCTGCGCCAAAGATCCTTTGCCTGTCCGGCGGCATAGCCAAGGACCAGCACAAGCACGACGGTGCCGAGGCACCCGAGACGATTTTCACCGGCCATCCTCAACCTCCGCGAGCCCACAATGAGCGAAGCACCTGACAGCCCGGACGGCAAGGTCCGCGTCCCGCTTTCGAAGCCGATCCCTGCGCATGGCGAGGACGTCGCCGAACTCGCATTCCGTGAGCCGAACGGCGCCGATATCGCCCGCTGCGGCAATCCGGTGCTGATCAACCCGGCTACCGTCTCGATCGAGGACGTGCGGTTCGACGAGCCCAAGATGAACCGGATGATGGCGGCCCTCGCCGGCGTGCCGCTATCGACCATCGAGAAGCTTCCGGGGGGCGACTGGCAAATCTGTGCCTGGACCGTCGCCGGTTTTTTTCTGCCGACGGTGACGATGCCCTCGAGCTCTGCCTCCAGTTAGGCATCGCCTATCGCTGCTCGCCCGTCGACTTCTACGGCGAGCCGCTGAGCGCGCTGCGCATCCTCGCCGACCGCACCACAAAGCTCCTGAAAGACATCGATCGCCATGACTGACGAGCGCCTTCGTCTGATCGCGGAGATGAAGGACCGGCTGGTGCCCGCGCTGCGCCGCCTCAAGACGGTCATGGAGTCGACCGGGCGCACGTCGGCGTTCCAGAAGCTCGCTCGGGAGATGAGCGTCGCCGAGCGCGCCGGCTATCGGCTCGGCTTCGCCCTCGGCCGCACGATCCGCTGGGGCGCGATCGGCGCGGCCGCGTCGGCAGGCGCCGCCGGCGCCGCCTTCGTGAAGTTCGGCAAGGACGCCGCCGATGCGCTCGACGATACCGCCGCGCTCGCGAAGCAGATCGGCATCAGCGGCGACGCGCTGCGGACGCTCGAAGGGGTCGGCAAGCGATACAATGTCACGCAGGAGGCGATCGGTGCGGGCCTGACGAAGTTCAACCTGAACTTCGGCCGGCTGAAGCAGAACCAGGGCGCCTTCTACACCTATCTCAAGAAGACGAACCCGGCGCTCGCCGCGCAGTTCAAGCAGATCGGCTCGACCGGCGACGCGTTCCTGCTGCTTTCCGACGCGATCTCGAAGACCGCGGATCCCGCCAAGCGCGCCGCCCTCATCAAGGCGGCCGGCCTGCCGCAGGAATTCCTGCGCTTCTTCGCCGACGGGCCGGACGATCTTCGCGATACCATCAAGGAGGTGGTGCGGTTTCAGGGGCTCCTCGGACCCGACGCATATCGCGAGGCGGCGCGGTACGGCGACAACCTCGACAATATCGGCCTCGCCTGGCAAGGCCTCCGCGACAAGCTGGCGGTGGCCTCACTGCCGATCGTCAATCCCATGCTCGAGGATCTGGCGAACTTCGTCGCGGACAATCGCGAGGGCATCGCGACCGGGTTCAAGGAGATCGCGACGGATGTCGGGGCCGGACTTCGTGAATTCGGAAAGTGGGCAAGCGGGCTCAAGGCCGGCGACTTCCGCGATTTCTGGGCCGAACTGAAGGATGGCGGCGCGGCGATCCGGGACATCGCGGCCGGGATCAAGGATCTGTTCGCCGCCATTAAGGAGTTCGGCGGCTGGAAAGCCGTTATCGCGGCCATCATCGCTTACAAGGCGCTGGGTGGCGTTCCGGGCCTTCTGCAGCTGCCGCGGGGAGGACCGCCTCCCAGCGACAAAGGGCCTCCTAGACCGTTGCCGCTGTCCGGTGGCTCGGGCTTCCTGGGAGCCATTGTCTGGCCACTGCTCGCGACGGTCGGCTCGTTCGCTGCCCTCGATCGGCTCGATCCAGAGGGGAATCTCTGGGGCCTCACCGATGGTCTCGACGAATGGTTCAAGGACCGCTTCGGCATCGATCCCTCGAAGATCGACACCCGCGGCGGCCGCGGCGTCTTCGGACAGCGCGCCTCGGGCTACCAGAACTGGGGTCCAGAGGATCGCTCGACCCGCGCTCGTCCGGAAGACATCCCGACCGAGGCGGAGCTGCGCAAGCAGCTCGCCTTCGAACAGTCACGCGCCGAGCGCCTAGATGCCGATATCCGCCGCTGGCAGCAGGGCGGCGAGGACAAGGCCGATCCCGAGGGCTTCGCGGCGATGACGCGGCAGCGCTTCCTGGCGTTGCGCTCGGTCGCTGCCATCCAGACGGTGCTGGCGCGCATGATGCGCCGGAACGCCGACGAGATCGGCAAGAAGATCGGCGCCTCGGCCGCGGACAGCTTCATCGAGCGGCTCGGCCTCGCCTTTGCGCGCTTCGGCGGCAGCGGCAGCGGCGGCGGGGCCGGCGGCGGCGGACGCGTCTGGCAGGCCGCCTATGGCGGCAACGGCGGCAGTGGTGCTCTCGGCCGCATCAAATCCTTCGCCGGCATGGGCATGCTGGACCTGATCGCCGCGGCCGAGGGGACGGGCAAGAACTACAACACGACGCTCGGCTACGGGGCCCTCACCGGTGGGCCGGTGAACCTCACCGGCATGACGCTCGACCAGGTCGACGCGCTGCAGACCCGGATGCTTCGCCATCGCGGCAATCGCTGGAACTCGTCCGCGGTCGGGCGATACCAGTTCGTGCAGACGCGGCTGCGCGATCTCCGAAAGCGCTACGGGCTGCCCGGCTCCATGATCTTTTCGAAGGAGCTGCAGGATGCGCTCGCCCGGGCGTCGCTGGCGGAGCGCGGCGGCAGTGTCGGGTCCGTGCGCAACGAGTGGGAAGGCCTGCGCCGGGTTCCGTCCCGGGAGCTGCTCGACGCTCTGCGCCGGCATCGGCAGGGCGGGCAGCGGCCGAAAATCGAGGGCTCGGCCTCCGTCGACATCCGCTTCCCGAACGGCGTGCCGGCCGGAACCCGCGTCGGCGCCTCGGGCAAGGGTCTCTTCAAGACCGTCAATCTCGACACCGGCCGGGCGATGAAGCCCGCGCTCGCCTGAGGATCCTCGCATGAGCTGGCGCGACCGCCTGCGCCCCGCCTTCTTCAGGGCAGTGCAGTTCCATGTCGACGAGAGCGAGATCGCAGGTGGCCGGCGGCTGGCGCCGCACGAATATCCGAAGCGGAACAGCGGCTATACCGAGGATATGGGCCGCCGCATGCGGGCCTATCGCGTGCGCGGCTATCTCATCGGCGAGAACTATGACCTCGTCGCGCGGCTGCTGATCGGCGTCCTCGAAGCCGACGGACCGGGGCTCCTGGTGCTGCCGGTGCTCGGCGAGGACCTCGTCGTCTGCGCCAACTTCTCCTCCGTCGAGACCAAGGACGAAGGCGGCTATGCGACCTTCGACATGGACTTCCTCGAGGCGGGCTCGCCGGTGACGGCAGCCGTCGCGACCGACACGGCAGCGGCTGTGACCAGTGCGGCCGACAGCGCCAAGGCCAGCGTCGCCGACAGCCCGATGGCAGGAGCCATTTCACCATGACCGCGATCCGTGATCTGGCCGAGGCGATCGACCTTGCCGTTGCGCTGTCGGACGAGCTGCTCGTGCGCGGCGGGCCGCGCGGCCAGCCGGCCTCGGATCTTCGCCGCGCGGTCGCCCGCTTCCAGGCGAACCTCGAGGCGGGCTTCCGCCAGCAGACGCTCGGTCCGACGCTGGCGGGCCTCTTCGATGCGGCGCTCGCCGCCGGCGTTCCGGCGACCAGCTTTCGCGCCGTCCGCGTCGTCGCCACCGATTCCCTCGCCAATGGGTTGCTTGCCATCTGGACGCGGCGTTCCTTCCGCCGGCAGGCGCTGATCGCCGAGGCGCGGCGGCTCGCCGCCGTGACCTTCACCGATCGCGACGCCGTCGACGCGGCGCGCTCGGGGCTCATCACTGCCTTCGACGATCTGCTCGACGATGCATCGGAAGTGCAGGAGTTCGGCGTCATGCGCGCGCTGACGGCGCTTTTCACGGCCGTGCAGCGGCACCTCTCGCAGACGGCGCTGCCGCTGCCACGTCTCGTCGACTACGAGACGCCGGCCTCGCTGCCGGCGCTGGTGCTGGCGCATCGGCTCTATGCCGATGCCTCGCGTCATGACGAGCTCGCGTGGGGCAACCGCGCGCAGCACCCGCTGTTCATGCCCACCTCGGGCCGGGCGCTCGCTGCATGACGAACAATCCGCTCACCGCGGCGATGATGCCGACCGCCGGCAAGGATCTCTGCCAGGTCTTCTGCAACGGCCGCATCTTCGAGGGCTGGACCGATATCGCGGTCACGCGCAGCGTCCAGGACATGGCTGGGCGATTCCGCCTCGTGATCACCGAGCCTGCGGACAGCGAAGGCAACGTGCTCGGCTGGCAGATCCGGCCGGGCGATCCGGTCCGCGTTAAGCTCGGCGGCGTGCAGGTGCTCGACGGCTTCGTCGACGTCCGGCAGGCCGGCTATGACGCAGAGTCGCATGGCGTCGAGATCCAGGGCCGCAGCAAGACGGCGGCGGCGATCGAGGCGGCGGCGGTGACGGAGGAGGGAGCGCCAGCCGGGCCCTTCACAGACTATTCGCTCGAGGAAATCGCGCGGTCGCTGCTCGCGCCTTACGAGATCGGGCTCAAGGTGATCGGCGATATCGGCGCGCCCTTTGCGAGCGTCTCGGCGCAGGTCGGCGAGAGCGTCTTCGAAGTGCTGGAACGGCTGGCGCGGCTGCGCGGCTTCCATCTCTATGACAATGCCGACGGCGAGCTGGTGCTTGCGAACAAGACCCAGGACAGCGCGCCGATCGGCCTCGTCGAGGGCGTGAACATCCTCGCCGCGACGGCGACCATCGATCTCAGCCAGATGCCCTCGGAACTGTTCGTTTTCGGCCAGGCGGCGGGAAACGACGACGCCTCGGGCGCCGCCGTCGCCAACCAGAAGGCTGTGGCGAAGAACAGCGGCATGCCCCTGCCGGTGCCGCGGCCGAAGGTGATCGTCCTCGAGGCGCCGGGCGACCAGGAAGACATGAGGGCGCGCGCCGACCGCGAAATGGCGGAGGCCGCTGCTGCCCAGACGACGGCGCAGGTGACGGTGCAGGGCTGGCTGACCGGAGACGGCAACCTCTGGGAGGTCGGCACGACGGTGAAGCTGACCTCGCCGATGCTGCTTGTTGATCGTGACATGCTCATTGCCGCCGTCGAATTCCTTCAGTCGGACGGATCGGGCACCGTGACCAATCTCGATCTCATCACGACCGAGGCCTACGCTCTGGCGGCACCGGCCGCCGATGCACCGGTCCCCGAGACGGAGGATGGCAGCGAGCCCGATGCCATCGAAGGCGACGATGTCGAGGACAGGTCGCTTTCGGCGGCTCTCTGGAACCCGCGCGCGCCGGAGGCGGCCGCATGAGGATGACCGAACGGGATGCCGGACGACGGGCGCTGCTCGGCGCCTCGCGCGGTGTCGTCAAGGCCGTTTCGTCGCGCGCCAGGCAGTCGAAGCTGCAGCATCTCGATATCGAGGCGCTGGCCGGTGAGCGGCATCAGGGCGCCGAGCATATGGAGCCCTATGGCTTCACGGCGCGACCGCATGCCGGGGCCGAGGTGGTCGTCATCTATCCGACGGGCAATCGCAGCCATCCGATCATCATCTCGGTCGCCGATCGGCAGTATCGCCTGCAGGGCCTCGAGGATGGCGAGATCGCTCTCTATGACGATCTCGGCCAGAAGGTGCACTTGACCCGCTCCGGCATCGTCATCAGCGGATCCGCGATCACGATCGAGGGCGACCTCACCGTGAATGGCGCCGTCACCATCACCGGCGCCAGCCTCACGCATAATGGCAAAGACGTCGGCGCCAGCCATGCCCATTCGGGCGTGACGCCTGGCACCGGCATCACGGGCGCGCCGGTGTAGGGCGGACCGACACGATGACAGACATCCGCACCGTCCAGACCGTCTCGCTCGAGGCGATCACGGCCGACTGGCTGATCGCGCCGGGCGGCAGCCTCGACGATGGCGAGGAACTCGCGACGGCGTTCCGGATCGCGCTGCTCACCGACCGGCTGGCGCTCGCCGACGACGTCATTCCCGACGGCGGCGCCGACCGCCGCGGCTGGTGGGCGGACTACGAGGCGGAGCGGCTCTGGAACGGCTGGCCGATCGGCTCGCGGCTCTGGCTGCTCGCCCGGGAGAAGATCACCGCCGAGACGGTCGGCCGCGCCGAGACCTATTGCCGTGAGGCGCTGGCACCCTTCGTCGAGCGCCGGATCGTCTCGCGCGTCGACGTCGCGCTGCAACGGCTCGGCCTTTCCATGATCGGCGGCACCATCACCGCTTATCGCGGCCCGGCGCGGGCCGTCGACCTTCGCTTCGAAAGCCTCTGGTCAGAGATCGCCCGCTGATGCCCTTCACTCTGCCGACGCTCCGCGAGATCCGCGCCCGGGTCCGCGACGACGTGACCTCGCGCCTGCCCGGCGCCGACGCCGCTGTGCCAAACTCCAATCTGCGCGTCATCGCCGAGGCGGTCGCCGGCCTCGCGCTCGAGGAATATGCCTATCTGCAATGGCTCGGGCGGCAGATGCTGCCCGACACGGCCGAGGCCGAGTGGCTGGAACGGCATGCCAATATCTGGCTGCGGCGCGGGCGAAAGGCCGCCACCTTCGCGACCGGAACCGTCACCATGTCCGGCACGACCGGGACGGTCATCGCCGCCGGGACGCAGCTGCTGTTCGGGACCTATGTCTATGAGACCGTCGCGCCGGCTACGCTCGGCGCCGGTGCGACGGCGGTCGATGTCGAGGCGGTGACCGCCGGTGCAGCGGCCTCGCTCGAGGTCGGCGGCTCGCTGCGGCTCAGGAGCGCCATCGCCGGCGTCGCGTCCAGCGCCGCCGTCACGACGGCCGAGCCCGGGATCGACGAGGAGTCCGACGACGATCTGCGCGCCCGTGTCCTCGACCGTATCCGCAAGCCGCCGATGGGCGGCGACGCCGACGACTATGTGGCGTGGGCGCTGGAAGTGCCCGGCGTCACGCGCGCCTGGTGCGCGCCGCTCGAGATGGGCATCGGCACCGTCACCGTCCGATTCATGATGGACGATCTCCGCGCCGATGACGACGGCTTCCCCGGCGCAGGCGATCTCGACGACGTCGCAGCGCATCTCGACGAGGTGCGGCCGGTCGCGGTCAAGGATCTCTTCGTCGTGGCGCCGATCGCCGAGCCGATCGACCTCACCATCGCCAGCCTCGTGACCGACAGCGCCGCCGTGCGCGCGGCGATCGCCGCCTCGATCGCCGACATGCTGGCGCGGCGGGCGGCACCGGGGCAGACGATCTATCACTCATGGGTGAGCGAGGCGATCTCGGCCGCGACCGGCGAGGATCATCACGTCCTGACCTTCGCCGACCACGCCATGCCGACGGCCGGCCATCTCGCCGTGCCCGGGGTGATCACCTATGCCTGAGCCGCTCCGCCGCTCGGGCGACGCCTATGGCGAGGCCTTCGCCGCGCTGCTGCCCTCCGGCATCGCCTGGCCGCGCGACCCCGATACCGTGCTGATGATGCTGGTGCGGGCGCTGGCCGAGGAATGGGCGCGGGTCGACGGCCGCGGCGCCGATCTTCTCGGCCGCGAGGCGGATCCCCGCGCGACGATCGAGCTGCTCGGCGAATGGGAGGCGGCCTTCGGGCTGCCCGACCCCTGCGTCGCCGAGCCGCTGACGCTGGAGGACCGGCAGGGTGCGCTCTATGGCCGGATGACGACGCTCGGCGGGCAGTCGCGGGCGTTCTTCCTGCAGCTCGCCGAGGACCTCGGCTACGAGGTTTCGATCACGGAATATGCGCCGTTCATGTGCGGCGTCTCCCGCGTCGGGGACACCGGCCGGCGCTGGGAGATCGGACCGCCGGAAATCCGCTTCTTCTGGAAGGTCAAACTCGCGACCGCACGTGTGCGCTGGTTCCGCGTCGGATCCGGCCGCGTCGGCGTCGACCCGCATGTGCGGATCGGTCTCGCGACCGACATCACCTGCCGCTTCGAGAAGCTGAAGCCGGCCCATACCGACGTCGTCTTCGACTACAGCTGAGGGCTCCCCATGAAGTACCACGCGCCGTTCGGGCAGCCGGACCCGGATGCGAGCTACCAGAACGGCAATCCCGGCGCCGGCATCGAGGGATCGATTCCGCCGGCCGAGGCAATCGAGCAGGCGCAGCGTGAGATCGTAGCCGTGATCGAGGCGGCCGGCCTGACCCCGTCGGACGGCGATCTCGAACAGCTCAAGAAGGCGCTGGCCGCGCTGCACGCGCCGGCGGCGCCGACCTGGTGGCGACTGTCCGCACCGGCCGTGACGCTGGTCGACGACATCGACACGCAGATCGGTTCCTTCGGTGCGAGCCTGTCGCGCCTCATCGACACGACGGTCAACGCGTCCTCCGGCGCCGTGACAATCGGCACCGCCGATGCCGGCGTCTATGTCATTACGGCGGCGTACAACACCACCAATCAGGCGCAGGAGGAGGCGATCCGCATCGTCGTCAACGGCGACGACTATGCCGTCGCCGCGGGCTGCTCGCCGACCGCGGACAATTCCTTCCTCGATCAGAGCGTCTCGACTGTCGTGCGCCTCGCGGCCGGCGACATCGTCACCACGCGCTACCGCCAGAAGAACGCCGGCGGCGCGACACGCGCCCTTGCGGCACTCGAGCGCGACCATTTCAGCGGCGTCAGGATCGGGAACTGACCATGGCCATCATCACCTTCGACAGCGCGGACGCCCTCTCTGCTGCCGCGAAGAACCTGACCGCCGGGCAACGCGACCAGGTTCGCGCCTATCTCGTCGGAGACGGCTTCGAAGTTCAGGCCCCCGACGACGTGATCGCCGCTCTCGGCGCGCCGCCCTCGGCCGAAGTGCTCAAGGCCTATGCCGCCGACAAGCGGTGGCAGATCGAGACGGGCAGCATCAGCGTCGCCGGCGCCGCGATCCAGACGGACCGCGCCAGCCAGGCGATGATCACCGGCGCCTTCGCCTATGCGCAGGCCAACCCCACAGCCTCGATCGCCTACAAGGCCGCGGGCGGTTTCGTCATGCTGGCTGCCGCAGAGATCGAGGCGATCGCCAACGCCGTCGGTGCGCATGTGCAGGCCTGCTTCGCGGCCGAGTCGGCAATCGTGGCTGCTATCGAGGCGGGAGTAATCACCTCCTTCGCCGCGATCGACGGCGCGGACTGGCCGGCCTGATCATGCCCGTCACAGTCGACGTCGATGTCTGGCGCGGCAACTCGCTGCCGCCGATCGAGTGGGCGTGGCCGGAAGGCTACGCCGCGACCGTCAATTGCCAGCTCTCGGTGTGGGTCGGCGGTGAACTGCTCTTTTCGGCGCAGGACGGCGGCGGCCTCGTCATCGACACTGGCGGCCGTCGCTTCCTCTGGGATCGGACGCTCGAGCAGAGCAGGGCGATCCCGCTCGGGCGGCTTGCCCGCTACGAGATCGAGGACCGCAACGGCGGTGAGACCACGATCTTCTGCGGCGTGATGGTAGGCCTCGGCGGCCTCAACCTCGACACCGATGCGCCGGCCGCGACAGGCCAGCTCGACTTCACCAACCCATACAATTCCGGCCACGAACTCGACGGATGGATCTGACCATGACCGCAGCGATCACGACCAAGCAGATCCGCGATGGCGCGGGTAACCTGATGTCCCGCCAGGTCGTCGATATCTCTGGGACGGGGGCCGGGCCCTTCGTCGGGCTGCAGATCTTCGGTAACGCGGCGGGGACGGGGATTCTCGACTTCGAAGCGCTCAACGATGCGCTAGTCGAGGCGATCGGAGACGCCGCCGTAATCCTGCCAGGTGGCGCCGCGACCGATGCGGGGCTCGCCGCGATCCTCGCCAAGCTCTCGTCCGATCCCGCGACCGGTGCCGGACTGACGGCCATTCTCAACAAGCTCACCGCCGACCCGGCAACGCAGACGACGCTGGCCTCAGTGCTGGCGAAGCTCAATGCCGGCCTGCAACTCGTCGCCGGCACGGCGGTCATCGGCAAGGTTGTTCAGCAGGTTGCCTCGGCTGACGTCTCTGTAACCAATCCCGTGCCCGTCGGCGGCGCCCAGCTCGCGACTGTGACCGCGACCATCGCATCGGGTGCCAGCCTCTCTGGCGCGGCCGATCTCGGCACCGGGCGGCTCGTCGGCCTCATCATGCCTGCGGCGTGGACCACCGCGGCAATCACCTTCCAAGGATCGGCCGACGGCGCGAACTATTTCGACCTCTATGACGACAACATCGAGCGCGCTATCGCCTCGGGCAGCGCACTTGCCTCGCGCTTCATCGCGTTGCCGATCGCGGACTGGCTGATGATCCGCTCCGTGAAGCTTCGCTCGGGCAGTTCCGCTTCACCGGTACCGCAGGGCGCCGACCGGGCCATCACCCTCGTCACCGCACGCTGATCCGATGTCCTCGCTGATTGCCCGGAAACTGGCCAAGCGGCCGACCTGGTTGCCACGCGGCGTCCTCGAGCGCATCGACGCCCGCGCCGGTCGCTATTTTGCGAAGCAGGCCGTGCGGAAGACGCTCGCCGAGCTGTTCGCAGCCGGCAGCTGGAGCTACGGCCGCGCCGATCCTGCGATGCAGTTCGATTCCTCCGGCGCGCTTGTAAGCGTCGCCGCCGACGCGCCGCGGCTCGACTATCATCCTGCAACTCTGGCGCCCCTCGGCCTTCTCCTCGAGCGAGCGAAGACGGAGAAACTGACCTCCGGGTCAGATCTTTCGGCTTGGACCAAGGTCAACGCCACCGTCGCCGCCGATGCCGACACCGACCCTCTCGGCGGCACCACAGCAGATCGCTTCGTTCCGAACAGCGGCACCTCTTCGAACGTCTATATCAACCGGAGCGGCGGGGCGGTCGTCAGCGGCCAGCCCTACACCATCTCGGCGTTCATGAAGTCGCCGGCCGGCAATCTCAACTACGCCGCGCTCAGCCAGTTCTATTCCGCGATCCAGCACGGCAACTGGTTCAACACGACGAGCGGCGCGCCGGGTGCCGGAGGGGGGCGGTCGCGCGCGGCCCCGAATGGGTATCGCCGCATCTCGTCGACGCATTCGCCGACGGTCACTTCCGTCAACATCGCGCTCTTTGGCTCGACCAGCGACGGTAATCCGTCCGTCACCGGCGACGGCGCCAAGTTCATCGACTTCTGGGACGTCACGTTCGAGGCCGGCCGCTTCGCGACCTCGCCGACGCTCGGCGCCAACCGCGCCCGTGATATCCTCAGCCGCGCTGCCGTCGATGCCACTGGTCCCTTCGTCCGCGTGATCGGCTTCACGGCTCCGCCCGGGGCTGACACCGCCAATGTGATCTGGCAGCACGACGACGGGTCCGAAGGCAACCGCGAGAGGCTCTATCGTGACGTCTCTGGCGTCGTGCATTTCGTGGTGACGAGCGCCTCCGGCGCCGTGTTCGACTGGACCCTCGGCACTGTGTCCGACGAGACCTTCAACCGCGTCTCGATCTCGCATGACGGCTTCCGCTACCGCGCGGTGATGAACGCCAACCCGACCGTCCAGTCGGCCATCTCGCCGCGCCCGACGATCACCACCGAACGCCTCGGCTCGAGCGCCACCGTCGGCGAGGAATTCTGTGGCTGGCTCGGCGAGTTCATGACCTATCGCAGTCTCGCCGAGGGCGGTCTTCGCGAGGCTTCGCGCGTGTTCCCCTACTGGGTGCCGACCGACAGCGCCAACAAGCCGTTCGATCTCTTTCTCGACCTGAAGAACGGCCGATTCTGGGGCGATGGCGTCCAGTACCCGACATTCGAGACGTTTCTCGCCGCCTATGGCGGGACGCTTGCGGGCGATGGTTCCTGGTCGATCCCGTGGACCGATCCGAGCGTCGCCGTATTCGTCGAGTTCCTCGTCGGGCAGGCGAAGAATGCCGGTCACAACTACACCCTCCTGGCAATCGAGAACTCGTCCGGCGCTGCCTACCAGAAGCTCTATCTGGGTAGCGGCGTGAACTCCCCTGGCAGCCGGGTTTTCTCCGGCGCCAATCAGTTCTTCCAGGAGACGTCGGTACTCGACCTCAACATGACCGCGCGCATCGCGACCAACTGGCAAGCTTCTGCCTTCTCCGTGTCGCTCAACGGCGGCACGCCAGTGACGGCTTCGTCAGGCGCGGTGATCTCGACGCCGGCAACGCTGCGGGTCGGCAACAACCTGGCCGGCACCGAAGGTTTGGACAATGGCGCGATCTGGAAGATCGGCATCAACCGGTCGAACATGTCGTCATCCGAGATTCAGGCCATCGCAAACGCAAACTTCCAAGTCATCTGCGGCGGCGACAGCTATAACGGCCCAACGGCAGGGGGCGGCCTGCAGTCGTCATTCTCGCGGCTCACCGGGCGCATGGCGAACAATGTTGGCATCGGCGGCTCGACACTGTCTTCGCAAACCGGTTGGCTGCTGAGCGCCATCGCCGCCTATCCCTCCGCCGGCGTGCTCTGGTGGGACGGCCAGCCCAACGGCTACGCGGCGACCGTCGCCGACGACATCGCCCTGATGGTGAGCGTCGCCAATGCGGTACTCGCCACGCACTCCAGGTTCATCTTCATGTGCCCGGTGCCCATCTTCGATGCGACCGCCGACGTGCAGCAACGGTCGAAAGACCTGACGGCGGCGATGCTCGCGCATCCTGTCCTCGGCCCGCACTCGATCGACGCTCTGCCGCGACTGCTCCAGCTTTCATCGGCCGGGCCGCAAAAGGATGCCGGCTATCCGAGCTACGACATCATGCTTCCGGACAAGGTGCACCTTACCCTGGCGATTCACGACGATCTGTTCACGAACCTCGTGCTGCCGAGGATCGTGGCCGAGGCGTGGATGCTGCCGGAATAGCCTCAGCCCGCCACCGCCCGCCACAACGCGACGAGTGGCGGCACGAGCTGCGCCGCGAGAATGATCGCGGACAGGATCAGGAGCCCGGCGGCGAGCAGCCGGCCGGATCGGCCCGGCGATGGATCGTCCATCCGGGCAGCATAGACCATCGGAGATCATCATCATGACCCGCAGCCTCTCCGCTGCCGGGCTGGAGCAGCTCATCCTCGAAGAGGGCGAGGTGCTCCGGGCCTATCAGGACGCCAAGGGCGTCTGGACCATCGGCGTCGGCCTCACGGCCGCCTCGGGCGTCATCAAGCCGGTCAAGGGCATGGTGATCACGCGGGCCGACAGTCGCGCGCTGCTCTCTCGAGCGCTGCAGCGAAGCTACGAGCCGGTGGTCAACGAGCGGATGCGCCTCGCGACGCAAACCGAGTTCGACGGCGCCGTCTCGTTCCACTTCAACACCGGGGAGATCGACAGCGCATCCTGGGTGGATGCCTGGCTGCGCGGCGCGCGGGCCGAGATCCGGCCGCGCCTTGCACTCTGGAACAAGTCCGGCGGCCATGTGATCGCCGGGCTCATCACGCGTCGCGCCCGAGAGGCCGATCTCATCGTCGACGGCGCCTATGATCCCCGCGTCCTCGCTGCGGTGAAGCAGGACGATCCGGCGGACGTCGCATGGACGCTGCTGAAGCGCGGCGCCCGCGGCTCCGACGTTGGCGAGCTCCAGGCCGGGCTCAAGCAGTTCGGTTTCTACCGGGGCCGCATCGACGACGATTTCGGCCCTGTCACCGAGCGCGCCGTGCGCGCGTTTCAGGAGGCGCAGGATCTCACCGTCGACGGCAAGGCTGGCCGGGCGACGCGCACGACGCTGTTCCGCCTGCTCGAGACCGCCGAAGCGCTGGCAGCGTGACCATGCGCGCGCTGTCCGGTGTGCAACGTGGCCTTCTGGGCGGCCGGGTTGGCTCGGTCACGCGCGAGGCGCTGGGGATCTGGTGTCCTGATCCCCAGCGTCGTGAACCAGTTCATCCGACCTGAACAGGTCGGGCAGTCCGACAGCGTCATCAGATGTCGCCGTGCATCCGACCAGCTGACCGGCAGACCGTTCGAAGACAAGCGACACCAGCATCAGCGGCCCGCCGCTCCTGAATCGGACAAAATCACCAATCCGGAACTTCGCCACCACCCCGCAGCCTCCCTCGTCCCTAGGACTGCCTATTCCACATCTTCATGAAGCCAATCATGACCGACCTCAAGAAGGCGGCGGTGACCGCTGCCGTCAACACCGTCTGCCACTCCTTCCTGACCGACGGGCGCATCCAGTTCCTCGACGACTGCACGCACGCGATGGCCGGTCAGACGGTCGACCTGCCGTCTTTCCCCCACGGCAAAGCCGACGCGGCGGACATCTAGACGACGGCCGGCCTTCGGACGGGCGGCCACTTCTTTGCACTTTCTGCAGACAACGGAGACCATCATGCTCGCTCGCTTCCGGGTCGCGGCGCTTATCGCGCTCGCCCTTTTCGCATCGCTCGGCGCCGCCCATGCCGCCACCGTCGAGATTCCGATCGGCACCTGGGCGGCCGATCTCATCACGACGATCATCCTCCCCGTCGTCGGCACGGCCGTGCTCTGGTTGCTCGCACAGTTTCGCGGGCCATGGGTCCAGAGCCTCCGCACGCAGGCTGCCGAGCAGCTGCTGGCACATGCGATCGCCTATGGCTTCAACGCCACCGCCGGCGCGGTGCGCGGCAAGGCCGTCTCGATCGAGATTGGCAATACCGTCGTGGCGACGGCGCTGAGCTATGCCGTCACGAACGGTCCGCATTGGCTCGTGGCCTGGCTCGGCGGCGCGGAAGGCGTGCGGGACAAGATCCTCGCGCGCCTGACCGTTCCGGAGGACGCGGCGATTCTCGGCGGCGTCATCGTCCCGGCGCCGCCGCCGGCGGCCTGAGCCTCGCGCATCATAAAGGCGGGAGCCGACCATGAACTTCGACGCGCTGCTGCAGCAATATGGCCTGCAGGGATTGATGATCAGCGCGCTCCTGCTCGCCTGCCGCCACCTCTGGATGCGCCTCAACGAGTGTCAGGACAAGCGGATCGCAGAGCTGCGGGAGACGTTGGTCGTCATGGCCGCGTCGACCGCGGCGGCACAGGCCGTCGCCGAAAGCCTCGCGGCGCTCAAGATCGCGATCGAGCAGCGATCGCATGGAGGATCAGGATGATGACCATCCTCATCAAGATGCGCGACGCCGTGACGGGTCGCTCGCGCCGGGCCCGGAACGCAGAAGAGACCGCCCTTCGCCTGGCGATCGTGGAACAGGGTGCCGAGCACGCGGCGGCGGTTCAGCAGATCAGGTCCGCCGCGGATTACATCGCCGGCATCATGCGCGAGGCGGCGGCTCGCCCGTTGCCGGAACCGCCGCGTCGCCGGCGCGGGCCCCGCAGCTCGGGACGGCCGCAGCTGGCCTGAGCAGCGGCTCCGTCCGCGCTGTGACGAGGGATCGTTTCGGAGCCGATTCGGAACCGAAACGACGAGTGACTCTTGAGTCGCCCATCATGGCGACTCATTCGTTCCCTCGCGTCTCGATCTTCGAGACCTCCTCGGCCACCCGCGGCTTGACCGACGTGGAAGGCGCGGCGCGCTGGTTGCTCGAGCGCTGGCCGGAAAAGGTCAGGCGTCCCCGGAGCTACCGGCCGGCGTTGAAGGCATGCCTCGCGGCGCTCGAAGGTGGCGGCACCGTAGAGAGGGCGCGGGCGGCCGTCGTCAAGGCGGCGAGTGATGCCGATATCCTCGACCAGGCTTAACGGAGTTGTCGCGGCCTGACTCAGCCGTCTGACGGAAGAAGGCGCTTGATTGACCGTCATCGAATCCTTCGACTAGCTCGAGAACTTGGTCCATGTTGCCGTCGATCCCGTCGACGCAGAGCAGACGAAACTCGCGCCGGAGCCTGGAGCCAAGGTGTTCCCTCCAACGATGATGTTGCTGCCGGAGCCCGCGTGGGAGACCCTGAAGATCATTCCGACGAGGGCGTTCGAGGTCGGAAGGTCGATAGTCCGATTCGTCGAAAGTGCCGAAATGACGACGACATTGGCCGGATCTTTCGCGGTCAGCGTCAGATTGGCGTCCTCCGTGTGGACACGAGCGCGGTCGAGAGATGGCTGGTCATTCGGAGACTTTGCGAGGTAAACGCGCACGTCGCCGATCTTCAAGCGCGTGCGCGTGCCGCTCAGGAAGCTTACCGGGACAAACTGCAGGCGCAGCGCAGTCGAACGGTCGCCTTGGCGAACGATGGCCGGAAAGACGAACTTCTGCCACTCGTCCTGCAGCCGAACGAAACGATGGAATTCCGTCCGGTTGCTGCTGTCGTTTCGGTTAAGCCTCACCTCCACGACATCGAACGACAGGGAGGAAGCCCTCGCGAGTTCGACCTCGAGCCAGACCAAAATGCCATTTGGGATGCTTGCGGCTATGGAGCCGGTGAAGACTGAGCCCCCCGAGGAACTGAGTTCCCACTCGGCCGCGGTTAGGTTGCCCCTCGCATCCGGAAGCGACCCGGCTGCGATGGAGGCGTTGGCGCTCGAAAGGTCTTTGCCCTGGCGCGCGAGCACGAGCGTCTGGACGAACGGATCTCTGGCGAAGGCATGGACCGAGGTCGGCTGGCCTTGGAAATAGCCCTCGTCGTCGCGAACGACGCCGACCGAAGGAAAATTCGACATCTGCATCGATGTCGAGCCCCATCCGGCCGCTGGCTTCGGCGCATAGATCGACCAGTCATTGGAAGGCAAGTGCCCTTCCAGGGTTGTGACATTGTCCATGAACTGGACGATGTATGGGGCAATCGAGCCGGCCAGCAGGTTGCCTTTGCCGAAGTTCAGAGTCGGGCGGATGATGTAGGACTGGACGTAGCCAACCGACATTCCCGTGGCGCCATAGAACGCATTCTTGTCCAGCTCGACATCCTGGACATACCCGCCTGCGTCCGTCGTACTGTGCATTCTGGTCAGTCGATCGGTGCCGGTAGCATCGTCCTCGTTCGCGATCAGGATCCGCGGCTTTGCCGGGTCCATGTTCTCGTTGCCGAACTTGTTCTCTAGGATGCGCCCCCCTTGGCCCGCGTTCACCGAGCTGCTGGTGTTCGGAACGATCCAGATATCGGCATCCTTGACAGGCCCCGATGTGGTGAAACGTAGGAAAGCATTGAAGGAGACGTCGAAGTTGCCCCCCAGCCGATCGCCGATTTTGATATGATAGCGATTGAGCTGAAACTCATTGTTCGAAATGTCGACGCTGTCGAGGAGCCCGCCAACAGCAATACCGATTGCGTTCGTCGCAGCGCCGCTGCAGCGGAAGATGCACTCTCGAATGGTGATGTGCGGGAAGTCGCTTGAGTTGTTGCCGATCGCGCATTCGGTGTAGTTGTCGAATTTGCACTCTCGCACAGTGTGCCAGTTGAAAACGTTGCCGGAAGTACCAGTGTATCTGATGGCGCCTTTACCGCCCCAAAAATAGAGACCCTCGACTAGCGTGGCGTTCGGCGCTCCGAAGGTGAGGAAGTAGACGTCGCTGTTGATGTTGATGCGGACACGGCCATAGGTGCCGCGCATCTGAATGATCTTCGATCTGCTGCCACTCGGCGAGACGAGCCCCGCACCATTGTAGTGGTAGTCACCCGGCTCCCAGACGACGTCGAGACCGCTGACATCCCCTTTTGTGGCGCTGTACCAATAATCGTCCGGCGCCAGAAGCACGTACTTCCACATCGCATCGATGGCGGCAGTATCGTCAGCTTGATGAGAGGATCCCTGACCATAAGCGCCGAACATGCGAGGGGTGATATGACCGTCGAAACGAATGGTGCCGCGCTTGCCTGAGGCAAGAGCGATCTGGGTGTCAGGATCAGTGACGCTGCCGGTGTCGATGTCATAGACCAGCCGAACGACAGGGCCGTCGTCGTGGTAGCGGTCGCAGACCACCACGAGCTCGTCGGTGATGGTCGCGCCAAGGAGAGCCTCGCGCGAGCGATAGCGCAGCGTCTCATAAGTAGCCATTTGCAAAACCTTACTTGCCGATTGCGATCACAAAAGACCGATTGAAGGCCGCGAGCTGGACCGCTCCTTCAGACGTCACCAAGAGGACGCCGACAAGCTTAGGGTTGTGGCATAGAACAGCTCAAGGTGGTAGCCGGTCGCGTGGTTAAGGCCGGCCGAAGAATGCGGGTGCGAACTGACAACGGTGATCAGGACCGCGATTCGCCGCCGTCCACACCAAGGCGGTGCCCGGCATCCTGCGCTCGCCCGACGAGGTGGAGGCCTGGCTCACCGCGCCGAGCGCTCCCGGAGGCGATCGCGCTGCAGAAGCCGCTGCCGGAGGGAGCGCTGAATATCGTGGCGAGCGGCAAGAAGCAGAACGCCTGACGGGTCACCCCTTCCCGCGCTGCCGACCGGCCGGGACGTAATAGATGACCGAGAGATCCCGCTGACCGCAGCGCGGGCAGAGCAGCCGGCTCGGCAGCATGCCGAGCGGGAAGTTCGGCCCGCGCGTCAGTAGCAGCGTCTCCATGTCGAGTTCATGGGTGTAGAGGCAGGGCCGCGAGCTCTTGGGCATGTCGCGCGCCCGGGCATTGCAGCGCACATGCGCCACCCAGCCGGCAGAGAAGGCCGCGCCGACGGTCTCCACGCTCATCGCACGGCACCGCCGGCGCCGGGCTGATCGACGCGCAATCGAATCGCACTGCTCTTCGGCCATCGCCGGATCACGAGGCGGCTCCTCATCTCGAGGCGGCCAACTGGGCGGCGACCGCACTTCAGAATGTTCCTGTTTCGTTCACGTTCCCGAGGCGGTCAAGCCGGGGGACGCGACCCCGCTTGCCGGCAACCGCCAGCCGGCTCCATCGCCGACCCCGCGCCACCGGGCGGCAAACAGCCAGGGTGCTGACATGACCGAGACGACGGATAACCCGTTCGCCGATGACGAGGCCTGCGCGGCGGCGATCAGCCGCATGGGCGAGATCGAGCGCGACCTCGCGCTGATCGAGACGACGAAGGCCGAGGCGATCCAGAAGGCGGCCGAGACCGCGGAGACGGCGGCCGAGCCGCTCATTGCCGAGCGGTCCGAGCTCTTCGCCAAAGTGAAGGCCTACTGCGAGGCGAACCGCCGGCGGCTGACCAATGACGGGCGGACCAAGACGGCCAAGTTCACCTCCGGCGAGGCCGCATGGAAGCTCGGCCGGCTGCGCGTCAATATCGACTCGACGCTCAAGGACAAGATCATCGGCCTCCTGAAGAAGCGTGGCCTGACCGACCTGGTGCGGACCAAGGAAGACATCGACATCGGCGCCCTCGGCAAGGCCCGCGACAAGGTGAAAGGCATCAAGGGCTTCACCTTCGTCGAGCCGACCGAGGACTTCTCGGTGAGCCCGATTTCGGCCGAGCTCGCGCCGCGCAGCTGACCGCCGCCTGCAACTGAAATCCGGTTGCAGCGACGCAATACCCGGGACCGCGCGACCAGTCGCGGTGCCGGCGACCTGACATCGGCCGGAGCGACGCAATCGCGCCGGCCATGCCCCGCGCAGCGGGGGCCGGGCGAACCCGGCAGGCGGGCCTCAGTCGCCAAACATCAACCCGCCCCGACGTCATCCTTGGATATCGCCGCCCCGCCAGGACGGAGCGTGCTCTATCCCGAGTTGAAAATGTCTGAACAGCAATTCTGCGCCGTTCCCAAGGCGCGTCCCGTCGCAGGCTATGTCGGCGGCAAGAAGCAGCTCGCCCGCCGCCTTTCCGGCATGATCGAGGCGACGCCGCACGATCTCTATGGCGAGGTCTTCGCCGGCATGGCCGGGGTCTTCTTCCGGCGACGCAGCGCGCCGAAGGTCGAGGTCCTCAACGACATCAGCCGCGACGTCATCACCTTCTTCCGCGTCCTGCAGAACCACCATCAGGCGCTGATGGACATGCTGAAATGGCAGCTGGCCTCGCGCGCCGAGTTCGATCGGCTCGTCGGCCAGGATCCGGAGCGCCTCACCGACCTGCAGCGCGCCGCACGCTTCCTCTACCTCCAGCGCCTCACCTTCGGCGGCAAGGTTTCCGGTCGGACCTTCGGCATCGACCCGAGGGGCGGATCCCGTTTCAACATGGGCATCCTCTCCGAAACCCTGGCGGCCGCACATGAGCGGCTTGCCGGCGTCTGGCTCGAATGCCTGCCGTGGGAAGAGTTGCTCGATCGCTGGGATCGGCCGGGCGCGCTGTTCTTCCTCGACCCGCCCTATCGCGGCACCGAGAACTACTATGGCAAGGGTCTGTTCGCCGCGGAGGACTTCGCAAGGCTGGCGGACCGGCTCGAGCGGCTGAAAGGTCGGTTCATCCTCACCGTCAACGACCATCCGGACACGCGCGCGGCCTTCGGGCGCTTCCATCTCGAGGAGGCGACGGTCACCTATACGACCGGCGGCCACGACCAGAAGCCGGGGCAGGGCGAGCTGATCGTTACGCCGGGCTAGTCAGGGCCGAGCATTTCTTTCGTCGCACCCGGATCACGAACGCTCAGTCGCTTCGGCGACTGAGCTCCATAAACCGAATGCGGTTGTTGAAGGGATCGATGACCTGCAATTCGAGCCGACCCCCCTCATCCTCGAGGCCAGGCTTCATATAGCGGTAGTTCCTGGCCTGAAGCTCACGGTGAAGCGCGCGGATGCCCGTCATGTATACGCACATGTTGCCACCAGGTGTGGCGTCCCCTGCATGTTCCGACAGGTGCAGCCTGAGCCCTGATCGCGAGATCTGCATGTAGAGCGGGAAGTTGTCGCCGTAGCGGTGTTCCCAATCGACGGTGAACCCGAGAAATCCGAGATAGAACTCGTTGGCCTTCCCCACATCGAAGATGCGGACGATGGGCACCGCCTGTTCGAGGGCAATTCCCTCGTCGGATCGCGCGGCCTCGTCTTCGTCGATCTTTGCCGACAGGACATTCCAGTTCGGCAGCCCGAATTGACGGGCGGTGATTTCCAGTGCCTCGCTATGGGTGATCGTCGCCCCACGCTCGGCAAGCGCTTCCCGCATGGCTTTCGCCATGACCTTTGCATCGCGATAGTCGCGCATGTCCGTTTCCTTCGTCACGGCGAAGTCGTCGTCAGCGCCCGCATTACCAACGCCTTCGCCCGACGGTTGGAACGGTCAGGGAGGATTGAACGGAGGCATTCGCCACACCCCTAAGGGCGCGGGCTGCTGGCCGCCTCCAGCCATAAAGGCAGGTTAGCGGTGGCGTCCGCTGTTGTCAGCAAGGAAGCCGCACATTGGAAATGCACCAGCTTTGTCCAAACGACCTGCATGGCCTGCCCGCAGTCATGTGGCCAGGGACCCTGCCGATCTTGAACTGAACGCTGGTGGTTAAGCAGTTCAGTCGGGCGCGGGGGCTGTCGGGGGACACCGCCGCTCGACAGGCCTAATCCGGAAGGTCGATAACGGCATGAAGGTGAGAAACCGAATATGCGACGGGCGTGCCGCTTCGGTATTTGACGATGACGTCAACGACAAATCCCTTCTTGAACACGTTATCGTCGGCTTCCCGGATTTCGTGCTTGATCCGCTCCTCGGCAAGCGCGGAGCCATAGATCAGCGGCAACGATCGGTCAGAGATCTCATCGATCTTGACGAGGTCGCCCGAGCGACGGTCCAGCTTGGCATCGTTGACGTCGGAGCGGGTGAAGATCATCAAGGCGCGCGATCGGGATTCGCTGCCTCCCCCTTCAATCAGCTTTCGCTGAGATTCGATTGTGCTCATCGCGTCGCGAGCCTCGGCCGTTGTAAACTGAACGGCGGCGAATATCTGACGCTTTCCATCCTCGAACCGGGCCGCCTGGATCGTCGCCCGTCCATCTGGATCGTTGGCGATGGCCTGAACCATCTTCGTCCAGTCCTTGAGCTCTTCGCTCGTTCCAGGCAATTCCGATGTTCGGCCCCTAACTAGTGCCTGAAGCCGGCCGCCCCAGCGACGGACAAAGTCCTCCACGAGCATGATCTTTTCAGCGTCGGAGATGAACGGGGCAAACACGGACAGCCAAGGCAGCAGATCTGCCTCGATGCTCCCCGCCCGAACTTCCTTCACATAGATCTTGGCCTCGACCTTTTGATCGAGGCCGCGCGCCCTGATGAACCGTTCGTAGTCGTTGCCGATGGCCACGAACGTCCCCACGAAGTCGCCCAGTTCGATCGGGTCCTTCGTCTTCAGATTGATTGTGATGTGCGCCGGCATTTCCCCCATGGCGCGAGCGTACGCAGATTCCGTCATTTGTCACGCCCCGTTCGGATCCCTCAAGTCGGGGGCAGGGTGGCCTTGGAGGATATTGAATGTCAGGCGCTCCTCGGCGCGCCGCAGCGCCTGTTGAATTGCAGGATCGAAGGTGACGAAATCCAGCGTCACGACGCCGGTCTTGCCATTCAGTCCCAGCACGCGGCCCAGATCAGAGACCTGCGTCGCGTCCAGCAGGAACACTTCCGCGCAGAAGTCGACCACCGCCGCGCGCACGTCCGGAACGGGGTCCATGTTGCACGGGCCGCGGAGCTGAACGAGGCGCGCCGTCCCCCAGCCATGGACACCGCTTGCGCGGCCGTGCGGCGCGAGCTCCATCGTGGCCACGCGCCGATCGCCGCGCCGCACCCCATAGATCCGGCTGAAACCGCCCTGGACCGAGGGCCAGTAGCTGCCGACGCAGTGATGCAGGACCGCGCCTTCCTCGAGCAGCTCGCGCTCGGTGCGCAGCGCGACGAACGAGAACGCGCCGATCGTCTTTTCGAGCGGCATGGTGCCGTAGTCGGCCACCTCCGCTTCTGAGGTCCGGGCCATCGCCTCGAGCGCGTATCGCCGGGCATTGTCGGCGAGCTGGCGATGCCACCGCATCGCGGCAGCACAGGCCTCCGCGAGTGACCACCGCGGATCGAAGTCCGCCTGTGGGGCGCGCCAGAGATAGTCGGCCACGACAGACGCGTCGCGGGCTACGTCGGCGGCGAGCGCCTCGACAGATCCCGGCGTCTGTGCGCCCGAGAGCCGCCGCTTCATCGCATGACCGACCGCTCCGACCGCCCATCGACGATAGGCCTCCGGCCATTGGCCACGGCCGAAACGGTCGAGCGCCGCCATGAAATAGCGCTGGTGGCTGGCCGGGCCGTCCAGCACCTCCCCGAGAACGGCCGGTTCTGTCGACGCGAGCATCTCCAAGATCCATTGCCAGGAGAGGCTCATCACTTCCGCCCGCACCAGCCGCATCGGCAGCGGCAGTCCCAGCGCCGCCATGACGTGCTTCAGCTTCCGGCCTTCCGACAGGATGCGCCGGAACTCCCGGATCATTTCGCCATGTAGACCGTTGAGGTCGCGTTCCCTGGTCCTGGTCGGCGAGAGCATCAGCGGCAGGCCCCACGCGATGATCGGCGCCTGCTCGAGATAGTCGGCGCCATACGGGTCGGCCTGCGCGATGCAGGCCGCCGACCGGCGGAGGAAGCGGCGGTCCCTGAACGGTTTGATTGCGCGCGCGATCGCCTCGTCCCGCCAATCCTTCGGCGCTGTCATCGCCGACCTCCCGCCGCTCGCTTGTCCCCGATTCCCGCCAGCGCCTCGGCGATGAGGTCGGCTGGCGCCCAGCAGCCTGCCGCGCCCGGCGGAGGCCCCATCGCCGGCAGCCATCGCGCCCAGGCTGGCCAGCTCTGCTGGTCAGGGCCGCGCTCGCGCGCCATCTTCCCGAAATTCCGCAGCGGTTGTCGCCACGCCTCCCGGTCGGCCGTTCGCCAGTCGATGACGCGCGTCTCTGCCGCAGCAGGTTTCGGCGGCGGCGCGCCGCGGCTCCGGCGTTGCCGCTGGTCCATGATCGCCCCCTCGAAATATCGGAGCGACGTCGGCAGCTGGCCGTTCTGCCGGTTCAGCACCACCCCGACGCCGTCGCGGATCTCGGTCGCGGTCAGTCCTCGTTCGAGCCATGCGCGGACCGTGCCGAGATCATCCCGGTAGCCATTCGGCGCGCCGGCGCGCTCGCAGATCCAGCGATGGAGGTCTACGGCCTCGTCGGTCTTCGCCGATCGTCGGCCGCGATCTCTTTCCCCCTCGAGATCGACCAGAGCGGCAGCGGCAGCAGGGGCGGCAGGCTCAGCGGATTCGGGCGGTGCTGCTGCAGCTGCTGTCTTCTCTGCTTCTGTCTCTACCTCTGCTTCTGGTGCGTTACGCTGCGTTACAGCCGCCGCGGCCTGCTTCTGTCGAGCCCGATGCGCCCGCACCCGCTCCGCGCTGTCGTCCTCGCGCTTCGGCTGGCGCCGCTCCCATGCCGCGAAGCGCCCATCGGCGATCACCCCGAGCGCCTCCATCTCAGCCAGCATCGCCTCGACCTTTTCGGCCTTGCAGCCGAGCCCATAGGCGAGTGCCGGCACGCTGTAGCCGTCGATCGAGCCCCGGTCCTCGTTGGTCGAGGCCCGGGTCAGCAGCTTCACCGCGAGGGCGAGGACGAGCCCGGCCGGGACGCGCGCCGTCTTGGCGATCGCGCCCCATTTCGGGTCGTCGGCCATATCCTCCCAGACCCGGAACCACCCCGTCATGATGTGGCCAAGCGCCGGCGCCCATGATCGCGCTGCGGCTGCGGCGAGGCGAGCTCGGTCAGCAGCCGGCGGATATCGTGGCGCGCGAGGTTGACCGCCGCCTCGACCGAGCGCGGCGTCGAACAGATCGGCTTGACGAGCCGGCGGCCGCCGCGCTCGAGGACGAGCTTCGGATGACGGCCGCCGGTGACGAGGGCGCAGGTGGCGCCCTGCGCGGCGCAGTCCCGGCGCGCCGCGACGAGGATCAGGCGGATATGCTTGGCGAGGCGAGCGGACATGGCGGCGCCTCCCCCTATTTGCCGAACTGCGCCTGGATGGCCGGCTTCGCGCGCGCCACCGCCGTGATGAAGGCGCCCAGCGCGCGCTCGTTCGGGATCCGCTCCGGGTTCACATAGACCTTGGCGACCCATGACAGCGTCGACTGGCCCGAGAACCATCCCTGCAGGGATTGCGGATAGGTGCCGCTCGGGATCTTGGCGTAGGCGTAGAGCGCCTTCCCCTGCGGATCGACCGCGTCGTCAAAGTCGCGGTCGTTGACGCCGACGAGGGCGAGGCCGTCGCCGAACTGCTCGTCGGCCTGCCGCACCAGCGCGTTGCCGATAGCCGCCGGCTGGAGCAGGCACGTCGTCTGGTTGGCGGCGACCGAGGCGAGCGCGATGACGCCGCTCTCGGTCGTCACCGGGACCTCGCCATAGTCGGCGTCCTCGGCCACGAAGTTCTGCCAGATCAGCCAGGCGCCGGAGCCCTGGTCGCCGAGCGCGATCGACCAGCCATGGCCCTTCGGGTCGCTCTCGAGATCGCCGATATCGCCGACGCCGCTCTCCTTCGAGCAGAGGGCGTGCAGATATTCGCGGTGGAGATCGGCGATCGGCTTCAGCGTCGCGGCCGCGGCGGGGTTCTGCCGCTTCAGATAGGCCGCGCCGTCGGGCTGACCGATCATCGCGTCGCAGCCTTCGCCGAGGACCGTGCGCTGGATGTTGCCCCATGTGCCGCCGGTGTCGGCGACGACCTCGACGCGGATGAAGGGATCGCCCTTGGCCATGCCGGCGATCATCTGGCCGGCTTGATTGTAGGGACCGCCGGCGGCGCCGGTGCAGAGGTGGATGACGGCAGGATCGGCCAGCGCGATCGCCGACGAGGCGAGGAGGAGGCCGGTAGCGAGGATCGACCGCATGGTCATGGGCTCCGATCGGTGAAAGACGGGGGTGTGGTCGTTCGGCGGCGCCGCCATCGCTCGAACCTGCGACCGGCAGCGAAGGCGACGACCGTCCAGCAGGCGCCGAGCGCGAGCTGCGGCAGGTTGGCGATGGCGAGCGCGATCATGGCGTCAGGTCGCCGCCGCCACGGCGGGCTGCGGCTGCATCGCGTCGAGTTCGACCCGCCCTTCCTCGAACCAGCGCGGTTCGGCGTCGCCGCTCCGCTCGATCTGAATGCGCGGCTCGCCGTAGAGATATTCGGCACGCGCTGTGGCGGTGCCGAGATAGCCGGTCACGCTGTCGCGGACCTTCTTGCCCAGGACATCCGGGATCATCGTCTCTTCTCCTCATCGGGCCCGATCGCCCGGTGACGCGGCCCCGCTGGAGCCGCGCTGCCAGACGGTCAGAAGGGAAGTTCGTCGTCGACGTCCGGCGGGCCGGCGCTCGCGCGCATGGGCGCCGCCGGCCTCGGCTCGCCGATGAAGCGCCGCTCGATCGGCGGCAAGGGCAGAAGGAAGCTCTCCGTCGATTCCAGCAGCACGAACTCGGTGCCCGGATTCGCGCGCGCCAGCCGTTCGGCCTCGCGCTCGGCAGCGGCGCGCGACGGGTGGCGGGCACTGGTCGGCCCGCCGCCGGTCGCGTGGATCATCCAGAACGGGTCGGACATCGCGTGTGACCTTTCGCTGGCTGAAGGAAAGAAGAGATCGGTTTCGCTGAAGTGCGACCCGCACGAAATCGTGCGAGCGCGCTTGTGGATCGCACGAAATCGTGCGATAGTCTCTGCATCGAAACGGAGACGGGAGATGACGCGAGACCAGCTCATTCAGGAGCTTCGGAAGCTGGCCCGGAAAGAGGGCAAGGACTTCGAGGTCTTCATGAACAAGGGCAAAGGGTCTCACTACCGGGTGCAGTTCGGCGGCGCGATGACCACCATCAAGAGCGGCGAGATGACCCCGGGATATGTGAGACTGATCAAGAAGCAGCTGGGGATCGACTGATCCCCAGCCCTTCCTCGCGGTGGACGACCCGTCGATGCGCAGCAGCCCAAGGAGGGGCAGAGACGCATGGACTATATCTATCAGGCCCGGTTCGAGCCGGATCCCGATGGCGGCTTCCTCGTGACGTTCCCCGACGTCCCGGAAGCGATCACCCATGGCGCGACGATGGCCGAGGCGAAGGCGAGCGCCGCCGAGGCGCTCGGCCTTGCGCTCCGCGGCATCGTCGAAGCCGGACGGCTGCTGCCGCCGGCGCGGACGTATCGCGGCGCGGCCCATGCGGCGATCGCCGTCCCGGCCGACGACGCGCTTAAGCTGGCGGTGATCGAGGCGTTCCGCGCCGCCGGCATCACGAAGTCGGAACTCGCCCGCCGGCTTGGCAAGGGCGAGAACGAGGCGCGCCGAATCCTCGATCCGGACTATCCGTCCAAGCTCGAGATGCTCTCGGCCGCGCTCTCGGCTCTCGGCCGAACGGTCGTGATCTCCGTGCGCGAGGCGGCGTGACAACTGACGGGGAGCGGATGTTGGGCGGCCCCGAGGATCGCGGTTAAGCATCGGCCGCCTCGGATGCTTGAAATGGCGATGCCTGTTGGCCGAGGGATGCGCGACGATCCGACTCGGCGGCAAGCATCGCGCGCCGTTGGTCGTGGGTGGCGTTGGCGAAGCGGGTGAGCCGTGCGAACCGCTCGCGCCCGAGCGCGGTGATGGTGAGCGCGCTGCCGCGACGGTCGACGAGATGCAAGCCGGCCAGGTAGCCGGCCCAGGCCTCGCCGATTGCCTCGCCCGCCTCGACCGCCCGTAGAGCAGCCCACTCGTCGAGGTCACCGAGCGTCAAGGTCCCATCCGCGCTCGCCACCGCGGATGGCTTGGGGCCGGCGCCTGAGAGTGGCCGGTGGTTCCCCCCGAGGCCTTCGTCCTCCCGCGGCGACGCCAGATCCGAGGCGGAAGCGTCGACATGTTCCGGCTCACCAGCCGCGGATACGGGCGAGCCCGGTGGTATGTCTTTGCCTTCAGGTGCCTCCAGGCCCCACACCTCCCAGCCCGGACGGGTCCGCCGGGCGTTGAGCTCGATCTTGGGAAGGCTCGGAAAATAGGCCTCGATGAGCTCGGCGAAAATCTCAGGCTTTTCCGAGTGCCGGCCGACGGGGGCCTCGACGACGGATGGCCATTGCGTGCCGGGCGCCGGCGCGGGTGGCGCGCCTCGCGTGCCGTAGAGCAGCAGCTCGTGCTTGTTGCGGTTGATATGACCGGTGCCGAGCCGGTCCTTCTCCCAGATGAAGTGCGATTTGTAGGTGAAGCCCCAGCCCTTCATCACATAGAGCGCTGCCGGCAGGGCCGGCACCGTCGCCCACAGGAAGAGGACACAGTCCTTCGCCGCGATGTCGCCGACCGGGCGCAGCACGATGTCGTTGACCGAAGAGGTCGGATAGTGGTTTTCGGGCGACCGGTCCTTGCCGGTCTCCTCACCCCAGACCTCCCATGGCCATTCCGGATCGGCATAGATGACGCCGAACCGCTTCTCGGGCAGAGCGCGCTGGCGGGCGCCGAGATCGCGCTCGCGGATCTCGCGCCGCTCCTTCTTCGCCTGCTGGTCCGCCGCGCGAAGATCCTTCACCACCGCTCGGAAGGCGCCGCTGCTGGAGCTGCTGCCGGCGATCGCCGCGATGATCGCCTTCTGCTCATCCTTCGGCAGGGCGGCGACGGTGGCGGCCGCGGCGATCGATGCGACGCCAGAGCGCACCTGGTCGACGAGCTCGGGAACGCCTTGCTCCCGCACTATCCTGGCGCGCTCGACCGTCCGCTCGGGCACGCCGAGGGCCTCCGCGGCCGACGCCGTCGTCATCGCCGGTGCCGGTGCCGGTGCCGGCGCGATAATTCCGCCAATTGGCGGATTTTCGGGAGTGGGGGCCTGCCGCGGCCGGCCTCGGCCGAGCGTGGCGAGATCGGCAGCGATCAGCGCCCGCTGCGCATCGGTCAGATGGCGCCGGTGCAGATTGCGCGAGATCACGAAGGCCAGCGCATCGACGTCCGGCACGCCGGCGATCGTGAATTCGGGCGGCAGGTGCTCGAGCGCGCGCGGCAGCCGGCTCAACTCCGCGTCGGTCACCGCCCGGCCGGCAAGGGCCGCGGCGATCGCGAGCTTCGGGGTCTCGATCGTGAGCCCGAAGATCTCATAGGCCGGCTCGCGGCCGAGCGAGCGCAGGGCGAGAAGACGGTTTCGCCCGTCCAGGATCTTCCCCTGGTGCAGGATGATCGGCTCCTGCTGGCCATGGGCGCGGATATCCTCGACCAGACCGGCGAAGGCCTCGCCTTCCATCAGCGGGAAGATGCCGGCGAGCGGATGGAAGGCGGGGCCGGCTTCGACAGCCGTGATCATCATCATGATGATGTTGCCTCCCCCTGATGGGCGCCGTTGCTCATGGCCGTGGCGCCCCGTCGCGCGCGGCGATCGCCCGGACGCGTGACAGCGACGCGTCGCGCCTCTCGAGCTGATCGCAGGCCTCGTCGAGGCGCTCGAAGATCCCGAGATACTGCTCGCCGAAGTTCAGGACCGCGAAGGCGGCCAGCGCCCGACCGTGCTGCAGATCCGCGAGACCAATCGGGCCCGGCCGACGGCCGCGTCGCGCGCCGCGGATCGGCCGCCGGGTTTCCTCGTCGGCGTCGATCGGCGCGTCGTCGCGCCAGGCGGACGGCGCGGGCGTAGGCAACTCTGCGCTGGCGCGGCGGCGGGCGGTCATTTCGGGACGCTCCGCACCCGCTCGGCGGTAAAGGCGCGCGCCTCATGCTCAGTGCACCAGCGCCGCACGATCGGCTTGCCGCAGCAGCGGCGCTCCTCAACGGGGATGCGGTCCCAATCCCCGACCGGCCACGGGCACTCAGTCGACATGATCCGGTGCAGCGTCAGGACACCGCTGGTCGGCGCGGAGCTCTCGGAATGGACTCCCAGGTCCACTGGCTCGCCCATAGCCGGCGCATCGACGGCCGCGGCCAGGGCGACCGCCCGCAGCCGCTTCGCGGTGGCGGGCCGAGCGGCAGCGCGCTGCACCTCCGCCGGGCGCGCCGCTTCAGGATCCGGCCAAGGATTCGCCTGTGCCCCAATCGGCGCCAGGCGCCGCCGCGCGGTGGTCGGGTTATCGAAGCCGGCCGGGAGCGGGATACCGTCGCGCTCCGCATCGCGCGCTATGCGGTGAAAGGCCCCGAGGATCGCATTGCGGGATTCGGCCTGCAGCTCGTCCGCGATCTGGCTCGCGCTGAGGCCGCGCCGGCGACCGTCGAGCGCCGCGGCCTTCTTCTCATCCGGCGAAAGTTCGGCCCAGCGGCGCGGCTGCATGGTCAGACCATCCCCAGCGCTTGCTTGTAGAGATCGAGGATCGCGTCCTGCTCCTCGCGCTCGCTCGCATCCTGCTTGCGCAGGCGGATCACGGTTCGCAGCACCTTGGTGTCGTAGCCGTTGCCCTTGGCCTCGCCGTAGACGTCCTTGATGTCGTCGGCGATCGCCGCCTTCTCCTCCTCGAGACGCTCGATGCGTTCGACGATGGAGCGCAGCTGCGCGGCGGCGATGCCCTGAACGTCGTCGTTGCTCATCGGTCGGTGCCTCCGACCACGCGCAGCGTCTCCGCCCGAACCGAGGCGATCGTGTTCTGGTACTCGTGATCGGTGACCTGTTTCTCGCCGACCGCGCGCTGCAGGCGGTCGAGCTCGGCCTCGGTCGTAACGCCGTCCTCATGGATCTCGGCAAAGACCTGCGCGACCTTGGCCTCCGCCGCCATGCTGGCCGCATGTTTCGCGAGGAGGGTTCCCCTGACCGAGAGCCCGGGCTCGCCAGGATCCGCAAGGCTTCGACCGTTGATCGCCGCCATGGCCGCAGTGACGAGTGCCAGCCCGCATTCGGCCTCGAGCGCGAGGATGGCGTCGACCGGAATGATGCTGCTCATCGAGGACGCGCTCTGCCAACGCGAGACCTCGGACTTCGACATATCGACGATGGCAGCGGTCCGCTCGACGCCGCCGCAGGCGGACACGAGGTCGCGGGTCGCGGCCTTGATGCGAAGGCGTCTTCCTTCGGCGGTTTCCATGACAAACGCTTCCCGTTCCGGGAAACGCGTCTGTCGCTTCCCGGCGTGAGACCTGAACCTGCGTGCGAAAAGGGGCCGTACCGCTCGCCCTACGGAGGCCCTCTCACATGGCTGTCGCCGCCGCGCTTCATCGCAGTCCCCTCGTCTTGCCGGTCGAGGCGACGATGCCGTCGTCCGACGTCGCGCCTTCGGCGGCGCACGCGAGGTCCTCGGGTGAGAGCTGGGTCCGGCCGCCGAGCGGCGCCTCGATATCGACCACGACGCGAATGATGCGGTCGCGCGCGGCAGCGAAGAGCGCCCGGAAGAGCAGCGCCTGGCTGCCGGCCAGCACGAGAAGGCCGGTGCCCGCGACGATGTTGAAGATGGACTGGCCGGTCATTGCGTGCTGCCCTCCGCACGCGCGCCGACCGACTGCAGCCCGTTCAAGCTCAACAAAACTGGAGCGATTTCAGCGACATGGCGGTGACCATGACGCCTGCAATGCGTTGAAAAATCGATACAACTTGCGGGAAGCTCTCCCTCCGGCCGGACAGTCCGGACGTGGAACAGTGGGAGGATACGAAGATGACGGATGCGGCCAATTCGGAAGAGCCGACGGCGTACGAGCCGATGCCGGTTCCCGATACCTTCGTGACTGGTGTCTTGCCTATCGAGGATCTCGGCGGATTGCTTCGTGTCACCCTTTATGCCGATGCGCACGACCAACGCGGCGCTGTCGACCGCCGAATAGTCTCTCGCCTCATTCTTCCCCGGGATGCCTTCGCCAGCCTTACACGCAAGCCCAAGCCAGCGTCGCCGCTCGAATCCGCTGCTGGGGTTCACTGACGCTGCGGAGTCTGCGCGGATCAAAGCGGCACCTCAGCCTGGTGAATGCCGAAAAGGTCCGGACTTACCTCGTGTCCCCGCTCCTTGAGAGCTCTCTGAAAAATCAGGAAGTACGCAGCGGGGACGCGACGTCTCGTGCCCCAATTCGAGACGGCATGCGTTGTCGAGAGTCCAGCCAGACGAGCGACCTCCTCGTTGCCGCCCAAGGCGGCGACGAGGTCTTCGACCGAAACGATCACGGGATCGGAGCTGTTCAGCATGACGCATGCTTATCACAATTTGTGATCGCTGCAAGCGTCACAAGGTGGCGATTGAATATCAACCGCCGCCGCAGAACCCTTTGCCAAGGTAGCAACTACGGGGTGGGTTCAGGTGGCGAATGAGCTGGACGACGAGAAGGTCGGGCGGCGCCTGAAGCTTTTGCGGTCCCTCTATGGTGAGACGCAGGCCGCGTTCGGAGCCCGATTCGGCCTTACTCAGAACCAATATAACCAGTACGAGAAGGGCACCCGGCACCTTCCAGTCCACCGAGCGATGCGGCTTGCGCAGATCACTGGCGTCACCTTGGACTGGATCTATCTCGACGACATTCGAGGGGTGCCATTTGCGCTGGCGTCACAGCTGACCGCAGCCATGGAGTCGGATGCCGATCTCTGAAAATCACGGAATGTGATTTTCTTCTTGCGAAACATCACAAGATGTGAGTAGCTAGGCCCCATCACCACCCGTGATGGAGCCCGTCGATGTCTGCACCGACGCCCAGCGCCGCAATCCAGACCCTGATCCTCGATCACTGCGCCTATCTCGGCCGCTCGGCTGCGGCGTGCGAGCGGGCGGCCGCCCGGGGCGACGTCGCTTCCACCGCCGCGGCGGAGGCGCGCCGCCTGCGCGATGAGCAGGCCCTTCTCGAGGCGATCGCTTGGGGGAGGAGCTGATGCGCGTCGACGGCGATGTCATGGCCGCGCTTGAAGGCGCGCGCTGCGAGGGTCCGCTGCTGTTCCTCAAGCAGAAGATGGATCGGACCCTCTATGCCCGGGTCGCAAAAGTCATCGAGGCCGCCGGCGGCCGCTGGAGCCGCAAGGATCGCGCCCATCTTTTCGAGGAAGAGGCGGCGGAGGCGATCGAGCCGATCCTGCTGTCGGGCGAGGCGACAGCGCGGCGCCAAGACTTCGGCCAGTTCGACACCCCGCATGCCATCGTTGAGCGGCTGCTCGACCTCGCACGGCTTGAGCCGGGCGTGTCGCTCCTGGAGCCCAGCGCCGGCATTGGCAACATCGCCGTCGCCGCGATCGAGCGCGGGGCTATGGTCACCACCTGCGAGCTCGATCCGCGGCGCGCCGCGACGCTGACCATGCGCTTAGCCGGGCTTCCGCGCTCGCCAGCTTCCGACGCCTGCGAGGGCGTGCCCGCCGACTTTCTCAGCCTGTCACCGGACAAGATCGGTCTCTTCGACCGCGTCGTCATGAACCCGCCCTTCGCGCGTCAGGCCGATATCGACCATGTGCGCCACGCGACGTCCTTCCTGAAGCCCGGCGGCGTGCTCGTATCCGTGATGTCGGCGGGCCTCCGCTTCCGCGACAACCGCAAGGCTGCCGACTTCCGCACATTCCTCGGCGCGCGCGGCGGCCATATCGAGCCGCTGCCCGAGCGGAGCTTCGCCGACAGCGGGACCAACGTCTCGGCCGTCCTCGTCGTGATCCCCGGGAGATCGGCATGATCGCGGTGCGCTCGCCCAAGGTCTTCGGCGCGGCCGAGCTGGCGCCGCCCGTTGGCGCCGTCGCCAAGCCCGGCGATATCGGCCGGGCGGTCGAGTTCTGGCTCGAGGGTCACGCCGCCGGCGCTCGCGGCCATCTCACAAACGTCTTCGAAGACATGCCCTCGCTGGCCTTCGATGGTCCGGTCGGCGTCGTCCATGTCGTCCGCATCGGCTCCTTCGCGATGCCGCTGTCCTGCATCCACCTTCTGCCCGCCGATTCCTCCCTCGAGGCGGGCATCCTGCCCCCGTCCGGCCCGTCCCCCCGAGGGTCGGGCGGGGGTCATTTGTCCGGAGGCGGCGATGTCGCTTGACCTCGTCCGCGATGTCGCCTGCGCGTTCGGTGCCTGGTTCCTGATCGCCGTCGCAACCTACCAACTGCTGGCCGTCATCCGCGGATGGCGCTCGCCACACCGCATGCCGCTCGACGGCGTGATCGTCGTCGCGACGACAGGTGCGGTCACGGCGGTCGCCGGCGGCTTCGTCTTCCTCACCATCATCGTTAGGAGGTTCGGATGACGGCTGCCGTCGCCACTGCCAGTGTCCCGCGTTTCGATGGCGCCGAGGCCTGGGCGCGCCTCGACGAGGAAACCCGGGCGCAGATCGGCGCCGCGGCGCTCGAGGCGGTCATCGCCGATCTCGGCAGCGAGATCACGGTCGACCCCCGCCTGCAGCGTGCCTTCGCGGCCGCGCACGAGGTCTGCACAGGGATCCTGATCGACCGGGCTGTCGCCGCGATGCCCGAACTCGACGAGCTCCTGGCCAATGACGACACCAGCGAGATCCTGCCGCTGCCGTCAGCGCTCGGCGCAGTGTGTCGTCTCTGCGGCTGCTCGCAGAACGACGCCTGCGGCCTCGGCTGCAGCTGGGTCGCAGAGGGCCTCTGCTCTGCCTGCGAGGGAGCGGCGTCGTGACCTATGAGGAGTTCCATCACCGGCTGCGGATCCTGCTCCACCTCGAGACCGACGAGGCGCGGAAGGAAGGGGCGTTCGAGGACCAGGACGCCGAGGCGCCGAAGCGGTTCGAGGCGAACCCTTTCACCTACTTCATCCGCGCCGGCGACAGCTCCGCGCGCCGGCTCTGGTCGCTCATCCAGCGGATCGCTGCCGGCGAAAGGAGGCCCTCGTGACCGACGCCGCCAGCGCCGTCATGAGCGGGCCGCATGTCATCGCCGCCGGCGCGACCGGCGTCGCCTGCGTGATCTTCGGCATCAGCCTCATCGCCATGCAGGCGGGCGAGCTGATCGCGGGCACCGCCGCGCGCAACCCCGCGCTCGTCATCGTCAAGACCGTGTGCGGCGTCGCCTTCGCCACGCTCGGCCTCGAGCTTCTCATCCTCCTGCACGCCTGACGGAGACGCCCTTGAAGATCACCATCGAGAGCACCGCAACCTTGCTGCTCGTGAACGGCAACCCGGCGCGGCTCTGGATCGGCCGGACGGCGGAGGGCGTCGAGGTCCATTTCTTCGTCGCCGCGGTCTCGCCGCAGACGCACGACGCCGCCGTCAACGAGCGCTTCGCCCGCGAGCTGCCGCTGCTCGATCCCCAACCGCGCGTCGCTCAGCTCATCGACCCGCGCTTCATCACCTAACCGAGGAGGTCATCGCCATGGGCGTCAGGAAGTCACCGCAGGCTGTCGACATCGAGGTCGGCCGCCGCGTCCGCGAGCGGCGCGTGCTCGCCGGCATCAGCCAGGAGAAGCTCGGCCAGGCGCTCGGCGTCACGTCCCAGCAGGTCCAGAAATACGAGAAGGGGACCAACCGGATCGGCGCCAGCCGCCTGCAGCAGATCGCCGAGGCGCTCGGCGTTGCGCCGGCCTATTTCTTCCCCGAGACCGACGCGCCGGCGACGATCGAGACGCCGCAGGATCCGCTGACGATCCGCGTCGCGCAGAATTTCTCGCGGATCACGAACAGGGCGCTTCGGCTGTCGCTGGCGAAGACGATCGCCGCGGCCGCCCATGTCGAAGAGGAGGCCGCCTGACATGGCCGCGCTTCTCCTCGCCCTCTCGGATCTGCGGTTCGGCCACGAGGCGAACCCGCCGATCAATGTCCGTCAGGTCGGCCGCGACAGCGATATCGCGGCGCTCGCCGGCTCGCTCCGCGCGCACGGCCTCATCCAGCATCTCGAGGTGCAGCGCCAGGACGGCGTCCCCTATGTCGCCGACGGCAACCGACGGCTGGCCGCGCTGCGCCTTCTCGAGCAGGAAGGTCACGTCGCTTCCGATGTCATGATCCCCTGCGACGAGCTGGACCACGAGGCCGACGCCGTCGAGATCTCGCTCGCTGCGAACGTCATGCGGACGGCGCTGCATCCGGCCGACGAATATGTCGCCTTCAGCGATCTCGCCTCCCGTGGTCTCGATGAAGGCGCGATCGCGGTCCGCTTCGGCATCGAGCCGCCCCGTGTACGCAGGATCCTCGCGCTCGGCCGGCTCGCGCCCGGCGTCATCGACGCCTGGCGTAACGGAGCCTTCGATGATCGCGGGCTCGAGGACGTCGCCGCCTTTTCGCTGGCGCCATCGATCGACGAGCAGGAGAGGGTGCTCGCGCTGCTGCTCAGGACGCGGTCGCTCTACGCCCATGCCATCCGTCACGCGCTCGGCGCCAGCGACAGCGCGGCGCTCACCAACCTCAAGATCGTCGGCAAGGAGGCCTATCTCGCCGCCGGCGGCACGATGATCGAGGACCTCTTCGGCGATCACCATGTGATCGGCGACACCGCGTTGCTGCAGACGCTCGCGACGGAGAAGGTCGCCGCAATGTGCAAGAGCCTGGTCGAGAGCGGCTGGAGCTGGGCTGCGCCGGACTGGGAACTGCCGAATGGCGCCCGCTACAGCTGGGGCAGCATCCCTGCCGGAGCCGTTTCCGGCCACAAGGCCGAGAAGGCGCGGCGCGACGAACTGCAGGAGAAGGTCAACGCGCAGCTGGCGACCGAGGAAGAGCGCGCGGAACTCGCCGACCTGAGGGAGACCCTTGAGCTTGCCGCCTATTCGAAGGCGGCGAAAGCGAGCTCCGGCGTCATCGTCTGGATCTCGAACGGCCGGCTCTACCTCACGCCGGGCAAGCAGAAGCCGAGCAGCAAGGCCGAGCGGGTCGCCAAGGCGAAAGGCGAAGGTGCGGAGGCCGACGAAGCCGACAGCGAGGTCCCGTCGATCTCGAACGCGCTGCATGAGCGGCTGTCGGTCCAGCTCACGCTCGCGATCCGCAAGGCGCTCGAGCACGAGCCGATCGTCGGCCTCGTCGCGCTGCTCGCCGGTCTGCTCGCCTCGGAGCACTACGCCCCGATCAAGGTCCGCGCCAATGGCCACGGCACCGCGGCCTATGGCGAGCGCGAGGCCTATGCCACGGCGTTCCGCCGCGTGCTCGCGATGCCCGACGCCGACCGCTTGGCGCTCGCCGCCGGCCTCGCCGGGACGGCCACCGACATGGTCCGCCACAGCGTCCAGCAGCCGCCGCTCGCCGACGAGGGCATCGCGACGCTGATCGGAGCGATGAGCGGCATGCATGTCCACGAGGCGATCACCGCCGCCTTCGACGCCGAGGACTATTTCAAGAGCGTCTCGCGCGCTGTGATCCTGTACGCCCTCGGCGAAGCCGGCCTCGCCGGCGAGGGCGACCGCAAGGCGGCCAAGATGCCGAAGGCCGAGCTGGTCGCCTTCGCCACCACGAGCCTGCCGCAGCGCGGCTGGCTGCCGCCGGAACTGCGCACCGTCCACTATGCCGGGCCGCGGAGGCAGGGATGAACGGCGCGCGGCCAGCCGACCGCGCCACCGCGCCCGAACTCAAGGCCGCTGGCGCCGCCATTGCTCTGGCGCTGATGCTCCTGGAGCCGCACCGAGATCTTCTCGAGCGCTTCGAAAAGGAAGCGCTGGATCTCGAGAGCTTCGGCCACATCGTCGACCCGACCCTGTTCCGACGGGCGATGAGCGAGCCTTGGCGACAGGACATCCGCTCTGTATTCGCCGCGGCCCGCCGCTTCCTCGCGGACGCCGGCGCGAGCCGGGAGCAGCTGCTGCAGCACGCGTCGGGAGGAGAACATGTCAGCTGAGATCCAGCGCATAACCGTCGCCGAACTGCACGCGGCGTTTCGCGCGCAGGGCGTGCCATCCCGCGAAGACATCTCTGTCCGCTGCCCGATGTGCCGAACGGTGCAGTCGCTGCGCAGCCTGATCGCCGCCGGCGCCGGCGCGACTTCTGACGACGTCGAGCGCTTCATTGGCTTCTCATGTGTCGGCCGATTCACCGGCGCTGGCTCGCCGCCCGCATCGGGCGACGCCGACGGCAAGGGCTGCAACTGGACGCTCGGCGGGCTCTTCAAGACGCACAAGCTCGTCGTGGTCGAGGAGGACGGCAAGGAGCATCCGTATTTCGAGCCTGCCACGCCGGAGGAGGCGCAGGCGTTGGCGGCCAAGATGCGGGAGGCACAGCCGTCATGACCGACGCCGAGATCCTCGCCTTCGGCGGCGACATGGCGCTCGCGCTGCGTGCTCGAGGTCAGTTCTTCGCCGACCAGGTCTCCGACCAGAAGACGAAGGACTTCCTGCAGTCGCTCTACGAGGACGCCGCCGAGGTCGTCGAGCTGCGGACGCAGCTGCGGCGCGCCGGTGACTTCCTGAAGCAGAAGTACAGCGGAGAGCCTCGTCATGGCTGACCACTCTCAGATCGAATGGACCGACGCGACCTGGAACCCGATCACCGGCTGCTCGGTCGTCTCGCCCGGCTGCACCAATTGCTACGCCATGGGTCTCGCCGGCGGCCGCATGCGGAGCCATCCTTCCCGCGTTGGCCTGACGCGCGAGACGAAAGCCGGGCCGATCTGGACCGGCGAGGTTCGCCTCAACCGGCAATGGCTGACTCAGCCGCTCGGCTGGAAAAGGCCGCGCATGATCTTCGTCTGCGCCCATGGCGATCTGTTCCATGAGGACGTGCCGGACGAATGGATCGACCGCGTCTTCGCCGTCATGGCGCTGGCGCCGCAGCACACATTTCAGGTGCTGACCAAGCGGTCGGCGCGGATGCGGGAATACATCTCCGGCCACAAGTCGATGATCCCATATCTCGGGCGGATGCCGCTGGAGCGCATTCACCTCGAGGCCGCCGGTCACATGGGCGGCGACGGCGGCTTCATGGACGCGCTCAAGAAGGTGGGGAATGTCTACTCACTGTATCTCGACGCGCCGTGGCCGCTCCGCAATGTCTGGCTCGGCGTCTCGGCCGAGGATCAGCGGCGCGCCGACGAGCGCGTGCCGGATCTGCTGGCGACGCCGGCGGCCGTGCGCTTCGTCTCGGCCGAGCCGCTGCTCGGGCCGATCGATTTCAACCGGATCGACGTCGCCATCTGGTTGGACAGCTACGCGAAAGCGCCGCGCGAGCGCAGCGAACACGATCCCGATATGCGCTGGCCGTTGCTGGCGCCATTCGAGCACATGCCCTCGGGCTATTCGTCGCCCGGCCTCGACTGGGTCATCGTCGGCGGCGAGAGCGGCGCCGGCGCGCGGCCGATGCACCCCGACTGGGCGCGGGAAATCCGCGACCAATGTGGCGCCGCCGGCGTGCCGTTCTTCTTCAAGCAGTGGGGCGAGTGGAAGCCTATCTGCGCGATGGCCGATGGCGAAGTCGACAAGCTCTATGAGCCGCCGCCCGCCGAGCATCCTGACGCAAGCCGTCGCTGCAAGGTCCCAGCGTCGGTCCTCGACCGGGACGGTGCTCGCTTCGACCTCGACTGCTGGTCTCGCATCGTCCGCAAGTCGACCGAAGAGCGTCCGCCGTTCTGGAACGGCTTCGGCTCCATGACGATGTTCGACGTCGGCAAGAAGGCGGCTGGCCGGCTGCTCGATGGCGTCGAGCACAACGCACTGCCGGTGCGGCCATGAGCCGCGAAATCGAATGGTTGCCCGAAGAACTCATGGACGAGGTCGTGCCGTCGGCGCGGCCGTCGCCGGAGGACTGGTGTCAGCGGGTCGATGGCGGCTGGGGCCTCATCGTCCGCGAAGACTTCGAGGACGAGCCGCGAACCCGTCCGCTTGCGGAGGGCGAGGTCGTCGAATTCTGCTGGCTCGAGCATCACGGCTTCGGCGTGTTGACGATCACCGAGGATGGCTGGACCGCGGTACCGCCGAAGCCAGCCGCCGCGAATTGCGCCAGCGTGGCCGGCGGGGGAATCGCTGACACCGTCGCCGGGCTCGTCGAGGAAATGCGAGAAGGGCTCGGATCTGACGCACACGGCACGCATCGCGTCGTCTACTACACCTGGTCGGAACCGCTGCCGTTCGTCTTCGTCGCCGGGACCGGCCGGTTTCGCGCGGCGGGCTTCGATCCAGCCGACCCGCCGGTAAATCTGGGCGGGGCCCGCCATGGCTGATCTCGTCGACGCCGCCCAGAGCGGCGCACCCGCCGACGTTCCCAAGATCACGGCGTCGATGATCAAGGCCGCGCTTCGCGTGCACTTCGCGAGGCCTGCCTATGCCGTCTTCTACGAGGTCTCGAACGACACCGGAGCCAAGGCGCGGACCTGGACGGATGCTATCGCCGTCGGCGTCTGGCCGTCGACCGGGCAGGAGATCATCGGCATCGAGATCAAGGTGAGCCGGTCGGACTGGCTGCGCGAGGCGAAGAACCCCGTGAAGACGTCGCCGATGTTCGATCACTGCGACCGGTTCTACCTCGCGTGCCCCAGCGGGATGGTGCCCGCGAGCGAGGTGCCTCAGAACTGGGGCGTGCTTCACTTCGACGGCACGCGGATGAAGGTCGCGAAGAAGGCGCCTCCGCTTGAGCCTCGGCCGATTTCACGCGGACTTATCGCCGCCATCCTTCGCCGCGCGGCGCCCGATGTTGATGGGGATGTCGTCTCCATCGCCGTGGCGAAGGCACTCAGCGAGGCGCGGCGCGATGAAGAAGGGCGTGTTCAGCGCGCGATCGAGATCGAGCGCCGGCAGCTGCCCGAAAACGCGCGGAGCACTGCAGATGTGGGCCAAGGAGAGTCCCTTGCGCCATACGGCCCGCTGCTCCAAACGGCGCGCAACCGAATCAAATCTGTGGACGAGGCTCCGTGCCGCTTTGCGGCACTCTAGGAACAGTCGCGGGCCGCATCGAATCAACCTAGACTTGTGCATAGGTTGACGGAGGCGCGAATGACGGTGCCTGCTGAAGATGCCCTAGCGAAAATGCGGCGCGAGCTGGAGCGGCTCGAGGAGGACTGCACCCTTTCGGGCAAAGCACACTTCAATGCGAGCGACCGCTGGGGGCGCTATCATTTCTGGCTGGGGATCCCAGCCGTTGTCCTCAGCGCAGTGGCTGGCGCGGCCTTTCTGAAGACGCTGCCTGAGATCGCTAGCGCGCTCTCGACGGCTGCTGCCGTGCTGACAGGTATCATCACCTTCGTCAAACCGTCCGAGAAATCAGCCGCGCACAAGACCTGGGGTGACCAATACCTCTCCCTCCGCAACAACGCCCGTATCCTTCGCGAGTTGGGGCTCGATCAGTTAGCAGATGAGAAGACTGCGCTCGATCAACTGGCCGCCATGAGCGCCAAGCGGGATGAGCTCAACCAAGGGGCGGCTCAGTTTTCGCGGCAGGATTTTGAGAAGGCTCGGGCCGGTGTCGACCAGGGCGAGTCGACCCACGTCGTTGACGGCGGAGGCCCCAATGTCCGTGCTTAGCTATCTGGAACGTCGAGCAAGTGCAGCCGTCCTCTCCGAGGCCGAAAAGTCGTCGATCAACACTTCAATCAGCACCATCCAGAACCGATTGAACGGCTATTTCGGGAAGGAGTTGGCCGAGCACTTTCGCTTCGGCTCATCGACCCGTGGCACCATATTGCCACGCCAGATCGATGCGAAATCCGACATCGACTACATGATCGTGTTTAGCGGAGGCGGCTACACCCCACAGACGTACCTAGACAAGCTGCGACGATTTTCCGAATATTACTATCAGAAGTCCGAGATTTATCAGTCGTCGCCCACCATCGTTCTTGAGCTGAACCACATTAAGTTTGATTTGGTCCCGGCACTGTCGGATTGGCTCTTGGGGTACAAAATACCTGACGGGCTGGGCGGATGGCTCGGCACGAATCCGAACGATTTCAATGCCCGGCTAACTCAAAAGAACGGGTTGGAGCTTCATAAAATCAAGCCAACTATCAGGCTTGCCAAGATTTGGAACGTCAGTGCTGGTTATGTCTGGGATTCCTACAATCTCGAAAAATGGATTGTCGATTTAAGCTTCTCTTTTGCGTTTACCCAGACGGGTTATTTATTTACCGTTTTTGACAACATGCAGGCGAATTTCAATTCGCAGTGGCGAAACGATCGCATAAAGCGGGCCAAGCAAATAGTCGCTGAGGTGCGGTCTCTGGAGGCGCAGAACTACCCTAATCTGGCAGAAGCTGAGGTAAAGAAGCTCATTCCTGAATATTGATAGGGACTACAGGCTAGATGGACGGTAGGAAGGTCCGCCAATCGATGGAAAATTCGTAAGGCGGATTGACCCCCCACGCGTTGTACAAGTCGCGCACGAAGGTGTTGATCAGGATATTGAGATCGGTGCCCGGCGCAAGTTCGTAGCTCGGGAAGGAGGGCGGCGCCCAACCCGGGGGCGGTACACGGCCGCGCGAAAGGTCTCGCCCTATCAATAAGGCCAATGGTCGCTCTGAGATGATTTCGAATTCGAGGCCGAACGTCATCGAGTCATTGCCGGATACGTTCTTGACCCACTCCGCCTGAGCTATGGTGCCCGCCATCAGGGCGATGCACCACCCGGCATAGATCGGCTGCATCCCTGGCCGACGGGCGGGTTGAGTGGATCGAAGAAGTTCGAAGACGCAGGCACCGTTTGCATAGAGCTTCCTGAAGAGCTCGTCGTCTCCATACATTGGTTGCTGGAGGGTTCTCAGCCTCGTGTCAGGCTCCCGACCATATTCGCTCGTGGGATAGTCCATTCCGAAAGGTTCGCCGCCAGCGGTCGCAATGATCCTGTTCTGGCGCCAGAAATAGGAGTGCCGCTGAGTCAGGTCCTGTAGATCCATTTCCGTGACAGGGATTGCCGCCGACCGCAGGCCGAGCCGGTCCCATTGCTCGGGGCTCGGGGGATTTGCGGCGGCGAGCGTCGAGAAGCGGTGGTGGCTCTCTGACCGAAGCGCGCCCGAGAGGCGTTCATATTGATCGCCCGAGCGCGCCAGCTGCAGGCTCATGTCGCGGATCTCGCGCGCGGTCATCTTGGCAGTCCTTTCACCGCGGCGGATGTAGAACTCTCGTGTGGTCGACAGTCGATGGGGCCCAGCCACCGATCGCCCGCAGCGCAGCACGACGATGCCGTTGCCGTCGTGATCGGTCGGGATGGGCTTTGCGGAGAGACTGGCGAGACGCGGCTCGATCACGTCTTCGGCGGCGCTCGTCAGGCGCGAGGCCAACTCGACGCATCGCGGCAACGGCGTTATCTCCCGCGCCCGCGCCGGATCACCGTGATCCTCGGCCAAGCCGAGCACGAGCGTGCCGCCATCGGCGTTGGCGAAGGCGACCATCTCGGCGAGGATCTCGTCACGGGCGAGATCGCCGACCCTATCGCCCTTTGAAATCCAGCGATCGCTCGTTTCCGGCTGCCCCTTGACCGGCTTGAAGGGGAGAGCCTCCTTGAACTCGAGGAGCTGCGTCTCGGCCGCGCCATCGGCGATCAGGCCTTCGATGTCGGCGATGCCGATGTCAGCGAGCAGTTTGGCGATGATCGACACGGCGGCCCCCCACAGCAGCCTCAGTCTTGGAGTTAGTTCAGCCGAGGCCAAGCATGGACGCGGACTCCGATATCGCCGCCTCGGCCACGACCGCGGCATAACGATCCGCCGCCGCTAGGAACGAGGCGACGTCCCGCTGGTGCTTCTCCGGGGTGAAGAGCAGACCGACACCCAACGGCGCGCGACCGCCGCAAATCTGTCCGGCCAGAGCAAGAAGTTCTGCCTTGGCGCGGTCGGTTTTTGGTGTTGCCTGTATGATTCTGTCGATATCGTCGGTGTTGAACCGCAAGCTCTCCAGCCAGTCCCGGTGGCTCTGCCCTTCTTTGAGCTGGCGCTGGTTGTCTGCGATAGCGTCGAGAGCAATTTTCACGTTCGGATTCATCAATTGCGCTTCCATCACTAGCCGCTTGCGCCACGCGTTAGTAGCACCGGCGCGAGGGCGCACTGGCATCGGGCTGCAACGCCATGCCCGTCGAGGGCATGGCGATACGTCACGCAACCTTGCGCGCGACCGCGGTCTGCAACTGACGGAGGACGCTCACCGGATCTTGCTCGATCAGAAGCAGATAGGCGCGATTTGCGCCGAGCGGCCGGCTGCGGCCCTGCTCCCAATCCCGAATCTGAGTCAATGTGAAGCCGAATGCGTGCGCGAAGTTCTCCTGCGACATGGAAAGCTCGCGCCGGATGGCGCGCACGTCCATTTCCGCGGGAACATGGAGCTTGAACGCCTTCTCTTCGCCACGAGCAATCGCAAGCGCTTCCGTCAGACCCTCGCTGATCTTGTCGAATGCCTTCTTGCTCATTTTTGCTCACCCACTTTCAAAACCCGAGTGCGATACTCGTCAACGATCATCCCGGTCACGAGCTTGAGACCGTTCCGTTCTTTTTGTGTTAGATTGGACCGCTCGCCCTTGGAGAAGGCGGCGATCAGGAAGACCGGCATCATCTCGCCCGAATAGAACGTGATCAGCCGGTAACCGCCACTCTTGCCCTTCGAGCGGCCTGCCCATCGCAGCTTTCGGCAGCCGCCTGTGCCGACGATTTCCTCCCCGGCCATGGGATGGTCGGCGAGATAGTCCGTCAGGCTGGCGATCTCGGAATCCGTCATGCCGGCCTGTTCGGCCTGCCGACGAAACGCCTTGGTTTCAGCTACGGTGTGCATGCAGCATATAACTACGGATATTACGTAGTTTCAATCCCTATCTGTGCCGATCGTTCCCGATCGGTCGTCCGCTGGCGGCCTCCGAGGTTCGCAGGTGTTCTCGACCGTGAGCACGAGGAGCCGGTACCTGGCTCGCCGCGGCGCGGCTGGAACTGGCGGTGATTAGCCGCGGAGGCAATAAACGGAAGCCTCGCAGAGCGTCTCGCGCTTCCCGGCGCCTCTAGGCTTTCGGCGCCAACCCGTGATCGACAAGCACGATTGACACAGTTCGAACTGTCTCGGCGCCCTTCCTGACCTCTCTCACGACAGTCGGCGCCGCCGCGAAATGGACGTGATGGAGCGCGCCGTCATGGCACGGCGCCGAATATGTCGCGGGTGGCGGGACACGCCAGAGACGGTCCAGCTCGCTCCAAGCCTCATCCCCCACGATCTCGACATCACCCTTCAGAATGGGAATCGGCGAGCGACGCGGGCGGCTTTTGACGTGTCCGCTTTCGGTGTGGAAGCCGACCTTCTCTTGGTAATGGCCCGGCTGGAGAGCGCGCGAAATGCGCTCTAGGTTATCCGGCCATTCGAGAATTCGGACTGTCACCATGCACGACCTCTTTGGATCGAGAGGAGGTTCGGTCGGAGTTGGCTGTGTGCCGCAATCGCGCGAGGCAGCTTCTCTCTCACACCTAGCTGAGAATGCCCTGCAACTTATGGGCGCGCAAGCGGAGGCCGCCGCAAGGGGCGCCGGTTTAAACTGATTTTGGTAGCCGCCAATCTGCTAATGAGACAACGTAAACCGAAGATGGACCATGAGAACCCTGCAAGACTAGCCAGTGCTGCTTCGCCTTTCGACTAATTCACCATGGCGAGGATCTCGACTTCGAACTGCCGCGCGATCGCATCGAGAGCATCCGCTTCCCAGCGACGGACCGTCTCGTCCGACTTGCCGAACCGCTGCGCCAGCTTCCACAGCGGCGATCCGAAGGCCCGGGCGGTGATGATCTGCACGTTCCGCTTGCCGTCGTTCTGCCTGCCGAGCCACGATAGCCAGGAGAGGACATCGAGATAGCGGTCGAGGTCGGTCGGCGTCGGCGCGAATCGTGCCCGGGCTCTCTGCCAGCCGAAAGATTCGACCGCCTCGCGGACCGGCTCCGGCAGCGACGACCTCGGGCTGGCCAGCCACCCCCGCTCACGATCGGGAACAGAAGCGAGCGTCAGGATCGCGCGCTTGATGAGGCGTTCAGCCGCCTGGCGCAGGAGGACGCGCCTCTGCCGGTCAATTGAAGCATCAGGGCGAGAATGAACAGGGTCGCGGCCGGCGGCGAAAGCGGCTGAGGTCGGAATCGGGTGGCCCTCCTTGGCGGAAGGACCGGTTTCGGCGTCACGGCAACGCTGCCTTGTATCACGGCGCGATGACCGCCTGCAAAGCGGGATCCGAGGCGTCGGTGATCGCCAGCCGCGTCAGCCATTCGAGCTTGTGCTTCAGCGTCGTGCCCTCGCCATAGTCCGGCCGGTTGAACTTGTGCCCCATGAGGTCGGCCTGCATCCGATCGCCCATCTCGGCCGCCGTTAGGCGGTCCTGGAACGAGTGGCGAATCGAGTAGAGGCTGTGATTGTCGGTCGGGAGCAGGCCGCGGTTGCGCATCACCTTGTTGGCGAGGGAAGACAGTTGTGTCGTGCGATCCCGATAGGCGGGGAAACCGCGCGGGAAGCGTCGGAAGGTCAGGAGCGATATGCCGACGAGCGGGATATCGCGCTGGGAATAGACCGTCTTCAGCCGCCGCTTGGGCTTCGGCCGGATCTTCACATGCGGCACCTGGTGGTCGAGCAGGATGTCGTCCTCCTCGAGGCCGCAGATCTCGCTCGGACGCATGCCGGTCTCGATCATCGCAAGCACGATGCCGGCCGCCTCCTCGTTCATGCCGGCAAGCGTCGCCGGCAGCGCGAGATGCTGCAGCTGCTCGATGGTGAAAGGCGATCGTGTCGTCTGCTCCTTGTCTTCCAGTCGCAGCTTGGCGAATGGGCGCGACATTCCGAGTTCGAGCGCTTCGTTCAGCGTGTCGAACATCTGGGCGAGATGGATGATGTCCTTGTTCGCGCTGTTGGGGGCATAGCCCTCCTCGATGACACGGTCCTGCCACCATGCGCGGAGCGTCAGGGCGTCGCTGCGTGTGACGTCGGCCACGGCCTTGTCGCCGATGAGATCGATGAGGTTCTTGATCGCCTTCAGGCGAGGAGCTTTCCAACGCCTCATCTGGTCGTCGGACTTGGCGCGAACACGGTCGCGCGTCAGCTTGTAGAATTCGTCCAGCGCGGTGGACAGGCGTAGCGAGGGCGCCTCGATTCCGCCGAGCAAGGCCTCCACCGCAAGCCGATCCGACGCGACGGCTTTGGAGGGCGATGTTCCGTCCGCGCGCAAGGCTCCGAGTTCCTCGAGGCGCTCGAGCCGTGCAAGGATGTCTTCGAGCGACGATTTGGAGAGATCGGTGGCGGGCCGATAGTCGAAACCTTCCAGCCGCGCCCGCTCGATGGCGCCGCGATATCGCTCCTTCCCGTCGTCGGAGTTACCCCGCTTCAGCGAGACCCAGTAGGCCTCGAGCTCGCGCTCGACAGATCCTTTGAGCCGCTCGGCGCGGGCAAGATCGCGAGTCTCGAGAGAGATGGCCACCCAGCCGCGGGAATCGACGTCGGCATACCGCGTCGGCACCTGCCGCCAGTAATACCAGATCCCCCCGCGCTGCTTCAGTCGCCTTGGCACTCTCGGCCCGTCCGAACCAGAATCTGGTACAGCTTCTGGCACAGTCATGCCTAAGCCCCGTCTGGCGTCAATGGCCGTAATGCACCGTTTCAGCGGTAGGCTGCGATTTCGCAGCGGCTCAAAGGACGAAAAATGGCGCACCCGAAGGGATTCGAACCCCTGGCCTCTGCCTTCGGAGGGCATGAAATGTTGGCAATCGAGAGTTGCGGCGCTTTCCGTAGCCATTCGCTGCAGATCGCGGTTCTCCATATTTATCAGATGGTTATGACTGTCTACGCTTCGCGTCTGTTCGCGCCTGTACGCCATAACTTATTTGACGTATATTCGATGCGTTCGCTGGAGTGCCTGATGTCGAAATCGATCATTGATGCCCCTTTGACGACGCGTGCTGCTCGCCTCCGACTGGCGCCGGGCGTGCATTTTCGGTCCATCGACCCCGACACCCATCTCGGATACAGGCGAAGTAAGCGCGCAGGCCGTTGGCTCGTCCGTTGGCGGGTCGGCGTCGGCTACAGGCAGGCCACCTTGGCGAGTGCAGATGACGCGCTCGAAGCAAACGGATCGACGACCCTCTCATATGACCAGGCCGTGCGATCGGCGCGGAGCTTCGTTCAACAAGCCCGCAATGCAGCGACCGCAGTAGCGACCGGCCCATGGAAGACGGTACGGCTCGTGGCTGAAGTCTATGCTGATGCCGTTGAGGCGCGACAAAAGGAGTCTGGCCGAGCCATCTCCCGGGATTGCCGGTCGCGCTTCACCATGCATGTCTTCGGGGATCCAATTGCCGATGTTCCGCTGCATGCTTTGACGGCCAAGGACCTCCGCGCGTGGCGCGATCGAATTCGAGCCAAGTCGCTCGCACCCGCGACCATTCGCCGGATCGTGACGGATCTCCGCTCCGCCCTCAACGAGGCTGCTCGGAACCATGGCTCGACATTGCAGGATCGATTCCCGATCGAGCTTCGCGATGGCTTTGCGGCCGTGACTCAAGACCGCCAGACGGTCGCGTCGACTGTGCCGAGCATCATCCTGCCGGACGCCGATGTGCGCCGACTGATATCGGCGGCGCGTGAGATCGATGCGGAGGAGGGTTGGGATGGGGATCTCGCCCGGTTAGTCGTCGGGCTTGCGGCGACCGGCACGCGCTTCTCGCAGCTGGCCCGCTGCACGGTCGCTGACCTTCAGATCTCCACTCGCCGACTGATGGTGCCTGTCAGTCGCAAGGGGCGCGGCGCCAAGGCGGTTTCACACACAGCTGTTCCGCTTGGCGACGACGTCATCGCGGAATTGCGATCGGCCGTTGCGGGGCGGCGCGGCCATGAACCTTTGTTCCTGCGCTGGGGCTACAAGCGGGGCGCCGGCATCAAGTGGGAGAAGTCGGAGCGCCGGGCTTGGCTGGCCGCGGAGATATCGAAGCCGTTCAGGCTTATCGCGGAACGCGCCGAGCTATCCGCCGATACCACGGCCTATGCCCTCAGGCACTCGTCGATTGTGCGCGGCCTTCGTGCCGGCCTAGCGGTTCGACTGGTGGCAGCGCTCCACGACACCGGAAGCGCCATGATCGAGCGTCACTACAGCGCGCACATCACGGACGCGATGACCGATGCTGCGAGACTTGCCGTCGTGCCGCTTGCAGATACCGCCGATGTGCATCCGATCAGGGCTGTTCGGTGACGCGATCTGCAGCAGGCGCGCACCACGACGACTTGAGAGCTACCGCTTCCGGAAGGGAATCCTTCGGCACGACCGCGTGCTCGCCGTGATCCGTTAATCAAGGTGGTTCGTCATAGTCGTCATCCAGGGGCGGCGCCGCGACAACCGGCAACGCGCTTTTACCCATCTGCCGAATGAGCAATGTGAGCGGGTTCTCCGCATCGCCCTTGATGGTCAGCTTGTCGCTAAACATTCCCAAGTGGCGCGCGACCATCTCCAAGGCCCGGGCGCGGTCTTGCAGCCGAACCTCTACGCCATGCCTAGTATCCCGGGCGCCATCGAAGAGAAGGGCTGCGGGGCCTCGCAAAGCTGTCATGTCGGCGATCTGGATGCGGCCAACGCCTAACCCGTCGCATTCAGGGCAGGATGGGTGCGGCGGCTCTATAGCACTGTAGCCGAATCCGCCGTCGTCGCTCGGCGCCGCCGCCTGTTCAGCCCGCGCTTTCGCACAAGCCTCCTCGAACTCCCTCACGGTCCTCCACTGATAGTCATGGTCGATACCATGACAATACCGGCAGGCGCCCAGCCGATGGGACACGACGTCGGTCGCATTGGCCGTGACGATCGACCAAAGGCGCCGCAGCACCTCATCCTGGGTGATGCCTGTCCGGATGGATCGATCGGCAATCGCTCGATCAATGGCGGCGCGAATAGCAAGTTTTGACAGGTTTTCGTCGCCGATTTGCCGGGCGGTGCGGGTACTGTACCCCGACCGAATGGCCGCTTTTGTCCCGGACAAGTCGACCAGATATTCCTCGACGAACCGCTGCTGCTTGCTGGTCAGTGCACTGTTGGACAATTGAACCTCCGCTATTCGCCATCATGAAGTGGTGTGCGTGCAGCTGGCCGGCATGGGCGAAGACAATTGAAGCTGTTCATAGACGGAACTATTCGACGGTCCGTGAGCCCAAGCTGTACTGAAGCGCGCGACGAGCCGAGAAGCGCCGCGATGCTTGCCTGGCTACAGGTCCCAAACGCAGACCGCCACCGGATCGATCGGTCTTCGGCGATACGTCAAGATCGATCCGCTCGGCATGCTCATGTTCGCCGCGGCTTGATTCATAGCGACGATCGGATTGCCATAAACGAGCATCGCCAGGCCCTTGAGGTCGTGCCGTTCCACTGGTTTGACCGGATGGGCGCCGAAGAGTTGGAGGCTTGTCCAGCCGAGCGCTGCTGCCTGCACACCCCACTGCCGGACGAGCAGGTCGGCATCATCGACTATCCGCTGCCAACGGTTCACGGATATACTGAGCGGCGGCGCTTTGGTCTCCAACATGGTTAGGCCGTCGATCCATTCGGATGGCAAGGCACTGTCCAACGGTGAGGCGTGGCCAACCCTCGTCTTGGCCAGAGCATTGCGCGGTGCATTGGGTTGCCCAAATCGACCAAGCATCGGGATGACGCGATCCGCCGCGTCCGACGATCGTCGGCGAGATGGTCCGGCCGTGCCGAAAGCGTCGATAGCGTCGGAAGGAACCCCAATTTGGTCGGTCTCCGGCCGCGGGACTGGATCGACGATCGCGAACTCGGCGTGGCGGCTGCTCCACCGGCCCATCACGATGCCTCGTGAAGCTTGGGGTTGACGTCGAAGCTCTTGGCCATCCGGCCCGTCGTCGGACCCGAACGCGTGGGGGCCGAACGGATCAGTCCCGCCTCGATCAGTTCGCTGCATGCCATGTCCATATCTGCGGGCGCCCGCAGCACGCCGCCGATGCTGCGCCGAACGTCTCGCGCATTGAACCTCAGCGCGCCGGCCTCCCGAAGGTGGCGCGCAAGTGTCATTGCCAAACGCTCCGCTTTCGGAATGATGGCATCGCCGAACACGGCCTCCGCCATGGGCAGGAAGTAGCTCTCGACCAGGTCGCAGGCATCGGAGACCGCGTCCAGGCTGATCGCTGTCGGTGCCGGCCGATGGATGGGCGATGCGGCCCAACGCAGGAACTCGAGAATGCATGATAGCCTCAGCACATGACCGCGCGCCTTGCCGATTGTCCCGGCCATGATCCCGGGGGCATGACGACCGCGCACGATCATCTCGCGGCCGAACGCCTCCAGCATGTCGACGGCATCATGGTTCAGAAGGACCTTGATCGGGATGGGCTTGCCGAACTCATCCTCGCCCAGCGCCAATTCGGAGAGCCGGACGATCGCATCCTTGGCATTTTGCGAGTCCATCATAACTCTGCTGACGGTGAAGCCGGAGATCGGCTCAGGCCAGCTCCAGAGGAAGCGAGGGGCGAGGCCGTCGTCAGCCCCGTCGATGGCTTCAGCAAGCCGGTCGGGCTGAATGCCTCCGAGCACGCCAACCGTCAGGTGCTCGACACGGATGCCCTTCGGGTCCTTGACCCGATCGATCAAATAGAGGCGGCCGCCATACATCTCGAGCGCAAAGGCTCGGTCCGTCCCGCCGCCGCCATATCGCCCAAAGGAGGCAAGCCAACCGGCGAGCTCGTCGCGGACGCTGACCAACCCGCGCGGCAGCGATGCTGAGAGGGAGGCGAGCTTTTCTGTTGTCGCGTCAGCCACAATGATCCGTGGCCTGGTTGGAATGATCGGCTCCAGCGCCTTCCGCGGCATGATCGGCGCCAATTCGCCGGCCTTCACCGCCGCCGCGACTTCGGCATCCCATTTCTCGCGAGCAAGTGCCGCCACGCGCTTGGTCGTTTCGAAGGCGCGGAGCAGTTCGTCATGCCCCTCGGCAAGCCGTTCCTCGGCATCCTGGCAGAGTTCGAGCGCGGCTCCCATTGCCGGGCTCTTGCCCGACGATGGATTGCCGACGAGGCAACACCACAGGATCGGTGGCTCCGACCAGCTGGCGCCTGCAAAGGGCCAGCGTGCATTGCCGATGGTGGCACCGGCAATGGCCAACAGCGAGACGGCCACATAGTCAATGGGCGCTGACGATGCCGCCGCGGCACGTATGGCCCAAGCTTCGAGCACCGGACCGAGGACCGCAGTGTCGAAGCGGGGTGCGGGACGGCGCGTCGATCGCAGCACCGACAGATCGGGAGCATCCCATGGCGCCGGACCTTGCCTGGCCACGGCTGGCGAAGGAGCGCCCGCGATCGGTGCGGCCGCGGCTTGTTCCTCGCTCAGGCTGACGCTGAAGGACGCATGAATGTCGTCTTCGAGATCGTCATGCGGCTTCTGCGCACCCGAACGAAGCCCGGACGCGATGGTCTTGGCGATCGATCCGATGCCATCGTCATCCAGCAGCCCGTTCGCGGTGCATGCCTCACGGAGCGCTCTCTCGACCTCCGTGGCCGTGATCCAGCCGCGTGTCTCCATGCGCCCCATTCGATAGGCGCAGCCGTTCAGGGCCTGGTTGCGACCACCCCGCGACATGGCGGCAAGCTTGGCAGCGTTGCCTGCGAGCGCGGCCTGAGCATAGGCGCGTTCCCGCTCTGTGGCAGTTGGCGAAGCGAAGGGCGCGGCGTTTCTGACAGACTGGTCATTTGCAGAGGAGGTCGTCAGCGGCAGCGGATCGATCACACCAAGGATCGGCCCGAGAGCAACGAACAGCGCATCGACATCGTCTTTGGTCAGCGCGCGCAGATCGGCTTGTGCCGTCCGGTCCGGCGAACCGTTTCGCCAGGCATATCGGGCGCCATTTGGATGTATGCCGTCCACGACGACCTGCTGGCCGCGACCCATTACTTCAACAGCGCCATGTTGACCCGACAAGGCACGCTTGCGCATGTCGGCATCTGCGGCGGCGAAGAGCATGAGGATTCGAGCGCTGTCGGATCGATAGCGCGTGGGCGTATCGCCGAACATTTCTCTGATCACGCCAAAGGCTTGATCGACAACTTCCTGATCATCGACATCGACATCGATCGCCTGCAAGTCATCGCAGATCAGTCCAGTCGACAGGGCCTCCTTCGACACCGTCGCTTCGAGCGTCGTGCAGAGGGGCGGGTTGCTTCGTGCGGCTGCCGGCCAGCCGCGGTGCAGTGGTGCCTTCTGCCGCGTCCGGACTTCGACAGGTCGAAAGCCCATGGCATAGACATCGCGCCGAAAGGCGGCGACGCGGAGCAACTCCGCATCGGGGAGTGGGGTGACGGGCTGTCGCGTTAGGTCAATCCGCGGTGGGTCAATGTCCGGCGAACCTGGGTCGAAAGACACATGTAGATCGCTGTCAACAGGACAGCGGATGCGTGCGGCACCATCGAGTATGCGTGTTGAAGACGTTGGCAGGTCTAGGTCATGGTTCATGGTCACACGACGATCTTTGGCTCGGCCTTGGAATAGGCTCGGCAGTCGCTAAGGGGAGAGAGCCGCACGTTCTGTCGGAGCGTCGCCCAGATCACCGCGCGGCCTATGCGACGGCCGCGCGATGATCTGGCGATCCAAACGCTTCAGGCTGCGCAAAACTTGGCGAGGTATTTGGTTAGCCGGTGCTTAGTCGGCTTCGAAAGCCAGGGGGGCGGGCATCGATTGTAGAACCAGACTTGATCTTCGTAGTCGACCCGCTCGTCTGGATCTCCAGGATCTGCGGGGCAGCCGGGCCGTCGTTGCCAGATGGGCTTGTAGTCCCTGTTGAAAAGGACGACGCGTCCATCCCCGCATGTCCATTCACCGTAGGGCAGCGTCTGCCTCAGGGAGACTGGCTTCGGCTCTTGCCAGAGGACGATCTGCTCGATGGTCGTGTTGATCTTGCCATAGTCGTCGCTTCTGACGACAACGGGACCGCCAGGAACGACATCATCGACGAGTTCGCCGACGCAGTTCGGATAGCCCCGACATACGATCCGAACGAGCATGCCCGCCGGGATGAAGTCGGGCAATCTGGCGCAGTGTTTCCGTTTGGTCATGCTGCACCGCCGATCTTCGGCTCGAACGCTGGGAGCGAACGCAGAAATTCCTGGAAGTCGTCTTCCAGGATCAGTGTCTTGGCGCCGAGTTTGCGCGCTTTCAGGCGGCCGGAATTGATTTCCTGGTAGAGATGGCTCCGGCCAAAGCCCGCTCGCCGGATGATGTCACTGATCGAGTTCGCTGCGGGTTCGAGAGCGGCGGAGTTCATAATGACCTCGGGGTTGAGCGATACTTGCGTACGCGTTTGAACACCCCGGAAGTACGCTCACCTCCACCGCGAGGCATCTTTCATATCAGGTCAAATCGAATTTGATGTGATATGGAGATCATTGCATTGAAATCATTGCGCATTTTTGTGCGAGGCCCAGGCAAGCTTCAGCGCCCGGTGCAAGGTTGATGAAGACATGAAGTGGCCGGCGTCGGTGACATCTTTGAGGATCTCTTTTTCAGTCAGCAGTCTGGGTCGCCCGTCAGGATATCGCTTTTCAAGCAGGGCCACGGCTCCGTCTCGCTTTCGGGAGGGCTTCTGCTGCCTGCGTTGGGGTGCCGCCTGCGGTTTTGAAGGAATGCGATGCTCAACTACATCCTCTTCAGCCGATGCGGCAACTCTCGCGGCGGGCCGGTCCATGGCGCCCGCGATTGGTCGGCCAACCGGCTCTGCGCTGTCCCAAATACCGCCGGGGTAGGCGACCTGAAGGAATGAGACAAACGTCGCCCGTTCGACGACTACTCCGAGCCATTCGGCATGGGCAGTTGGGCGCTTGTTCGCGGGCTCGAACAGGTCCAGGTCTCCAAGCAACGACGCCACGCCGATCTTCTGCTCGGCCTCGTCGAAGCCCCGCTGCATTTGGCCGAAATACTCCGGGGGTATGCGTTCGGAGTTCTCGCCGTCGACGTTGCGGGCATCTTCAGAGAAATGAACTCGGACGCCCCTGAACCGGATCACGTCAGCGGCCGCGGCTCGATGAAGCGCCTTTTCGAAATCAAGGAATGCGTCGTCGAACCTTTCCGTGGTGACACCATAGAGAACCGTTCCGGGTCGCGGCTCGATCTCGCAGGCCTCCCACGGTTCGTTATCCAAGGGCACCCGGCCACATAGCGCAAACAGCATGGCCAATCCGAGCGGTAGCCAAATTGCGTCCGGGAGATGATCGCCGAATATGGGCTCGTCGAGATCCGTCATGGGGTCCATTGCCGAGCCATGGCCGGTTCTCGGCAAGCCTCCTGACGTGAGAACCATCGACCTGCGGCCGACCTGCACATCGGCATCAAGGCGGCGCCTCGAAGGGCATGCGTGGCGGCTTGGTCGCCCACATCAAGGCGACTTCTTCCGGGGTCAGGCCGTAGGCCTCGTTGACGAGATCGGAGAGCCGGCGCTCCAACGCCAGGGCTTCGTCGGCGGCGCGCCGGGCGGGGCCGAGCGTCTCGGCGTGCTCCTGCTTCAAGCGCGCGAAATCGGCCGCCGAGAGCCGCCGCGAGCGCGGCAGGGCCTTGCGCACCGCGCCGGCGAAGGCGTCGGCATCGAGCAAATGCGGCTGGCTGAGGGCCTGGCCCGGCTTGTCGAGGCCGAATTCGTGGCGAAGCCAGTCGAGGACGGAAGTTACAGCCGCCACGCGATCATCAGCCAACTCAGAAAGCTGATGCGCCATAGCGCTCATGGATTCGGCTTGGGGTGCAGGTAGGTTCGGGATAGGAAAAGCCGCCATCCGAACTCCGTCGTTTGATAGAGCTTCATCCTTCATGTGGGCGAAATGCCGCCATGACACCCACCTGGCCAATGGAGAATTGAGAATGCCCAAGAGCGAATAATCGGCTGTCGGCAACATGAATGCCTTGTTGCTAAGTAAAAATCCCCTCAAGTCCAATGCGTATGCACCATAGTATTGAATCGATTGATAGATTATCTTCGGTCCATCGAACATCTTCCAATAATCTATGCTGTCTTGTATCTCGTACCACGCGTATCCGCCTTCCTTCCGGCCGGTCCAAGTCGCCCCCAACTCAGCCGGCTTCCAGTCGGAGGGTTTTGGCTCAAGTTGCGGCCGAAAACCAAGCAAATGCTGCCTAACGCTTGGATATTGATCAATATCAATGCCGCGGCGCGCGAATATAATCCACAAACCGTCCCAATCGACATGCCATCTCTCGATATCTTGACCACGAATAAATGGTCTGATGATATCAGTGCATCCAGGATCTGAATTGATCAGTGCATTGCGACGTTCGGTGTCGATGTAGAATGCGTCGTTGAACCCTGTCGTCACGCCCCGATATGTCTTAAGGTCGACATGCTCCGCCAGCGGTATGCCATTGCGCCTGATCTTGTCGAGCAGGTCCATCACCGGCTTCGGCTCGAGGATCCAGCTCTCCTTCGTGAACATGGCGCGCGGCAACGGGAAGGTCGCCTCCTCGACTGCTGCAGCAAGCCCCTTTCTTGGGACCGCATCACGCGGGATCACGCAAATATCGGCCTCGACCGGCGCCTCGATCGTCCGATCGGGCTTGCGGACGACCAGCACAGACGGGAACACGTCGGCATCGGGGAAGAAATGCTTGGCGTGGCCAAAATCGGCGACAAAATCGAGCCAGCCCTTGGTTGCGAACAGGTCTCGCAAGGCTTCGGCATAGCCGGCCTTCAGCCACTTGTTGGTGACGACATAGCTCATGCGACCGCCGGGCCGAAGCAGATGCAGGCCCTGCTCGTAGAAATAGACATAGAGGTCGGCCATGCCGTCATAGGCGGCGTAGCCGGCTTTCAGCCCCCGCTTGACCGCATCGCCAAGCAGTTCCTGACGCACATAGGGCGGGTTGCCGATGACGGCGTCGAAGCCACCCTCTGGCTCTGCTGACGCCAGCCGCGACCAGATATTGGGAAAGCCGATCTCCCAATGAAAGAAGCCGTGTTCGCCGGCGAGGTGCCGGGCTTCGTCGACGAGGCGGTCTGCGGTCAGCCGGCGTTGATCATCCACACCGATCGAAGGGAAGAGGCCGGGCGCATCCGGCGCCTCGGTGGGCAGTAATGCGAGTTGCCGGGCAAATTCCGGCGGCGCCACACGTTCGGCCCCATCTGCGATGCGAAGCGGATCGCCGAAGATGCCCTCCAGAACCAGCTGCAGCGCCGAGGCGCGCTCGAAGGCGACGAGATCGGCCTTCGCCTTGGCAATCTGCCTCTCCGACTTGCCGACGAGCTTGCGGAGATCGGGCGCGGTCTTCGGCGCCGCCGCGAACACGCCCATCAGCTTTTCCGCCGTCAGCAGCGAAAACAGCGCCGCGATCGGATCCGTCACGTCTTCGACCGCGCCTAACTTCTCCTTGGACGAGGCGATCTCGGCGATGTCGTTGTCAGTCGTCTCCTCGATCTCCGCCATCAGCCCCGCGACCTGCTCGACGCGGACGATCTGGCCGAGATTGAACAGCGCGCCGCGCGCCTGGAGCGCATCGACGGTCGGACGAACCCAAGCGCCGAGGATGCTGTCTCCCGTGCGCAGGTGGTGATCGAGGAAAGAGAGCGGCGCGCCGACCGTGAACGAGTGCAGCCACAGCGCGACCTTGGCGAGCTCGACGGCCATCGGGTTCTTATCGACGCCGTAGACGACGCGTTTCAGCACCATGCGACGCACGACATGGCGATCGTCGAGCTGGGTCTCGACGATCGGCCAGCGATGCGCTGTCGCCTCGCTCAGGATCTTCTCTCTCACCGAAGCAATGCGCGCCGCCAGCGGTGACACATAGGTGGCCCAGGTGACGACCGCTGTCGCCTCGGCCATTGCCCCCAGCACCTCGTCGGCGAGCCAGTCGACCAGGCTGACCAGGAAGTGGCCGGAACCCATCGCCGGATCGCACACTTCAGTGAGAGGATCGACATCGCGGGATCATCGCGGGCCAGTTCGGCGAGGCGGATGGCGGCCGGGCGCGGATCATTCGCAAAACTGGCAGCGCGTTCGGCGAACTTGGCAAGGCGCTCTTCGACAAGCGGGCCGACCGCACGCTGGATGATGAGCGCGACCAGGTCCTCCGGCGTGTAGTAGCTGCCCGACTTGTGTCGGGCTTCGTCATCGGCATCGATCTCGACCCCGCCCGATGGCGTGGCGCGCAGGCCGAATTCGAGGATGCGCTCGTAGACCGCGCCAAGCTGCTGCACCGAGAGATCACGATAGTTGATGTATTTGGGTCCGCGGCCTCCGCCATCATCGGCCTGATGGCTGAGGCCGAATACGACCCTGGCGATGGTGGCATCCGAAAGCCGCACCCGGTTCAGGATCGGCGCGGCGGCCTCATCGAAGAGGCCTCCATTGTAAGGCGGGATGCCCAAATCGTCATTGCCCGTCGCGATGGCCTGGAAGATGGCGGCGAGCCGCGGCCAGAAGGTGGCGAAGCCAGATGGAAACGAGCCGCCGGTCTTCAGGCGTTCGGCAATCTCAATCCGCATCCGCGTCAGGCAATAGGGCGCGTACGGACCTTGCTCATCCGGAAGCAGGTTTCTGTCCTCAGCATAGAGAACGAACAACAGCCGATAGAGCAGGATCAGCGCACCTTGGCGCACCGTGTCGAGATAGGCGGGCGTCAGCGCAGCAGGCTTCGTCGGATCTGCCCGCACGATGGCGTCGGCGAGCGTCGGGAAGATATCGACAAAGACGGCGTCCGACAGCGTCTTGGCGACCTTCGCTTCCCACCGCCGCCCCTCACGGAGCGCGAGGGCATGGAAGGTCTCGCCCGCTTCGCCCGGCAGGAATGCGGAACGGCGGAACAGGAGCACGAACAGCTTGAGGGCATGGTCGCGCCAGGACCGGTCGTCGGCAAAGGCGTCGGGTCGCTTGTCCAACAGGTCGAAATCGCATCCCGGCACCCCCAGCGCCTTGCCGAGGTCGATTTCGAGAAAGTCCTCAGCGACCGAGAGCGCGCCCTGGAAATAGAGCCGCCAGACGCGGCCATTGGTGAGCATGCCCCAGCGCAGCCTGCCCTCAGTGACGCCATCGACGCGGCGTAGGTAGCGCAGCATCTGTGAGGATGGCGTTCCTTCTTCGCCCTTGCGGCCCTTCTCCTCGCGGTCGAGCGCCCGGCCCCAGCGTTTGGCCTCCACGACGCACAGCCCATGCTGGAAGCGCTTCCAGGCCTCCAGCCGGCCGGCGGCGGCCTTGGCGTCGAGGTCAGGGTAGAGCAGTGCATCGGGAACATCGTCGCGCGCCTTCACCGAGGCGTTCGGCTGCACGTCTCTGTCATGCCAGCCGAGGCTGTCCAACAAGGGGTAGACAAGGTCAGCCTCGGTCTGGGCCTCGTTCGGAGTGCGGCGCGCGGCCAATGCGCCGAGCATCGCGCCGGCGGCCTCGTGAATGGCCTCGACCTCGACATGATCGAGCGCCCGCCAGGCGTCGGTCTCCCGAATGCCCTCAATCAAAAAATCACGCGTGAACAGCCCGCCCTCGATCATGCGCCAAGGTTGCAGTTTGCGAGATTCGTTTCAACGACCGGGGGAGGTCGCCAACGGTGGCACACACTAACCAGAATCTGGAAGGATCCAAGCATCTGCTGCATTGAGGTTCCCCCGCGCACAATCGCGCGGACAGGTGGCGATAGCGCAAAGCAGCATCGATTGTCGTACCGGCGTTCTCAGGCGCCGCCCCCACAGTCTTGTGCCAAGCTTGCCTTCCACGGCGGAGAGCCAGTTCGAAAGCTCTGGTGATGAACATTCGCGCCCGGCCATGTTGGCAGCGGCCCGCTGTTTCAAGCCTCACAAAGGCTTCTTCCCGTTCCCGTAAAGATCGAGATCGGCGAGTTCCCGGACGCCGATGCCACTCTCGGCGTCGGTCTTTACGGCGGCAGCCAAGCGTTCGGAGAAAACCGAGCGGTAGAGCGAGTTGGCCTTTTCAATAAGCCTATCCTTGTCAGTCGTGATGAGGTCCGGACTGAGCAGAACGGTCCGCCGGAAAGCTGCCAGGGCCGTTTTGGCCTGCCCTTCATCGCCGCGGAGCGCCGAGATGACTGAGGCGAAGGACGCCTTGATGTCGGGGATGGCGCCGTAGTCCGCCTTACGATCGGATCGCCGAATCGAGAAGACGCAATAACCCTCCTCGAGCGGTCGGCCGTCCAGCAGGAGCTTCCGGTCGCTGGCGTCGAGCGTCAGTCGCGAACTGTCGATCGATCCGCGAGGCGTGGCGATCACGGCGCAGATCCGGCTCTGCTGAAGCTGCATGTCCGTATCGACGGCCACCTCGATGACCGCGTCGGCTGTCTGTCCGGCGATCAGATCCATCCCTTGCGTCACCAGCGGGACGAAGGGCTTGATCTGCCCAATGAAACTGACGCCGCCCTGTTCGGACACCTTGGTCACGTAGTCGAGCACGGGCGTCAGGAGATTGCCCTTCTTGATCGAGAAGAGGCCGAGTTCGACGCCCAGTGTCCCTCCGCGCCAGGGAATGGCCCCCATCATTTGCAACGAGACTGTGATCACGCGATCGAGATTGGCGCTATCGAGGTCCGCCAACCGCGTCGGCTTCGATAGGGCCGCGATGTCAGCGTCTTCCGAGCCCTCCTGGGAGAGGCGGAAGAACGAGTAGACCGCACCGTGAAAGGCGGTCGCAAACCGGCGCGCCTGCTTCAGGCGAAGCGATTCAAGAAAGATTTCGACATAGCACTCGTCCGGCTGGATGGGCTGTCCCGAAATCCCGAGACCCGGATCGGCAACCTCGTCGACGAACGTCCAGTCGATGGTCTGCCCGCCGGCAACGTGGTCGAAGAACTTCGAAAACCAGCTCATCATGTTCCCCCAATGCGATTGCTGCCCATCAGTCTCGGTCGGCGACCGAGGTAATACGCCTCGCCCCGTCAGTCGCCCGCTGCTGGAACTCGGCTGGATCAGATCGGATTGGGTCGGTCACCGCTTCGTGGCCCGAGCCTCACCGGAGCTTTGCCGCGGCGCTGCGGGGCGCTCTTGTTCCTGCAAGATGATCCGACGTTCCTCCTCGGTAAGCTTGAAAGGAACGATCGCATCGGCGACGTCCAGAAGGGCCTGGCTGAACGCAGGCGCCAACGACCAATGTATGCGACCATCAGCGGAAACATTGGAGATCGCAGGCGCTAGATTGAACAAATGGCCGACGCCTGGCCCGTAACTTAAAATATGCATTTTATCTTTGACAAAACAGATGGTCGTCATCGATGAGGTCTCTTCTATGCGGCCAATGAGCCGCTCGCTTGTGGTGTCCCATAGTTCAGCAGAAGGCGAGAACATGATCGTCCCTAAGAAGATTCGACCGTTCCTAGTGACGATAAAGGTGCCGTCCGGTGAGAATGTTATCGATCCGACCGGCGCGCTAAGCCTCATCGGCGTTCCGATCGGCTGACCAGTTGAAGGATCCCAAAGTCGTACGGTCCTGTCGGAAGCGGTGGCGATGACTTCGCCGTTCGGGGAGAAGGCCGCTGCGTTGACGTAGTTCTCATGCTGCATTGGCGGGCCGATCGGCCGGCCATTGGTGGCGTCCCAGAGCATGGCGGTCTTGTCGTTGGAGGCGGTGACGATGCGGTTGCCGTCCGGCGAAAAGGCGGCAGCGTTAACCGAGTCGTCGTGCCGAATCGGCGCGCCCATCGGCTGGCCGGTCGCGACATCCCAGAGCCGCGCGCTATCGTCGTTGGACGCTGTGACAATGCGGTTGCCATCCGGCGAGAACGCGGCAGTGTTGATCAACCAAGCGTGCTGCATCGGCTTGCCGATCGGTTGGCCTGTCTTGGCGTCCCAAACCCGCGCGGTGTCGCCGGAGGCGGTGACGATGCGCGTGTCGTCAGGCGAGAAGGCAGCTGACCTGACATTGCTATCTTGCTGCATCACCGCGCCGATAGGCTCGCCGGTCGCCGTGTTCCAGAGCCGTGCGCCGTTGGAACCGGTCTTGCCGACGATGCGGCTGCCGTCGGACGAACAGGCGATGGCTTCAGCCGCACCAGCCTGACGCGTGACGCCAATCGGCTGGCCGGTCGCGCCATCCCAGAGCCGCGCCGTGTTATCATCCGAAGCGGTGAGGATGCGGCTGCCGTCAGGCGAGAAGGCGGCAGTATTGACCGAACCCTCATGCTGCATCGGCGCGCCGATCTGCCGGCCGGTGGCGACGTCCCACAGCCGCGCTGTCTTGTCGTCGGAGGCGGTGACGATGCGGCTGCCATCGGGCGAGAAGGTGGCAGCGCGAACCGGGTCGTTGTGTTGCATCGGCGCACCGATCTGCCGGCCGGTTGCGGCGTCCCACAGCCGCGCGGTGTCGTCGAAGGAAGCGGTAACGATGCGGCTTCCGTCGGGCGAGAAGGCTACCGCCACGACCCAATTGTCATGCTGCATCGGCTCGCCGATCGGCCGGCCGGTGGCTGCATCCCAGAGCCGTGCGGTTTTGTCGTCGGAGGCTGTGAGAACGCGACCGCCGTCCGGCGAGAACGCGGTAAAGCGGACCCAGTCGTTGTGCTGCATCGGCACACCAACCGGCTGGCCGGTGGCGGCGTTCCAGAGCCGAGCCGTATTGTCCCAGGATGCGGTAACGATGCGGCTTCCGTCGGGCGAGAAGGCTACCGCCACGACCCAATTGTCGTGCTGCATCGGCGCACCGATCGGCTGGCCGGTGGCGGCGTCCCATAGCCGCGCAGTGTTGTCGTCGGAGGTGGTGACGATGCGCGTGCCGTCAGGTGAGAAGACCGCCGCATTGACTGTATCGTCGTGCTGCAGTGGCTCGACCATTTGAAGGCCCGTTGCGGCG